>NZ_BOQB01000132.1 GCF_018332475.1 Bacillus sanguinis | reverse complement strand
TTGATTTACGTAAGGCAAAGGGAGTGACAAAAACTTGGTTAAGCGAACAACATCCAATTTTCGCTGGGATAACTACCGAAGGGCCTGATATACCAAAGACTGATGATATATCATTAGGTAAATCATTTGATATACTTGTTCAAATTCAAAAAGTGAGTCCATCTCAACTTTTTGCTGTGTAACAGTTTGTATTACAAAGCTATTAACAATGGAAAAAAGGAGAATGTAACTAGTTATGCAGATGAATCTTGGCACATGCGCTATGTAGGAGCAGCATTTGCAAAATTAGAAATTGAACTAGTTGTAACTATAGTCTTAGATAATACGAAAGACATAGTGGGTTAGGTTAAGTTGATTTTTCTTTAATCTGTAATAACAGTTATAAATTAATTTTAATTATCTTATGAAATAGGAAAAATCATTATAAGTTATAATTATTACTTGTTTTTTTGTTTTACTTGTTCTTTTAATTCATCAAGGGTCTTACCGCTAATATTATCAGTAATAGTTTCATGTATTTCATTTTTTAATACAATTGTCTTTCCTGCAAGTTGTGCTTTGGAAGACATTTTACTTTCATTAATAGTTTCTATGTTTGTCTGAAGATCTGCTTTGTTATTTTCATCAAAGGTAATTGCGAATGGTTCAATTGCTCCGTAGTAGTTACCAAATAATTGATCTTTCTTCAAAAACATCATATATTTTTTATTAACTTTAGGTTCGATATATAAAGGATCCTTATTTTGCACCTCTTTAGTAGTTACTTTAGTAGCTTTTTTTGTAACTGTGCCATCTGGTGCAACAACTGCATTAGAATCTTCAAGTTTTACAGTTTCAGCGAAACGATGATTGATTTTTATTTGTTTATTTTCAGTCACACCTTTAATTGTTTCGGAAATGTTGAAATTATATAGATGTCCTTCAACATAATTTTCTTTGTCTTCTTCCAATGGATTACTTGGATTACGTGCCATATTCCATTTAGAGTCAAGACCTTCATATTCACCGATTACAACTAGATCTGCTTCATTAATCATTTGATTTAAGTCACTTGTAGCAGGGAAATCCTTACTGAGAATAACAGTTTCAGCATTATTATCTTCACCAGCAATAGGGGAGAAGTGACTAGTAAATACTGAATATCCTCCAAAACCAATTACTGTAGCCAAAGGTATTGCAATTATTATAGTTTTTGTTTTTTTACTTAACATTAAGAAATCATCTCCTTTTTCTGTTAATAGATTGCATTTACGCCATTTTTATCGTCAGTTTGAGGGACATGCATAGTAGTACGATTACGATTGCTGTTCATAATTGAAGTACCACTGTTGTGACCTATTCCTATTGCATGACCAAACTCATGGACTCCTGTACTTTTAGCAACATTTGATTTTGTAATATTTGTATTACCTGCGTTAATATCACCAGCAAATTTCGTTACTTTTTTAGTGGATGTATTATAAGATGTCTTCATTCTTCCATAATAAGTAGAGGAACTTTCAAACCAAGAGTTTAATGTGTTCACAGAAGAAGCAGAAACTGTAAAATTAATACGAGAAGCAGTGTACCAGGCTGAATCGGCAGCTTGCCAACCGGATTTGATGATACTTGAACCATCGTCTAATCTGTCTCCCCATTTATATGTAGCTGATTTTGAAGGTAGCTTCCATCCTTCTTTTACATAAGCTTCTGAAACGCCAACGCTTGAAAAAACAAACACAGTACCTAATAAAAATGCAGTAATTCCTTTTTTAAAATTCATATTATCCCTCCAAAGATTATTTTTAACAAGAGAATTATAGCACCATTCTCTTCTGTTGGATTAATATTTCATTAAAATTTAGAATATTTTGTATTGAGAAAATATAATTTAAGGAGACTTCATTGTAATGTATAAATATAAAGCAATGAAATGGTGTCTATGTTTATTCATATTTACTTTTTTAATTATTATTGGTAAAACAATTTGGTCCAGTATAGATGTGGCAGGAGTGTCTAGCGTGTCATCGAATTCTGAAACTATAGTATTAAATAAGACATTCAAAACTACAAATCATTTAAGCGAAATGGTTGAAGAAGCAGACGTAATTGTACTAGGTGAATATGACGGCTTATACTCTAAATGGAATATGGCAAACAGTTCATCACATGAGATTCAAAGTGAAGATGTTGAAGGCCATTTGTTTAGCTTTCATGTCAAAGAAATCTTAAAAGGGGACTATGTAAAGAATGAAATCTTAATAAATCATAGATATTCAGAAAATCTCGTATTAGAGGAAAGTAATGAAATCATTGATAAAAATGGAATCATTCTGAAAGGTGCTACGAAAGTGTTTACTAAAAAAGTAGAAAATAAAGATCCATTGTATATAAAACCAAAATCCGAGAAGACATATATAGTTTTTTTAAAAGAAAATAATAAACTTGGACATTTTTATCCAGCTTTAGAACCTTTTATGATTGAATTTGATTTAAGAAATATTGCACACCTAAAGAGCAATCTAATAAATTGGGATAAAAATAAATATAAATTTGAAACAAAGGTTAAGGATAAAACTTTTTATATTGAAAATGAAATAGATTCAACCATCAAAGATAATATTAGCGGAAAAAAATTGAGGGACATCAAGGATTTTGTGAAGAGGAATTCAAAAATGAAATAACATTGTAATAAGCTATATTTCTATTATAAATTGAAAGTTATTACCCTATAAATTCAGTCATTTATTATATAACTGAGTGCATAAAAAATGAACTGAAATCTAATTAACGTAAATTTTACAATATAGGGATGTTATATGTGAATAGAGGTAGGGAAGTTATAAGTAAGTATACAGTGGCGTCTAATGGTTCATAGAAACAAAATTAAGAGGAGCAGAAATATGATTTAAATAAAGAGGATTTATTAAAACATCCTATCACATTAACAACAAGCTTACATGAATTTTTATAAAGAACTATGGCCAACCATGAATAAATAGTTGGCCATAATGATCTTAAAGATCCATATCTTTTAATCCGGGACTATGCTCATTTGGCATTTCAGGAAGCTCTGGTACAGGAAAACCTTTTGGTGGGTCAGTTACTGCTAATGTTCCTTTGTTTCTACTTGGTGATTCACCTTGGAATATTTCTCCCATTCTTGTTGGATCTAAGCTGAAATTAAATTGTGCGTTATGGAATCCCATGTCTACATACTTTCTGCACTCTGGGTATTTATTAATATCATAATTCGGCACAGGGAAGAGTTTGCCCCATTCAACCCCAAGTGTCTCTAAAGCTTTTGCAAAAGCATTTTGATGTGCATTATCACGTACAATTAAAAATGCAAGTGTTTCTCTAAAGGTCTGATTGGAACTCATTTCATAAATTCTAGTTTTTTGAAGTACACCTGTAGATTCAAGTACGACATTATCTAGTAAATCGCTAATTAAGTTTCCATGACTATATACCCAAGATCCATTCCATGGGTTGCCAGCTGCATCAACAGGTAATGAACTTTGAGCACCTACAATAAAGTGATGAGGATTTGCATGTTTAACCGCTTCGTCAAGTGGTGCTGTGTCAATACCAGCATTCCCAGGCATAGGTTCACCAGATCCAGTTAATAGTTGGTTAATTGTATGTTGTACCAGTTCTACATGGCTTATTTCCTCTAAAAAAACACCTCGAAGTAAATCACGATATTGCCTCTCTTTACCTCTAAAATTTGAACTTTGGAAAAAATATTGCATCATTGTACGCATTTCACCATAATGCCCACCTAATATTTCTTGTAAAACTTTTGCAGCAGCTGGATCTGGTTTGTCCGGCTTAATCATATTAATTATTTCCTCTTTATAATAAAACATGAAGTACACCTCTTTTTAAGTTAGTTAACATTGTTATCGTGTCCGCTAATTAGTTAGTTAATACTAAAATTCATTTTTTTACCAATTGATTACTATCTCAAAATGCAAAGTTTTTGGAAATAACTATTTTCGATGTGAGATGAAAATGGGGGAGACACTTAGTGTTTTAATAAAAAAGATAAGATTACGAAATGTAATCTTATCTTTTCATTAAGAATAATGAATTATATTTTCAAGGCTTCAAAATGACTTTTATACAATCATCTTCCCGGTTATTAAAAATTTGATAACCATAGCTCGCTTCTTCAAGGGGGATTTTGTGTGTAATAATCTCTTTTGGATCGAATTCTTTGTTTGTTATTTTTTCAAATAGTTCCGGCATAAAATGAATGACAGGTGCTTGTCCCATTTTCAGATTAATATTTCTAACCCAAAATGCACCGAGTGGAAAGGCATTATAGTTGCCACCATAAACACCAGTCATTTGAACTGTTCCATATTTTCTTACAGCTTTCGTCGCGATTTGAATAGGACCGAGGGTACCACCTTGTAATTTTAATTTTTGTTCCAGAAATTCTAGTGGTGATTTTTTTCCATCCATCCCGACGCAATCAATAACTACATCCGCACCACCATGTGTGATTTCCTTTAAATATTCTCCCATGTCAGGAAATTTTGTAAACTCAAATACCTCAACATTGTTAATCTTTTTTGCATAATTTATCCGATAATCTAAGTAATCGACTGCGATTACGCGCTTAGCACCTTGCATCCAGGCAAATTTTTGTGTCATTAATCCAACAGGTCCACAACCTAGGACAATAACAGTATCGCCTCGCTTAACACCTGCGTTTATTACACTCCAATAGGCTGTTGGCAAAACATCGGATAAAAACAGTAGAGATTCATCTTCAAGTTCACATGATTCTGGTATAACAAATGGAGTGAAATTTCCAAAAGGAACTTTTAAATATTCTGCTTGCCCACCTGGATGGTTACCAAATTTCTCTGTATAACCAAAGTATCCACCAGAATCGTAATGAGGGTTCGAGTTATCACATTGACTTTCCATTTCGTGTTGGCAATAGAAACAATGTCCACAAGCAACATTAAAGGGGATTACAACACGGTCGCCTTTTTTTACTTTAGTTACATCTGGCCCTACTTCTTCAACAATACCCATTGGTTCATGGCCAATAATATATCCTTGTGGTAAAGGCATGTTACCTTGATATAAATGTAAATCAGAACCGCAAATAGCGGTTGAAGTAATTTTTACAATGATATCATCTTTTTTTTCTAACTTTGCATCATCCACTTGTTTAACCTGTACTTGGTTTGGCCCTTGATAGGTTACAGCTTTCATCTCATATCTCCTTAGGAATCATTTTTCATAATTTATATGTATTTCTTGACAAAATAGAAATCTTGAGTAAAGAGGAATCTATACATAGTGTTGGTATGAAAGTATGGTATAGCAACTCTTCTTTCTTATATCTTTTAGCCCTATTTTAAGAAGAAACCCAATATTTATACATAATCTAATTCCCATAAAAAGGATAACTATTTTTCATAATTCGTAGCATATTAAAAACATCGGAGGTGAAACGATATGGCAAACAATAACAGTGGAAGTCGTAATGAATTGTTAGTGCGAGGTGCAGAACAAGCTCTTAGATCAAATGAAATATGAAATTGCACAAGAATTTGGTGTACAACTTGGAGCTGACACTTCTTCACGTGCAAACGGTTCTGTAGGCGGTGAAATTACAAAACGTCTAGTAGCGATGGCAGAACAACAACTTGGTGGCGGATATACTCGCTAATTGTAGAAGGTTATAGGAGAAAGGAAGGATTCTTCCTTTCTTTTTTTTTCAATTAATTGGTATGGATATATTGCGAACTGGATTCAAAGAATAGGAATAATACTATATTTTCCCCAATTTCTTTTGTTGTAAATGGGAAGTAGTAAAGATGTAATAGCCCTGGTGGAATGAAAAATTACGTTCCAGCAGGGCTATTATATGGTAAGAAATATACAATGAAAGGGTTCCGAAGCCAACATGTTAAAAAAAGAAAACTGTTGTTTAATTGCGCTTGCATCAGTTCCACTTGTTATGACATTAGGAAATTCAATGCTCATTCCAATCCTACCGACTATCGAAAAGAAATTACATATTTCATCGTTTCAAGTATCCATGATTATTACAATTTATTCTATTGTAGCCATTTTACTTATACCGATTGCTGGTTATTTATCAGATAGATGGGGACGAAAGATGGTAATGGTTCCGAGTTTACTGATTGCGGCAATAGGAGGAGCGATAACTGGTTGGGTATCTTGGAAAGTTGATGATCCCTACACTTGGATATTGATCGGTAGAGCGATTCAAGGTATTGGTGCTGCTGGTGCGATGCCAGTTGTTATACCGTGTGTTGGTGATTTATACAAAGATGAAAAACAAGTTAGTACAGGTTTAGGAATCATTGAAACATCCAATACATTTGGAAAAGTGCTGAGCCCTATTTTAGGATCTGCTCTTGCTGCCATTGTATGGTTCTTACCGTTTTGGGCGATTCCAGTTTTATGCGTAGTATCAATTGTTTTATTACTTGTTCTAGTAAAGGCAAAGAAACAAGAAGGAGAAGTACCACCACTTAAAGAGTTTATTCAATCTATCATCTCTACGTTTCGAGAAAAGGGAAGATGGTTAATTGCCATTTTTGTATTAGGTGCAATAATTATGCTTATTTTATTCGGAATTCTCTTTTATTTGTCGACTATACTGGAATCAAAGTATGACATACATGGTATATGGAAAGGTTGTGTGCTTGCTATCCCGTTACTTGTACTTTCACTTAGTTCATATATGGCGGGTAAAAAAATTGGAGACAATCAAAATGTGATGAAGAAGTGTATTTATATTGGTTTTTTAATGGCAGCTGCATCAGTCATCATTCCTTTATTTATAAAAGGGCTCTATTTACTACTTCTTTGTCTCGTTATTATGGGGATAGGAATTGGTATGGCACTCCCATGTTTAGACGCCTTAATTACGCAAGGAATTGAAAAGGAGCAAAGGGGGACGGTTACGTCATTTTATAGTTCCATGCGATTTATCGGTGTAGCAGCTGGACCACCTCTATATTCTTTTTTTATGAAAGGTGCTGACCATGAAGTATTTTATTTAACAAGTATTTTCGCTGGTATTGGTGCTGTTATAGCAATCCTTTGGATTAAACCAGCAAAAGATGAAAAGACGGTAAAATAGAAAACGGAACCTACTTCATAATTTGTAAGAGAATTGCATGATGTATTAAGGAACATGCAATTCTCTTTCGTTCATTAAGAATATATAACTTGTGTTAACATATAAAGCGCAACACCCCAAATGATAAGGCCCGAAAATTTATTTAATAATACGATTGTTTTTCCAGTTGAGTCTATTCTTTTTAGAAATTTCCCCGCTAAAGCTAAGCTTATAAACCAAATCCAAGAAACGATAATAGTTGCAAGTGTGAAAGCCCATTTTTCACTTCCTATGTATTGAATAGAATTTGTTCCAATTACGCCAATTGTATCTAAAATTGCATGTGGGTTTAATAACGAAACTGATGCAGCGAAAAGGATTTGCTGTTTTAATGGCATGCTGTTTTCTTGTTTTATATTGTTGGAAGGGTTACTTCTCCAAATAACAAAGCCCATATATAGGAGAAAGAAAAATCCAATTATATATAGTGTGTTAGTTAGCCAAGAAAAAGTAAGGAGTACAAGGGAGACACCCTGCACCGCAATTAATATGAGTAGCGTATCACATATAGAGGCAGTTAATACTACAGGAGCTGCTCTCCAAATGTTTGGTTGGCTCGCACCTTGGTTAAAGACGAAAACATTTTGGACACCTAATGGAATGATAAGACCAAATGCAAGAATGATACCATGAATAATTGCTTCATTCATCATATTACCTCCTATTTAAATTTATTATGATAGTGTATATTGTATAGAAGAAATGAAAATTTGTATCCATCCATATGGTTGGGGAGGTTACCAACCAAAAAGAATATAAGGTGATATGATGGAAAGATTCGTTTGGAAACCGAATATGTCTCTAGCGACACCTCTGTATAAACAAATAGAAACGTATATAAAAGAAAGAATCGTTAATGGAGAATGGACTGTTGGAACGAGATTACCTTCACAAAGAGATTTGGCACATACATTTGGTGTGAATCGGAGTACAATTGTCATGGCTTTCGATGAGCTAGTGGCAAAGGGATACATTGAAGGGAATGGCAGGAAAGGAACAATTGTTGTAAATAATAATGAGAATGCTTCCACATACGCACCCCCGCCAAATTGGCAATCCTATGTAGAAACAGGACTTCATTACCCGAATTTGCCTGCTATTCAAGAGATTAATCAAGCTGAATTTTATCCGCATGTAATTCGTTTAGGAACAGGTGAGCTCGCGCCAAGTCTTTTACCTGAAAAAAAGATGAAAGATATTATGAATAGGCTTTTAACATCAAAGGTGACACTTGGCTATGAAGAGCCGAAAGGGAATCTCTCTTTAAGGGAAAAGATTGCGGACTATTTAAAAGGACATGATATAGATGTAACTCCAAATTCTATATTAATTGTTTCAGGAGCAATCCAAGCGTTGCAACTTATTTCTATGGGGCTTCTTCCAAAAGGGGCATCCATCTTATTAGAAAAACCATCTTATTTATATTCTCTTAATGTTTTTCAATCAGCAGGAATGCGCTTAATTGGAATACCGATGGATGAGAATGGTATACATGCATCATATATTACGAAATATAAGAAGCAATTTAATGCATCTATTTTATATACAATCCCGTCTTTTCATAATCCGACAAACGTTAGTATGAATGTGAAGAAACGAATAGAAGTGATGGAAATATGTAATGAAATTGGATTGCCTATTATAGAGGACGCGGTGTATCAAGACTTATGGTTTGATGAACCAGTTTCAAAGCCTTTAAAAGCATATGATAAAAACGGAATTGTACTACATATCGGGAGTATGTCTAAAGTCATTAGTCCAGGATTAAGAATTGGATGGATTGTCGGATCTGAGCCTGTCATTCAAAGATTGGCAGACATAAAAATGCAAACAGATTATGGTTCGAGTTCTATATCCCAGCAAATTGCAGCGGAATGGTTTACAAATGGATTGTATGATGAACATTTACAGTTTGTAAGAACAAAGTTGAAAAAACGCAGAAATTTTATGTTACAAATGTTAGAGAAATATTGTCAGGATATAGCAACATGGTATGAACCGACAGGTGGTTTTTATATTTGGTTACATATGAATGTATCCGTTTCGAGCCGTAGCTTATTTGACCAAGCTTTGAAAGAAAAGGTTTTATTAAATCCAGGTACTTTGTATGATAGAAGTGCAAACCAATTTTTGCGTCTATCCTATTCATACGCAACGTTGGAAGAAATTGAAATGGGTATCAAAAAACTAGCACAATTAATGAAAAAGTAAGAGGAGAAAGTAATGAAACAATATGTAATTTGCCAAATTATTAATGGAGAAAAATATTTAGCTGCTTATGCGGAGACGAAGCAGGATGCAATTGAAAAAGCAGAATTGTTAGGATTGCGAACAGGAAATCGATACACCGTTATTACTGCGGAGGAAGCGGAAGGGTTAACGTATCCTTAAGCAATGTATAATAATGATGCAGAAAGTAAATAAGCCTAGTAATATCATATATTACTAGGCTTATTTTTTTTGAAAGCGTAACGTGTTTTCGTATGAACGATAATAGTATTATGAGTCAAGTTGACGGAAATACCGATTTGTTTTTCGGTCCTGATTTCCGTTTCTATAGTCATCAATATATTGTCTGAAGTTCCAAGATTGTAAAAACTTATTTGCGGCATTATAACCAGAATTGTAAAGCCACTCTTTTTCTTCCTTAGTTAACTCGAAGTTTGTACTTGTAATGGACCCGGTCGGAATTGTAATCGTTCTTGCTTTTGATTCCTTATCTAAATGACGTAAATCATGGGCTTGCATCATTGTTTTAAATAGTCCTTTGAACATCGAGATAGGTTCGTTATAGTGAGCAGGATCAGCTTGAATCTCATCTTTTACGAAGTGAAACCCAAAAGTTGGCCAGCGAGGAGAGGAAGGTGAGTCGAAAATCCAAATTGGGTAATTGCTTAAAATCCCTCCATCAACCATATAACAAGGTTGCTTCCATTTTGGAGTTCTCCATTTTACCGGTTCAAAGAAGAAGGGGATTGTACTACTCATTCTTACAGCTTTAGCAATAGAGAAGCGATAATTTAAAAATCCGTAGTTTGGTAAGTCATCAGGAAAGATAACCATTTTACCATTACTTATATCAGAAGCGATAATTTTAAGCTTATTTAAATCAGGTAAATCAGTAAATAAGTGAACTCCTTTTTTTCGAAGTAATTCTTCAATCCATTCTTCTATAAAAACATTAGAGTAAATACCAAGAGTAGTCCATGCGCTTAATCCTTTTCCGATAAACGGGATTCTGTCAATGAAGGTTCTCTTCGTAAATTTATTATAATCAATATCAGTTATAATCGTTTTTAACTCAGAACAAGAATATCCTGCTGCTAGGAGCGCAGCGATAATGGAACCAGCTGATGTTCCAGCTACACGCTCCCATTCATAACCTTTTTCAGCTAACGCGCAAATTGCCCCTACATGCGCAATTCCGCGTACACCGCCTCCTTCAAAAACACCATCAATCTTCATTAATCATACTTCCTTTCACATAAAAGATTTGAAAATGGCAAAAAAGCACGTATTGTACGTGCTTTTTTATAATAGTTTTTAAATTTACTAGCAGCCTACAAAGCCACCCCAACAGCTAGCTCCGATGATGATTAGAAGGATAAATAAAACGATTAATAAAGCGAAACCTCCATAACCACAACCGCCGCCGCCACCGTATCCGTAACCACAGCAACTATATCCGTAACCCATGTGGAATTCCTCCTTAAATTAAAAATAAAAATGAACGAGGGGAAAATGTACTGGAAGAAATAATGAACTATCGTGTTTGTAGGAACAATGTATACTATGCTTTTTTAAACTTGTTCGCGTATGAAGGAAGAGCCCGTTTTTTGAAGGCTTGTTGTTTTTGCGAATAATGGAGTATAATTTTTGTGCGATGATACAAATAAGTATGTAAATATAAGGAGAATGTATGAATAAACAAATTGAAGGATTAATTGATAAATATGGGCTGAATCATTTAAAAGAGGAACTTATGAATACTGTATTTCCTTGTGTAAAAGTTGTGCCAAAGAAGGAAGAAACCGTTACGATAGGTAGTTCAAAAATGGGAGGAATTCCTGATTTGCCGGCTACATTTGAATATCCAACGCACAAAGGAAATCCGTTACAGTTTATTGCACAATTTAATTTAAAGGATTTACAAAGTATTGGTATGGATCACGATCTTCCTAAGACAGGGATGCTATATTTCTTTACTATTGAAAATTATTTTGAAGAAGACGTGAATCCAACTGAAGCGGGACGTGTACTTTATTATGATGTTCCTGTAGAGCAATTACGAAGAGCTGATGAATGGCAAACGAATTATAACCAGTGTGCAACTACTTTTGAACTAACGTATAAATTGCCAGAGCTTTTCATTGAAGATGAGGCTGATTCAGATCGTTTCTTGCAATTACTTGAAGAGCTAATTCCAGATAATTACGATAACCATCAAATGTTTGGTGAGCCATTCTCTGTACAAGATGAGGTATTGTACGAGACTGGACAATATATGGACATAGATCCGCAGCAAATGACGCTTTTATTCCAAATTGATTCAGATACTAAAAATTGTAATATGATGTGGGGAGATTTAGGGATGCTTTATTTCTGTATAGGAAATGAAGACTTGAAAAATCGACGTTTTGAAAATGTATGTTGTGTATTACAAACTTGTTAATGAAGAAGGTTGTTCTTGTAAAAAGAACAACCTTTTTACAATGTTAAATATGCATAATCTCATATGACCTATACGAAAAAGTATTGTATACTCTGAAACTATACGATACTTTTTTCGTATAGTTATAGAATGTAAGGAGTGACAAGATGGGAAAGACAAGTAAGTATGTGACAGCTACCCTGCTTTGTTCAACTATAGTAATGGGAGGCTTACAGGCGTCATCTGTATCTTATGCAGCTACGAATCCGACTACAGTGACAACACAATCAGATGTAAAGTTGTTAAATGATTTCAGGAAAGAATTAAAAAAACAGATTGATAATCGAGAAGAAAATATTACAATCACATATAAAACAAAAGATAGAAATGCTAGAAATATTATGGACCAATTGTATGGCGAGTTTAATAAAATTGTAGATGCAGATGAGTATGTAAAATATAATGTAGCGTCTACTAAATATTCTATTAAAGGGTTACCTGGAAACTATACGTTTACACTGCAAGTGAAATACCGTGAAACAAAAGAACAAACACAATATGTAAAATCTCAGGCAAAAGGGATTATCGGTTCAATTGTAAAACCGGGGATGGATGAGCATGAAAAAGTAAAAGCGATTCACGATTACGTTGTAAAACATGTATCGTATGATACGTCTTATAAAGCGTATACAGCATATGAAGCATTAGCGAATCGTTCTGCCGTTTGCCAAGGATATACGTTATTAACATATGAATTGCTAAAAGAAGCGGGTATCCAAAATCATATTGTAACAGGCACAGGAAATGGACAAGCTCATGCATGGAATTTGGTGAACATTGAAAACAAATGGTATCATCTTGATACGACTTTCGATGATCCAGTACCAGATAAAGCTGGGCGCGTAACATATTCATATTTTAATATGACTGATGAGCAATTAAGTAAAGATCACGACTGGGATCGTAGTAAATATCCAGCAGCAACTACAAGTTACTTTAATGAATTAACAAACAAAATAAAAGCTGGTAGTTCAAAAACGGCAGCATATGAGCAAATGTTAAAAGAAACAAATTTAAAATATTTGTCTGCACAATACGGAGCAGACAATTACAGTGAATTTAAGAAAAAATTACAGCAACAATTCGCTTCTAAGCCAGAAAAGGTAGAAGTACGATATAAGCAGTCTATGGATGGAACGATGCAAGATATAAAGAAAGTGTTAAATGAAATAAATTGGCCAAAAGGTGCAAAGCGTGTATCTTATCAAGTAGCACCATATAGTGCGATGGCAGATTATTCATTAGCGACAATTACATTTACGTATTAAATAATGAAGAAGAGCATCTGTAAAAGGTGCTCTATTTTTATGTATCACTTTAAAAAACAGAATTATGTGATAAAATAAAAAGGAAGGATGTGGAATCTAAATGGATTTGTTCGAAAATAATATATTTACATTGATATATACTTG
>NZ_BOQB01000131.1 GCF_018332475.1 Bacillus sanguinis | reverse complement strand
CAATCCATTGAAAACACAATTGATCTATTTCATTACATAAATTATTATGTATAGATTCTAATGCGATTCGGGTGTTACTTGCACGATTTGCAACTTCTTCTAGCATTTCAGGTGTTACTTTGATTTGAACCATTTTTCTCCTCCCATTCCCATTTAAAATTATGAAATAAAAAGAAAAAATGTAAATATATAAAATTCAGATTATATTAAGGGGCATCTGTATAAAATAAAAATTGGTCTAATACAGTTTAATTAAAAGGCTATTATTTGCTCACATTTTGCTCACAAATAATATAAAAACACGTGAAAAAATATGAAATTCCCTTTTGGAATAGAATATAATATAACAAATAAAAAGTGTCACAAATGCTTGTATAACAGGCACTTGTGACACTTTTATAGTTTTATTTAATAAAAAATAAACAACCCTAAAACTGCTCATTCTTCTCCCAAGATTCTACAATATAATGCGCAATTGTCGGATTAAATCCTTTCCCAACTAAAAACATAATCGCAGCAACTTCTGTTAGAGCGTGTTTGTGTGATGTATGTTTCGCTTCATTTAAACCATAATCTACCCAAGGTTTTACGAAATCTAGTACAGGTTTCTTTAAAGGTAAGAACTGTGTACCGACAACTTGTTGAATCTGTTGTTGCGTTGGTTCTGTAATTGGTCCAGGTGGTAAGATTTGAGGCTGTGTAATATCCAGTGTTGGTCCAGGCGGTAAAATTTGTGGTTGTGTAATATCTAATGTTGGCGGTTTAGGTGGTGAGACACGTGCGTCGTAGTTTGGTTGATACATTTGTTGTTGATATTGAGTTTGTTGTGGCTGAGTTGGGTATGGGTTTTGTTGAAATTGTTGTTCTTGAGTTTGTGGTGTTACATATGGATTTTGTGGATATTGAAGTTCCTGATTTTGCGGTGCTGCATATGGATTTTGAGGATATTCATAATTTGGACGTGTGTCGTATGAGTTTTGTTGAAATTGTTGTTCTTGAGTTTGCGGCGCTGTATATGGATTTTGTGGATATTGAAGTTCCTGATTTTGCGGTGTTGCGTATGGATTTTGTTCATATTGTTGTTCTTGCTGTTGTAACTCTTGTTCTTCGTATTGTTCTGTGTATCTTTGTTCTTGTTGTTGAGGGTAAAATGGTTGCCTTGGATAAGGCGGTTGATTATTATAGAACATATTTATTCCTCCTTCATGATGATGCTTACCACTCAGTGTATGGGCGGACAAGAAAATATGTGATGAAAAAATGTGGGCGTGTTACAATAAGTAACTGGGTGAAGATAAAATGACAAAACAAGAAAAGATTCAAAAAACAATTACTTTTGTAAAACATATTTTAGAAAAAGATGCGAGTGGGCATGATTGGTATCATATTGAACGCGTACATAAACTGGCGATTTCTTTATCCGAGCAAGAAGGGGGAAATCGTTTTATAATTGAAATGGCAGCATTACTTCACGATGTGGCAGATGAGAAGTTAAATGAAAGTGAAGAAGAAGGAATGAAAAAAGTTTCTGATTGGTTAGAAGAGTTACATGTAGAAGAAGAGGAAAGTAAACATGTTCTTCATATTATCGCCAATATGTCTTATAAAGGTGGTCATGGCGGTAAAGTGGATTCACTTGAAGGGAAGCTTGTTCAAGATGCGGATCGTTTAGACGCCCTTGGAGCAATTGGAATAGCTCGCACATTTGCGTATGGTGGAGCGAAAGGGAGATTAATGTATGATCCAACTATTCCTCCGCGTGAAGTGATGACGAAAGATGAATATAGAAAAAATAACGATCCATCTTTAAATCATTTTTATGAAAAACTTTTGAAATTAAAAGATTTAATGAATACGAATGCAGCAAAACAAGAGGCTGAAATTCGTCATCGTTATATGGAACAGTTTATTGAACAATTTATGAAAGAGTGGAATGCACAAATATGAAAATGTTAACTGTGGAGAACTTATCAAAATCATATGGAGAAAAGCCGTTATTTAATGGATTATCATGTAGTATTACAGAAGGACAACGTGTTGGAATTATCGGTGTAAACGGAACGGGTAAATCGACATTATTAAAAATAATTGCAGGATTAGAAACCCCTGATACAGGTGATATGACGCATTCACGTGGGTATACAATTAGTTATTTATCACAGCAACCAGAGTTTGATGAAAAACTAACAGTATTAGAGCAAGTGTTCCATGGTGATACACCTTTAATTCGTCTTCTTCGTGATTATGAAAAAGCACTATTACATATCGAAAAAGATCCAAGTAATGAAAAAGTACAGGAACAATTATTTGCAGTGCAGCAACGTATGGATGCAATGAGTGCATGGGAAGCAAATGCGAATGCAAAATCGTTATTAACGAAATTAGGAATTACTGATTTCACAGCAACTGTTGGAAACCTATCTGGTGGACAAAAAAAGCGTATTGCAATGGCGCAATGTTTTATTGAAACACCTGATTTATTAATTTTGGATGAGCCTACGAACCATCTTGACCATGAGACAGTTGAATGGTTGGAAGAATATTTAGCAAGATATAATGGTGCCGTATTACTTGTAACCCATGATCGTTATTTCTTAGATCGTGTGACGAATCGTATTTTTGAATTAGACAATGGTAAACTATACAGTTACGAAGGAAACTATAGTACATTTTTAGAAGCGAAAGCACTTCGTGAAGAACAAGAAATTGCGCAAGAATCAAAACGTCAAAACTTATACCGCCGCGAACTAGCATGGATTCGACGTGGTGCAAAAGCTCGTTCGACAAAGCAAAAAGCACGTATTCAACGATTTGATGAGTTAAAAGGTCAAGAAGGACCAGCTGCAAAGCAGTCAGTTGATATTGCGCTTAGCGGGAGTCGCCTTGGCAAAAAAGTACTTGAGTTAAAAGATGTAACGAAAAAATTCGGTGATAAAACGGTATTACACAACTTTAATCATATAGTGAAGCCGGGCGATCGTATCGGGATTATCGGAGCGAATGGAAGCGGGAAATCTTCTCTTTTAAATATGCTTGCAGGTAAGCTATCTCCTGATAGTGGTGAAGTTGAAGTAGGACAAACTGTAAAAGTCGCTTATTATACGCAAGAAAATGAAGAGATGAATTTAAATCAGCGTATGATTGAATACATTAAAGAGATTGCAGAAGTTATTCATACGACAGATGGAAAAGTAATTGGTGCATCTCAAATGCTAGAACGTTTCTTATTCCCGACGCATTCACATGGTACACCACTTGGTAAACTATCTGGTGGTGAAAGAAGACGTTTATTTTTATTACGTATTTTAATGGGAGAACCAAACGTACTATTACTTGATGAACCTACGAATGATCTAGATACACAAACATTAACAGTACTGGAAGATTATTTAGAAGATTTCCCAGGTGTCGTTTTAACTGTATCGCATGACCGTTACTTCTTAGATAAAGTAGTAGATGAATTGTTCATCTTTAGTGGTGGAGGCGAAGTGCGTGAATTCCTAGGTAGTTATACGGACTTTTTAGAAATGGAAAAGACGAAAGAACTTATTGAGAAGGCGGAAGTTCAAAAAGAGAAAAAAGTGGTAGAAGAAGCTCCGAAACAACAACGTAAACGTAAACTTTCATACAATGAGCAGCGTGAATGGGAAACAATTGAAGATACAATTGCCGAACTAGAAGAGAAAATTGAGTCAATTGGAGAAGAACTTGCGAAAGTTGGATCTGACTTCACAAAGGCACAAGAATTATCTGAAGCACAGCAGAAAACAGAAGAAGAGCTAGAAAAAACGATGGAAAGATGGAGTGAACTATCAGACATCGTTGAAGGATTAAAATAAAAACAAGCTGCATATATTGAAAAGTAAAGAGAAAAACTTTACACTATTGGTAGAACCTATTTTAGGAGGGAAAAAATGAGAACATCTAATCCAATGTTGAAAAAAGAGGCATTCCGTAAAGAGGGAGCAAGCGCTTCTGCGATGACGATTGGCGGAACAGTAGGCAAAACGTTTATTATGCTTATCTTGCTACTTGCAACGTCTGTCTATTCATACATACAGATGATGCAGGGGACGATGAAGATGCCAGTATTAATTGGTGCTTTAATCGTTGCGGCAATCATCGCATTTGCGTCTATGTTCTTCCCGCGTATTTCACCTTTTGGTGCACCAATCTATGCAGCGGTAGAAGGGGTTGTGTTAGGAAGTATTTCAGCAGTTTATACAATGAAATTTGGCGATTCTATCGTTTTAAATGCTGTATTACTAACAATCTCAATTCTATTTGCAATGTTAGTGTTATATGCAACACGCGTAGTAAAAGTAACGGATAAATTCCGTACAGGCGTGATGGCAGCAACACTTGGAATTATGGTTATGTATTTAGTCGTATTTCTACTAAATATGTTTGGTGTAACTGTTCCATACATTCACCAAGGTGGTACAATCGGTATTATTATTAGTGCAGTTGTTATTGTAGTTGCTGCATTAAACTTATTACTAGATTTCGATTTAATCGAAAATGGTGTACGTAGTCAAGCTCCGAAATATATGGAGTGGTATACTGCGATGGGACTAATGCTTACATTAGTATGGTTATACTTAGAAATTCTTCGTTTCGTTTCGTACTTTACGAAAAATGACTAATAAAAAAATCCTGCATGAAAAATGCAGGATTTTTTTATTTTCAAAGATATATTGAATGTATGGTATAATATGGATGATAGCAATTTGAAGTGAAGGAGATGGAATATGATGAAAGAGAAGAAGGGGATTATGAAAAAACTATTTTCTAAAAGTTTTTTCATAGAACTAGATGAAGCTTTAACGTATCCATCATCAAAAGTTATTACTTCAGCGATTGAAGGATATGCAACTGAATGCAATGAAAGACTAAAATTTGAGAGTAAAGTTAAACCGATTACTTTTTACTTAGAAAATGTAATGTACCGTGCTGAAATAAAGATGGCTCGCGGAGGATATTACATATCTTGTACTGAAGTGTAATAAATTTTGAAACCATACATGTTTGAACTATGTATGGTTTCTTTTTTTGTTTTGTAAGGTCTAAAATAATACTTTTTACTTACGGATATATCATTTTGTGCTTTTTACTATTCAAATACTTCTCCTTACAATGAAGAAAAATATGTGAGGTGGTATAACTTATGATGAATCGAGTTGTATTAATTGGTAGATTGACAAAGGAGCCAGAATTATACTACACAAAACAAGGCGTTGCTTATGCAAGAATATGTATTGCGGTGAATAGAGGATTTCGAAATAGTTTAGGTGAACAACAAGTCGATTTTATTAATTGTGTCGTTTGGCGAAAATCGGCTGAGAATGTAACTGAATATTGTAAGAAGGGATCACTTGTTGGGATTACAGGGCGTATTCAGACGAGTAATTACGATGATGAACAAGGCAAGAGAATATATAGAACTGAAGTTGTGATTGAGAGTATTACCTTTTTGGAGAGAAGGCGGGAGGGGGCATCACAATAAGAAAGGACTTGAGGAAATTAAAGTATGATGGTGGAAAGAAATCAGCAAAATAAAGCATCCGAGTAGGAGTATAGAGTGATAACATGTTACAATACAGCTAAGAACACGCAATAAAGGAGAGTTTTTTACGTGAAGATTAAAGCAATTGAACCGACGCCAAGTCCAAATACAATGAAAGTTATTTTGAATGAAGTATTACCATCAGGAGCGCGTAATAATTATACAAATGAAAATAAAGAACAAGCACCAATGCAAGTGCAAGAAATTTTGAAAATTGAAGGCATTAAAGGTGTATATCATGTAGCCGACTTTTTAGCAGTGGAGCGAAATGCGAAGTTTGACTGGAAAGTTTTATTACAACAAGTTCGTGCTGTTTTCGGCGAAGAGGTAGTAGAAGAAAGTGAAGAACAACAACTTGCTCATTTTGGGGAAGTGAAAGTGTTTGTTCAAATGTTCTTTACAATTCCAATGCAAGTAAAGTTAACAGATGGAACATCGGAAGAACGTGTTGGTTTACCTGACCGTTTTAAAGAATCAATTATGAAAGTTCAAATGTCTGCACCAAACGTTGTAAAAGAACGTAAATGGGTGGAACAAAGTACACGTTACGGTAATTTTGAAGAAATCGGGAAAGAAGTAGTAGAAGAGATTGTTGCTGCGTATTCAGAAGAACGTGTAAATGAAACGGTTAAAGAATTATTAAATCAGGCAGGTGCTGTTGAAGTAACGATTCAAAAGCGTGAGCCATATAAAGTAACAGAAGAGATGATGAAAGATGCTGACTGGAAAAATCGCTTTGCAGCATTAGAGCAAATGGATCCTACGGAAGAAGATATTTCAGTGCTGAAGATGGCGTTAGATGATGAAAAAGTTTCAATCCGCCGTTTAGCAACAGCGTATTTAGGTATGGTAAAAGGTGATGATGTATTGCCGTTATTATATAAAGCGTTATTAGATCGTTCAGTAAGTGTTCGCCGTACAGCTGGCGATTGCTTATCAGACGTAGGTGATCCTGCAGCGATGTTCGTTATGATTAAATCTCTGAAAGATTCAAGTAAATTAGTACGCTGGCGTGCAGCTATGTTCTTATTTGAACTTGGAGATGAAAGTGCAATTCCAGCATTAAAAGCAGCGCAAGATGATCCAGAGTTTGAAGTAGCGATGCAAGCACGTCTAGCATTAGAGCGTATTGAAGGCGGAGAAGAAGCAAAAGGTTCTGTATGGAAACAAATGACGGAGTCTCGTAAAGGGGAATAATGTATGATTGTTTTCTATGATAGTTGGTGTCCAATGTGTACAGCGGTTGCAGAACGTACGAAAAAATTAGATAAAAAGTGTAAGATGAAATTTGTTTCATTTCGAGATGAAGATGTAGTTGAGAAGTATGAACTTTCTCAAGAACTACAAAGCAAGATGGAACAAAGATTGTATATTTTAAAAAATAATAAGTGGTATGACGGAATTCATAGCATACATGTATTAGCAAAGGCTGTTCCATCTTATTGGTTTGCCGTGCCTTTTATAAAGTTATCTATCGTACTTGGATTTGGAAGTAAAGTATACGATTATATCGCTAACAATAGAAAACTTGTCCCAGTTGGACATTGCCGCGGTGGGGTTTGTGAAATCCCTACAAAAAAATGAAATCATCGTAATCTTTCTTTTGCACCTAGTAATAGAGCGTGATATGATGAATTTGGAATGAAAGTTGAAGGAGAGATTACAAGATGTCAAATGCTTATGAAGAATACATGCGCCAAATGGTAATCCCAATGCGTCAAGAATTAGTGCGTTCTGGGTTTGAAGAGTTAACTACAGAAGAAGCTGTAACAGAATTTATGGAAAACACGACAGGTACTACTTTAGTAGTTGTAAACTCAGTTTGTGGTTGTGCAGCTGGGTTAGCACGCCCATCAGCAGGTCAAGCGGTTGTTCGTGCTGAAAAACAACCTGATCATCTTGTAACTGTATTCGCAGGTCAAGATAAAGATGCTACTGCAAAAATGCGTGAATACTTCGGAGAAATTCCTCCATCTTCACCATCTATGGCATTATTAAAAGGAAAAGAAGTTGTTCACTTCATTCACCGTCATGAAATTGAAGGTGCAACTATGGATGAAATTATTACGAACTTAGAGCAAGCTTTCGAAAAGAATTGCTAAAGAAGGGGGAGAGTAAATCTCCCTCTTTTCTTTATATAGAGGTGAAACAATGATCGTAACAACAGCGGGAAGAACAAATAAAGAAATGACAGATTATGCAAACAAGGTAGCGGCAGAATTAAATGGTTCATTCGTTAAACGTAGCGACATACCAGTACATAAACTGCATGAGCAATATGGACAAGATGTACTTGTTGTAGGAAAAAATCGATTAGCTATTTATCCGAAAGGTACGGAAGAATCATTTTTCTTTCATCCGAACTCAGCGATGTTTCGTGTGAAAAGGTTAATGCGCGGAGAACACGATCCGTTTGTACAAGCTGCTAAATTAGAGAGCGGAATGACAGTGTTAGATTGTACACTCGGTATGGCATCAGATAGTATTGTCGCTAGTTATGTTGTTGGTGAAAGTGGAACAGTAACAGGACTTGAAGGCAATGAATATATGGCTTATATCATGAGAAATGGTTTGAAAACATGGTCTTCATCTGTTTCTGAAATCGATGAAGCAATGCAAAGAATCCAAGTAAAGCAAACGGAGCACTTTTCATTTTTAGCGCACTGTGAAGACAATAGTTACGATGTCGTTTACCTTGATCCAATGTTTGAAGAAACTGTCATAGAATCCGATGGAATAAAAGGATTAAAACACTTCGCTTTGTATCATGATATTACTGATGAAACAATTGCGGAGGCAAAACGAGTGGCGAGAAAACGTGTCGTTTTAAAAGATCATTTTCGTAGTTCTAGGTTTGAAAAACACAATTTTCACGTATACAAAAGGAAAAGTGCTAAGTTTCACTTTGGTGTAATTGACCCTTGCTAATTGTGTGAAAAGATGTATAATAAGCAATAATTAATTAAATATACTGTCGGTGATGAAGAGAGTAGTCTTTTTTAGAAGGAAAGCGAGCTAGGGATGGTGTGAGCCTAGTGCGGAAGAAAAAGATGAAGCGCACTTCTGAGATGCTTCTTGAACGAATAGTAGAGTAAGCCGAGGCCCCCTGTCCTCGTTATAAACGGGAAAGTGGTTCGTAATGAACAACAAGGGTGGTACCACGGGTTTAAACTCGTCTCTTTTTAGAGACGAGTTTTTTGTGTTTAAAAAAATAAGGAGGTTATATAGTATGGATTATAAAACGCAGTTTGCGGAAAGTTTATCCGATATTTTTACGAATGAATTAACGCAAAATCAAATTTTAGATTTAATTGAAATACCGAAACAAGATGAATTCGGTGATGCAGCATTTCCATGTTTTTCACTTGCGAAGCAATATAAACAATCACCAGCTATTATCGCAAAAGAAGTTGCGGAGAAATTAAGTGATCCATTTTTTACGAAAGTAGAGGCTGTTGGTCCTTATATAAATGTCTTTTTTAATCGTGAAACGGTAAGTGATAATGTATTAAAAACGGTTTTAGCGGAGAAAGAAGAGTACGGTCAAAATCACTTTGGATGTGAAAAGACTGTAGTTATCGATTATTCCTCTCCTAATATTGCGAAACCTTTTTCAATGGGGCATTTACGTTCTACAATGATTGGAAATTCACTGAAACATATCGCTGAAAAATGTGGCTATGAAGTTGTAGGAATTAATTATATTGGGGATTGGGGAACACAGTTTGGAAAGTTAATTACTGCCTATAAAAAATGGGGAAATGAAGCAGTAGTTAAAGAGGATCCAATACGTGAATTATTTAAGTTATACGTTCAATTTCATGAAGAGGTAAAAGACGACGCAGAACTAGAAGAAGAAGGGCGTGCTTGGTTTAAGAAATTAGAAGAAGGTGATGAAGAAGCTGTTGAGCTTTGGAATTGGTTCCGCCACGAATCCTTAAAAGAATTTTCTCGTATTTATGAACTTCTCGGTGTGGAATTTACTAATTTTCAAGGAGAAGCTTTTTATAATAATTTAATGGAAGACTTTATTGGGATTTTAGAGGAACATGGTTTACTTGAAGAGTCAGAAGGCGCATTAGTCGTTAATTTAGAAGAAGAGGGCATGCCGCCTTGCTTAATTAGAAAATCAGATGGTGCGACGATTTACGCAACGCGTGACTTAACGGCAGCGTTATATCGTCAAAACACATATTCGTTTGATAAAGCGTTATATGTGGTTGGACCGGAACAAAGTCTACACTTCAATCAATTTTTCACGGTATTAAAAAAGCTTGGCTACAATTGGGTTGACGGCATGGAACATGTACCGTTTGGGTTCATTTTAAAAGATGGTAAGAAAATGTCGACACGTAAAGGAAGAGTTATTTTACTTGAAGAAGTACTTGAGGAAGCAATTGACCTTGCAAAACAAAATATTGAAGAGAAAAATCCAAACTTAAAACAAAAAGAAGAAGTAGCAAAGCAAGTCGGTGTTGGCGCAGTTATCTTCCACGATTTAAAAAACGAGCGTATGCATAATATTGAATTCTCATTAGAAAATATGCTGAAATTCGAAGGGGAAACAGGCCCGTACGTACAATACACACATGCACGTGCTTGCTCTATTTTAAGAAAAGAAAGTGTAGAATTTGAAACGTGTACGTTTACCTTAAAAGATGATTATAGTTGGAATATCGTAAAATTACTAAACAAATTCCCAGAAGTAATTGAAGCAGCATGTAACAAAAATGAGCCATCGGTTATTTCGAAATACGTATTAGATGTGGCACAATCGTTTAATAAATATTATGGAAATGTGCGTATATTAGATGAAAACGCCGAAAAAGACAGTAGACTGGCATTAGTGTATGCTGTGACGGTTGTATTAAAAGAGGGATTACGTTTACTTGGAGTGGAAGCTCCTGAGGAGATGTAACATAAAAAGGTGTATGTATCATTACAGATATGTATACCTTTTTATTTTGTATAGGAACGGTGTAAGTAGTATTTTCACATTATCAAAACTATATTTTTGAGGGATGGTTTAAAGTGTAGGAATGTTTTTGTTAAATGGAGAATTGTAATAGGTGTATATAAAAGGAGGCGTTAATCTTGGAAACGTACGATTGGAACAGTAAGCTAACATATTTAAAAAATACAAGAGATTTATATTACAATGACGATTATGTAAGCTTTTTAGTAAATACAGTTTGGAGGATTACTAAGCCAGTACATATCGTTGATTACGGTTGTGGATATGGTTATTTAGGCTTAGTATTAATGCCTTTACTTCCAGAAGGGTCAAAGTATACAGGCATTGATAGTGGAGAAACATTACTAGCTGAAGCAAGAGAGTTGTTTCATTTACTTCCGTATGAGTCAGAATTTCTTGAGGGAGATGCTACAGAAATTAAATTGAAAGATACATACGATATAGCAATCTGTCAGGCCTTCTTATTACATATGAGTTCACCAAAAACGATGCTAGAGAAAATGATACAGTCAATTAAGGATGGTGGTAAAATAATCTGTTTTGAACCACATTGGATTTCAAATATGTCTTCATATGTGTTAGATGGGGAGGAGCAATCGGAAATTATTCAGCTAGGTATTTTGCAAAAATTATTTGAAAGTGATAAGAGGAGAAATGGTAAAAATGGCAATATCGGCATGAAAATACCGATGTATTTAAGTGAATTAGGTGTGAAAAATATTGAGTGTCGAGTGAGCGATAAAGTAAATTTTTTAGACTCTAATATACATCACAAAAATAAAAACGATTTGTATCATTCATTAAAAGAAGAGGGAATTGCGGGCGATCCGGGTGATAAACAGCAATTTATAGAACGTTTAATGGGTAGAGGATTAACATATGATGATGCGCTAGCTCAATATGAAGCTGAACTACGCTTTTTTAAAGCATTTCATTTACATTCCTCTTTAGTATATGCTCCAAATATGAAAATTACATTTGGTGAAATAGTAAGTTAAAGTGTAGCAATACGATGAAAAGTGTCGTTTAATGCCGATGAGTCGATATTCGACATATAATCGCTGATATAAGTTAAGTATCGGTAGATATATTCTGAAAATCGTCGATAAAACAAAAGAATCGCTGATATATTTGAATTATCGCCGATATAATTCCTTGCACAGATTTGATCTGCCAAAAGATAAGAACCTCATGTTACGTTATTCCATATAATCAAACAAAATATGGAGAAAAACAATCATTTTTACTATATTTTGTTATAAATCCGAATAATATTAAATAATACTATCCACTATAGGAGATTTTAGTTGAATACCTACAATATGATGTGTAAAATCTAAGCAAGTAGCAGTATAAATAATTATTCGAGGTGAATACATGCTAGATTTTAAGCAGTTAGATGCTTGTTTGAAAGACAAGAGATTTTTAGATGGATTACAGGAAATAAATAATGAAATTTCATATATAAAAGAAAAGAATACTTTATCTTATTTGAAGAGTTGGCTTGCTAATATTCCTTCACATAAGGAGTTTGACATATTAATCCGTCTTACTGACGAAGGGCTTATGCACCAATACAGTTCATTCCTCATTCGCTACGCCTACAAAAAATTCCCAAATATGAGAACGCTCTCTTTATATTGTGATGAGTTAATTGATGAGCGGAAAATACTTGAAGTAGAACAGTTGTTAAAAGAATCATTAGAAGTGGTAAATCAAGAAGAAATAGAAGTTGATCTTTTAGCGAAAACATATTTTACGTTAGTACGATGTTTGTTGGAAATGAAACGAAATGAAGAAGCCCTAATGTATATGCAAAAGGCAGAGGAGTATAGTGCACGAGCTGTATTTGATAAATGGGGCTACGTCTATATGCATACAGGTGAATGGGAGAAAGCAGAAGAGCAATTTATAGCTGGCATGCAGCATAAAGATTGTGAAGAGCTATCTATCTATTTATTATCACAGTTATATGCGAATCAAGGAGAACAAAAACGTGCATTACAGCTAATTGATGATGCGATTGTAAAGTTCCCGCAAGTACCATATTTTCATTTTGAGAAGGTGAAATATTTATTAGATCTAAGGAAGTATGAAGAGATGTTAGCGGTAATAGATAACATAAACAATCAGCTTCCTTATCATGCGTATAAAACTTACTTTGTACATTTACGTGCAGAAGCGCTTTACAAAATGAATAAACTTGTAGATTTACAACAGTTATTAAAAGAAGAAAAAAGTTTAAAAGAGTCTTTATATCATAATTTAGAAAAAAATCCAGATGGAAAAAAGCTTCATTTACCGATAGTCCCAATTGTACAAAAGGATAATTATTGTGTTCCGACAAGTTTAGAAATGATGTTGCAATTATGGGGAGAAAAACGTACACAGGATGAAATAGCAGAGTTTATTTTTGATATGACAGGCTCGAAGTTTTCAGATACTGTTTCTTATTTAGAAGAATTAGGTTATGAATATCGCTATTTTAAAGGGAATGAGGAAAATTATAAGAGACTACTGGATGAAGGGATACCTGTTTTATTAAGTATAGATATAGAGCATGCTTCACATGTGCAAGTGCTAGCTGGATATGATGATACGTTACAAGCTTTTTATGTTCAAGATCCAAACTTTATAGAACCAGTCATTGTGGAATATAGTAAGTTGCAAGAAAAATATCGTTACACAGGGTGTTTAGCGATTACGTTTGTTCCGAAAGAAAAGAAAGAGCAACTAGCATTTTTAAATGAAGAAGAAAATCATTATTTTAAATCTATTTTTTCTCTTACGGATCATTTAGATGAACATGATAATGAGGGGATTCATAACTTAGTACAATTTTTAAAAGAGACGAGTGATAATCCAAATACGTGGTTATATACGGTTAAGCATTTAGATGTTGAAGTAGATAATGAGTTTATTTTATCTTGTATTGAAAAGTTAATGGAGAATTTTCCGAACTCAGATTTTGTTAAATTGCATGGTGCACAGTGCTTTATACGCCTTCAAGAATTAGAAAAAGCTGGACAAATGCTCGCGAGTGTTGAGAAGAAAAATAATCGTGCCTTATATCATTTAATAAACGGAAGGTATGCTTTTGAGCAGGAAAGTTATATAGAAGCAATTTCAAGCTTTCGTTCCTCGTTACAATTAGACGCGGATCAGCCAATTGCTTGGAGTTTTCTCGCTTTATCATATATGTATATCGATCAATCTGAAAAGGCGTTGCAGTTTTCTCAAGTTGCTTTAGAGCGTAGTCCTGAAAGATTCACGTTAACGAATCACGGTTTAATATTAATCGATTTAGAAAGATATGAAGAAGCGTATGAAATCTTTAATGATCTATTAAGAGAGTATAAAAATGAGGCGCATGTATGGTATGAAAGAGCGAGATGTGCGCATCATTTAGGGAAATTACATTTAGCGATAAAAGGGCTTAAAATAGCGATTCATTTAGATAGTAATGCACCTTACATTTATACGAAGCTTGCGGAAATATACGAGTCTGATTTGAAGGATGAGGAAAGCACAAAAGAAATTTTATTAAAAGGTATTGAGAATTGTGACGATAAGGCACCTCTATACGTAAAACTCGGTGACTATCATTTTCAAAATGATAGTCTGAAAGAAGCAGAAGCATTGTATACTCGTGCTTTGGAAGAAAATCATGATGATGTTTATTCTCACTTTGGACTTACGCAAGTTTATATGGCAAGAGAACAATACAAGGAAGCAAAACAATATATACTCGGTATTGAAAAGCAAATTGAAAAGAGCCAAGATTTTCTTATGAATGCGGGAATGGTGTTATGGGATGCAGAGGTTGAACTTGGTGGAAGTGAAGAAGGGTTTAAAGTAGCATTGTCTAAGTTAGAGAGTGGTATAAAGCAGAGCGAATATAATGTAGCAAGTGCGTTAGATGAATATGTGAATCGAATTAAAGGAACAGTATTTGTACAACGAGGTATAGCATTCTTAAGAACGTTACAGAAAGAAAGAAATGAAGTAAGTGAATACGGCTGTTATACAGGTATTTTATATGAATCGATTGGACAGTACGGCCAAGCGATGAAAAGATATAATAAGGCGATAGAACAAAAGGAAACGGCATTACCGTATTACCGAATTGGTGAAACACTTATGCTATTAGGGCAATTGACGGAAGCAAAACAAGCGTATGAAAGATGTTTAGAGCTTGATGGGAATTTCGTAGGTGTACATTTACAGCTTGCGGAAATATACGAAAAAGAAGAAAATCGTTCTAAAGAACAAAGTCATATGGTTCAGGCGATGAAAGAAGAGCCGTTGCATATTAATATGGAATATTTGGCACAGCTTTCAGTAGAAATGAATCTTCAGGAAGAGTTGCTGACTGAACTAGAACAATTAGCAGACGAAGTACCTGAAATCTGGCGATTAGATGCAATTGCATATGTGTATGGAGCGATGGATGAAATAGATAAAGAACAGGCATGGATTGAAGAAGCACTGCAATTAGATGGTGAGCATATAGAGGTTCTATACCATTATGTAAAAGTGTTAGTGAAAAAAAGAAATGCAAAAGCAATTGAAATTGCAATGAAAGTGATACAAAAAGATGCGAATAATGAACGTATATTTGATGTGTATGTAAAAGCGATAGAACAACATAAGAAATTGTCTAACATACGAGATTTTCTTCATACATTAAAGGTGAAGAAGGCAGAGAGAAGTATGGCATTTATGTATGCTGCATCTGCGGTGACGGAAAGATGGATTGAACGTCAACAAAATGAACAGCCGAAGAAATCCATAATTACGAGAGCTTTTTATCGTATGAAAAACCGTGCGCAAGAAATTTCGATTATTACTACAATCATTGATTTATATGAAATTTCGTTAAAGTTAAATCCGAAAAATAGTATAGCAGCACAGCGATTTGCACTATTTTACGAGAATGTGGCAATGTATAAAGAGGCGATAGATGTATTACAAACATCGTTAGAAAATAAATGGGATTACGATGTAGCGAAGCTGCTTGTAAATCTTTTCATAGAGTGTGAGGAAGAAGATATGTTACGGGATGCTTCGGAATTAACGAAGCAAATGGTTCGAGAGTTACCAGATGATTATGATACGCTTCTTCTGAAGGCACAAGTATTCTTTAAAATAGGAGAAGAAAGAAAAGCAGAAAAGATTATCTTACAATTAACGGAGCAAACACCGTTTGTAAGTAGAGCGTTTCTTTCTTTAGGAGAGATGTATCGAAGTCAAGAAAGGTTTGAAGAGGCAATTCATGTCCTAGAAAATGCTTCTATACATCATCCAAATGAAACAGCAATTCTTCTTTCTTTAGCATCTTCGTATCATGGTGCCGGACAAACACTAAAGGCAGAAAAAATAACAAATGATGTATTAACAATGGATGAGAGTGATCTGTTAGCAAGATATAATCGTGCTTGTTATTTAGCGCAGTTAAACAGAAAGGAAGAGGCGAAGGAAGAGCTTGAATTTGTCCTTCGTGAGGATGAGTCGGGATTTTTTGCTGAACTTATCGAGGATGATGAAAATTTAGCAGCATTACGAGAATTTGAAAAGTAATTGTATAAGAATCGCGAAAAAGGGTATAAATAAAAATATATTTTGAATTAGTTGACAATTCATTGCCCAATGGCATAAAATAGCTTTTAATAAAGTATACAAATCTGAAGACGAGAAAGAGTAAAATAGTGTACTGTTCTCCAGAGAGCCGGTATGTTGCTGAAAGCCGGTGTGCAGACGTTATTTGAAAATCATCTCCGAGGAGCCGAGGCTGAAAATAAGTAAGCTCGGACGGGTGTCTACCGTTACAAAGAACACGTATGATCGTACGTTGCTAAGTGCTATTAGTGGAGAGCTAATAGAATTAGGGTGGTATCGCGGGTAAACCCGTCCCTACTTTATAGGGACGGGTTTTTTGTGTGCTTTAAAACATTCAAAAGGAGTGATTGTAGATGAAGAAAGTAGATGTAAAAGAGTCAGCTGTAGGGAGAGAAACACGTATTCGTAAACAGTGGAACGAGCAAAGCATTTTCGAGCAATCAATTCAGAATCGAGAAGGCGCACAGTCTTTCGTGTTTTATGAAGGACCACCAACGGCGAATGGTTTACCACACGTCGGGCATGCACTTGGACGGACAATTAAAGATGTAGTAGCAAGATATAAAACGATGGCTGGTTATAAAGTGTTAAGAAAAGCGGGATGGGATACACACGGTTTACCGGTAGAATTAGGTGTGGAGAAGCAACTCGGTATTTCTGGTAAACATGAAATCGAAGAATATGGAATTGAGCCGTTTATTCAGAAGTGTAAAGAGAGTGTATTCACTTATGAGAAACAGTGGCGTGAATTCACTGAAAGCATCGGTTATTGGGTAGATATGGATAATCCATACGTTACGTTAGAGAATCCATATATCGAAAGTGTATGGCATATTTTAGGGACGATTCATGAAAAAGGGTTATTGTATAAAGGGCATAGAGTTTCACCATACTGCCCAAGTTGTCAAACTTCACTAAGTTCACATGAGGTTGCCCAAGGGTATAAAACAGTAAAAGATTTAAGTGCAACAGTTAAGTTTAAAGTGAAAGATAGTGAAAATGAATATTTCCTAGGTTGGACAACAACACCTTGGACACTTCCAGCAAATGTTGCACTAGCTGTACATCCAAATATGGAATACGTGAAAGCAAAACAAGAAGGTCATGTATACATTGTTGCGAAAGAACGTGTACAAGATGTATTAAAAGAAAACTATGAAGTATTATCTGTTCATAAAGGAGAAGAATTATTAAATACTTCTTATACAGCACCGTTTCCAATGAAAGAAGTTACAAATGGTTACCGCGTTATCGGAGCAGATTTTGTAACGGCAGATAGTGGTACAGGACTCGTTCATATCGCTCCAGCATACGGAGAGGACGATTATAGAGTTGTTCAAAGTGAAGGATTGTCATTCTTACATGTTGTAGATGAAAAAGGTGAGTATACAGAAGCAGTACCATTTTTGAAAGGGAAATTTGTAAAAGATTGTGACGTAGATATCGTTCGTTATTTAGCGAAGGAAGGTTTACTTTATCATAAAGAAAAGTATGAACATAGTTACCCACATTGTTGGCGCTGTGATTCACCACTACTTTATTATGCAGGTGAAAGCTGGTTAATCAGAACGACTGCAATTAAAGATACATTTTTACAAAATAACGATACTGTTACTTGGTATCCAGATCATATGAAACATGGACGATTTGGTAAGTTTTTAGAAAACATGGTGGACTGGAATATTAGCCGAAATAGATATTGGGGAACACCATTAAACGTATGGGAATGTGAAAGTTGTGATCATCAATTCGCACCGAAAAGCATTGCTGATTTAAGAAAGCATAGTACGAAAGAAACACCTGAAGATTTAGAATTGCATAAGCCATATGTTGACGAAGTGCAAGTTAGCTGCGAAAAATGCGGAGGGACAATGAATCGTACACCAGAAGTAATTGATGTTTGGTTTGATAGTGGTTCGATGCCATTTGCGCAATATCATTATCCGTTTGAAAATAAAGAGTTATTTGAAGAACAGTTTCCAGCAGATGTAATTGCAGAAGGAATTGATCAAACACGCGGCTGGTTTTATAGTTTGTTAGCTGTATCAGCACTATATACAGGAAAAGTACCGTATAAACGAGTGTTATCACTGGGGCATGTTCTAGACGAGGAAGGACAGAAAATGTCTAAAAGTAAAGGGAATGCACTAGATCCAGTTGATTTAGTAAATCAGTTTGGTGCAGATGCTTTAAGATGGGCGCTACTCGTTGACAGTGCTCCGTGGAATGCGAAGCGTTTTTCTGAAAGAACAGTACTGGAAGCAAAATCTAAATTTGTAGATACATTAGTCAATGTGTATAGCTTCTACGTTTTATATGCAAATTTAGATGAGTATAATCCAAATGAAACGTATGATGTAAAGCGAACGAAATTGGATGAATGGGTATTATCAAGATTGCATAGCACAACGAAAAAGGTAAGAACAGCACTTGATGATTATCAATTTACGAATGCAGCTCGTGAAATCGCGGCACTTGTAGATGAAGTAAGTAACTGGTATGTAAGAAGATCACGTAATCGCTTCTGGGAATCTGGTATGAATGCTGAAAAAGCAGCTGCGTATGAGACACTTCATGAAGTGCTTGTGACAATTAGTAAGTTAATTGCACCATTTACACCGTTTGTCGCTGAAGATATTCATTTGAATTTAACTGGAAGTAGCGTTCATTTAGAGGATTATCCAGTTGTAAATGAATCACTACTTCAGCCGAAATTAGAAGCGGAAATGGATGCTGTTTTACAAGTTGTAGAACTTGGAAGAAGTAACCGTAATCAGCATTCTTTAAAAGTAAAACAGCCGTTAGCAGAACTTGTATTACTGGCACATAATGAAAATGATATGGATTGGGAATCTTATCGTGATATCGTCATGGATGAGTTAAATGTGAAGGCCTTTCATGTTGAACTTGATGAAACGAAATACACGTCCTATCAATTAAAGCTGAATTTTAAAACAGCTGGGCCAAAGTTTGGTAAAAATGTGAATGCATTAAATGGCTGGCTAAAACAATTATCAAAAGAAGAAGTACAAAAATTTGTATCTTCAGAAAGAGCAGTTTACGAAGCTACACCAGGAGAAGAAGTAGTGATAACAGCTGAAGATGTATTAGTAGAGAAAATTGCGAAATCAGGATTTTCTAATACGACTAACGGACAATATACAGTTATGTTAGATACGAATGTAACGGAAGAATTGTTACAAGAAGGAGTAGCACGTGAATTTATTCGAGCGGTTCAAGAATATCGTAAGCAACTAAATTTACCGGTTAATTTACGAGTCGATGTTATTCTTGATACAGAGGAAGAACTACAGCGAACATTAGCGAATCATAAAGGTTTATTAGAAGAAAATTTACTCGTTAAGCAGTTTACATTTGGTCATTTAACGAATGAAGACGATGAACTATCTTTAGGTGAAACAAAACTTAGAATTAAATTAAGTGCAGCTAATTAAAGGAAAAAGGAAGTTGGAATGATTCCAACTTCCTTTTTGTATGATGGGAATTTATCCGGCTATTTTCCGCATAATCCATTCGATAGGACCTCTAGAAAAATTCTTTCTCCATAACACGCTAATTAAAATGCTGAAAATGAAAAATGAAGTAGAAAATAATAAAACGAAAAGTAGTGTTTGATGTTCCATTCTATTTAAGAGAATCAATGCTCCAATACCGATAAAGACATGACTTACATAATGAGTTAATGTTAATTGTCCGGTTTGTACAATGGAAATGACAAACCAATTATTTTCATATTTTTCAGCGATATAGAGACAAATGATTAATGTAGTAATAGCGGATCCTGTAGCAGATAAAATGTATAATACATTTGGTAAAATGGGTCCTGTATTAAACAAAAATGTAGCTGCTTCTTTCCCGATGTATGGAATAAAGAAGTGTGTAAGTCCTTTTGATAAAAGTTCTGTCAGTATTGTAATTGTAACACCAAATAAGAGTAATCTTTCTTTAATTCCCTTATTATGAAGATCTAACCTGCCAATTATCATACCGATTAAGAAGAACGAGAACCAAGGGAAAATAGGGTGATAGCCATTAAAGAATAAATTGCGAAGAAAACCTTTTATTGTCCAGAAATCTATATAGTTTATAAAGGGAGTAGGACCTCCCCAACCTTCGAAGGTATTGAATGTAAGCTGCAGATATTGTGCGATGATTAAAATAATGATAGAAAGTAAGAGTAATAATTTTTTACGTAAAGTAATGAGGAATGCAGCAAGGAAAAGATAAATACCGTAGTAATGTAATATATCTCCAGTCCACTCAAGTACATATAGTAGTAATCCTAAAATAAATAAAAATAATGATCGTTTCCATATGATCTTTCGGCTATTAGAAATTTTTATTTGTTCATTGCTAGCAACAGCTGATCTAGTCATTAAAGTTATACCAATGCCTGCAAGTATAACAAACAAGGCAGAAGCTCTGCCTTCAAAAAGTGACATAAAGGTTCTCAACAGTGGAGGACCATTGCCTTCCGCGCCTGTTATTACCATGAAATTAACAAGTAACATCCCGAACATCGCCCAAGCTCTAGCAAAATCTAAGCCGATAATGCGCTTTTGTGTATTCACTTCAATCCCTTCTTTCAAAAATGCTATTTACAGCTTCAATCCAAATTTGTTTATAATCTATATTTGCATCAATCATCATAAAATTCCCGAGATTATCAAGCACTAAAGCTAACATATGAGCTTTTGAAACTAGATTTTCATTTTCAATTAATTGAAGTTCATTTGCTTTTGTAAGGAGTGATTCAAATCCTTGTAAATATTCTGTTTGCACAGTTAGTAATCGATCTTTGTACATATCGTTTCTTGAAGATAGTAATACATACTCTTGCAACACACGATTAAAATAAGGATCGTTTCGCTGTTCATCAATTATTTTAAAGCCAGTTGCAATACATTTTTCAATAAAATTTGTTTTCGTAAACTCTTCTGTATGAAAATACAAAGAGAACTGCATAGCTTTACATAATTCAGTAAACATACATTCAATTAAGGCATCTTTAGACTTAAAGTAGTAATATATAGATGGTTTTGCGATACCAACCTCCTCAGCAATCATCATATAAGTTGTTTTAGCAATACCATACTTAGCAAAAAGGCGATAACTTGCTTCCATTATTGAAGAGAGTGTTTCTTCACTTTTACTCATAATTGATCCTCCTAAAAATGTTATTTAAATCGTATCACTCATAATTGATTTTTTCAACCTATCGTTAGGTAAAAAATAACCTGTTTTTTTACACAGTAATTTGAAAAGTTTTAAGGGGAAGGAATGGATTTAGAAATTTATTTCTAAAGTATTGTTTTTACTTTACACATAAATATTGAGAAACTTTCACTCACCCTAAATGGAAAGGTAATAGAATTGTTTATAGAGAATTAAACGTAGATTCAATTTTTATCCATCCATTTTGTAAAGAATGATTGCCTAGTGGGAATGGGGAAAGGTTGAGCTACTTTATTAGGGGGAGTGGTTCTATGTTTAATAAAAAAATGGTGGCAATGGCGATGACTGTGCCATTAGTAATGGGGACGCTTTCTACTGTTTCTGCAGTAGAGACAAAGAAACAAGTAAAGATGGAAGCTTATTCGCCACAGAAAAAAGCAACTGAATATTTAAAAGAAAATGCTGCGCAGTATGGATTAAAAGCAGACCTTTCAGACTTGCAATATATTTCTACAACAGAAACGTCAGTAGCTTCATATGTTAGATTCCAACAAGTTGTGAATGGTGCACCTGTATTTTCAAAACAGATTACAGTTACTCTTAACGGAGAGGGAAAAGGAGTACTTGCTGTTTCTGATTATCAATCCGTTAAAGGTGTGAAGGAAGTAACGACAAAAATTAGTGAAAAAGATGCAATACAAAAATCAATGGCATATGTTGGAGAAGCAAGTGAGCAAAACTTATGGGCTCCTACAGAGAAAGAATTCGGATATATTGTGGAAGAAGGAATTGCTCGTCCAGTATATAAAGTTGTAGTCCATTCTAATAACCCGTTTGGTGCATGGGAAACATTTATTGATGCAGAAAATGGAAAGTTAATTAAAAAAGTTGATATAAACCGTAAAGTAGAAGGATCAGGAAAAGTATTCTTACCTAACCCAATCGTATCTAGCGGTAGTAAAGTAGGTTTAAAAGATAATAACGATGCAGATTCAACAGCGTTAACGAATCAATTGAAGACTGTTACGTTAAAAGGGTTAGATGGGACAGGATTTTTAATTGGAGAGTATGTAACGATTTCTTCAAAAGCAAAAACAAAATCTGCAAATTTACAATTTAACTATACACGCGCAAATGATAGCTTTGAAGATGTTATGTCGTATTATCATATCGATACATTACAGCGTTACATTCAAGGGTTAGGTTTTAAAAATATTAATAATCGCTCTATTAAAGTGAATGTGAATGGAACGACGGCTGATAATTCATTTTATTCTCCGACAACGAAAGCTTTAACTTTCGGTACTGGCGGAGTAGATGATGCAGAAGATGCTGGTATTATCGCACATGAATACGGGCATTCGATTCAAGATAACCAAGTTCCTGGCTTTGGTAGTTCAGCAGAAGGCGGAGCGATGGGAGAAGGATTTGGTGACTTCTTAGGTGCTACGTATGAAGATGCTGTATCGACTACAGGGTACGGAAAAGCATGTGTTGGAGAGTGGGATGCGGCGGCTTATTCTAGTTCAGATCCAACATGCCTGCGCCGGTTGGATACGAATAAAGTGTATCCGAAAGATTTAAAAAATCAAGTACATGCTGATGGGGAAATTTGGTCACAAGGACAGTATGAGATGGCACAAGCTTTTGGCCGTGATGTAGCAACAAAAATTATTTTACAATCACATTGGTCATTAACACCAAACTCTAAATTTAGCGATGGAGCAAAAGCAATTAAGCAAGCAGATGCTCTTTTATACGGCGGACAACACGCTGCTGATATTGATCGTATTTGGGCAGCGAGAGGAATTAGTACGAATTAATATAAAAAGTCGTGGCATTGATAAGCCACGACTTTTTAATTTGCTTTAGAACTGGTACTAGTAAAGTAAGCTATATGAATGTTAGTGTGAATTTATTCGCATTTCATTTATTTTTTTTGTCTTTAAAAACAAAATGCTCTTTAAATTTTCTAGACTCCACTTTTTGACCATTTCTCATAGAGCGGAAAGGGTGTTCTTGCCATGTAATAATTACATCAACCTCATCTGCTTTTGTAGCAACTGGAAAATTAGCATGTTCAAATCCAGTTTTTCCACTTGCTAAGCGACTTTCCTTTCGTGAGAAAAGTTCATATTTCGTATTCGTTTTTGGCTCGTTGCGGAATACTTCGACTTGTACGTTATATACTTCACTGTTTCCGACATTTTTTACTGAAAATTGATATGTTTGAAATTCATCTTTTTTAGTTTGAAGCATCTTTTTGCTTATTTTTTTTGGTTCATCAATATTCACTTGCCATTGATCAGAGTTTTGGGAGATTGGTAAAGATTTTGGTGAATAGGCGTACGTTTCATTTACTACGATTAGGCATAACAAAAGGAGAAAGAAACTAATTGCTTTTTTCATATAAACACCTCACTATAAAATTTTTATTAATA
>NZ_BOQB01000130.1 GCF_018332475.1 Bacillus sanguinis | reverse complement strand
ATGAAAAAAACGCTATTCTTTCTGAGTAATTATAGGAAAAGTATCGGTCCAATCCAAGTGTATATTTATGACGAGTGGAATTCAAACTTGACCTTAGATTCACAGATTTTTCTTTTTCTCCAATCGTACGAATTTGATTACGTATAATTACATAACAACTTGTCATTGTAACTTTGATATCTTGCTGTTACATTCCCAAATGAGTACAACAGCGTGCCTCCAAGGTTATACTGATGCTGGAGGTGATGCAAAGTGACATATGATTGGGAAATGAATTCGAAGAAAACTAATTAACAACTAAATTATTACGGGTAAATTTGTATATTGATTGGTTTATAAACGAATGTGCAGTATTTTTAGGAGGTTGATCTTTTCGTTAGCCAGAAAGCTTTTGAGTCCTAATAGTAAACATCAATTCTTCATTTTGAAACTAAAATCGCTTTTATATTAGGTTTTAAATTTTATGTGGTACAGACATTAGTTGAAAGATAGGTTTTGCCTGCTCTGACTTATATCGTAAATTTGATAATTTATAAAGATGGATTTAACGGGGGGATATTATGAAAGATAGCAAACATTTTAATTTTCATAAGCTTTGGCTAGGGCAGTCTATAAGTTTGTTAGGTACTCAGTTTACAATAGTAGCTTTGCCGCTTTTTGCATTAGAGGTGTTACAAACAAGTGAAGCAAATGCTGCTATGCTTCGTGGGGTTATATTCGTCCCGTACCTAATTTTCGGATTAGTAGCCGGTGCTTTAATAGACATTTTTCATAGGAAAAATGTCTTGCTAATTTGTAGTATATGTCAAGGAGTATTGTTTTTATCAGTATTCATACTGACTGTAACAAATATTATAACGTTCCCCTTATTGGTATTTATCATGTTTTTAAATGGAATATTCACTACGTTTTACAACATCGCTATTCCTTCTTTCTTACCGGAAATAGTAACAGATAAAGACGACTTAAAAAAAGGAAATGCTCAACTAGCACTTTCGGAGTCTCTTTCTATAGTAATTGGTCCTATGCTAGCTGGAATTGTCATTACTTTAGTTGGATTAACAGGCTCATTCACTGTTGATGCAGTAACGTATTTTGTTTGTTTTATATTTGTATTATTCATTTCAAAGTTTAAACCGCATACAGAAGGTTCTTTAAAAGACGTAAATTTAAAATCCATATACCAAAACATATATGAGGGTTTGGTATATTTCAAAAAACACCCTGTATTGGAGCCAATTGTAACATGTTGTGCTGTTTACGGTTTTTTTAAATACATATTAAATAGTATTTTAGTAATATTCCTTTATAAAGTAATGGGGTATGTAAGCTAGACACGGAAGATGATGTAGGAGGATTTATAAAAGAAAACGGTATTCAACTACCTGTTTTAGTGGAAGAGTATATTGAAGGTGATATAGTTTATACAGTTGAAACCGTTTCTTATAACAAAAAACATTCTATACTAGCTATATCAGCTGAAGTATTTAAAGAAGATACATTTATAATAAACTATACGATTATGCCGGTACCTTTAGATGAATCTCAAAAACAGTTAATTATGGGAAAAGTAATGTTATTTTTGGACGACGTGCAAATGGAAAATGGCATTACTCATACAGAAATAAAGATAGATAAACATAATAAGCCAATAATCATAGAGTCTCAAGTTAGAATAGGTGGCGGCAACATCTGGAAGATGGTGGAACTAACGACTGACATATCTCAATTTGGATACTATTATGATGCGTTAGCTACGGAGACTATAGATGAATTTAGATGTGTACCTTCAAAATGTCAAGCTATGTCTTTAAGCTTGATTCCAAAACCAGGTTGCTTAAAAGAAATCAAGTATAAAGAGTTAACTAACATATCCGAGGTCGTATTAATTGATCTAGTAGTAAAAGAGGGCGACATCATACCAAATATTGTAGATAGCACGCAACGCAAAGGATCTATATTATTTACGGCTAATGATATAAAACGTATGTACGAGGTTGCAGAGGAAATATGTAACAATATAACATTTGTTTATCAAGATTTATCAGAATGGAAACCTTCTTTTAAAAAATATATGTAAAAAGAAATGTGCAAATGACTGGTCTATATAAAAGGACAATTTAAACCACATGTGTATATTAACCAACAATTGGATAAGGGTGACGCCACTGATGCATTAGCTAGAGCTATATTTTTTTATGAAAATGGTGAGTTTAGATAACAAGTTCTTTAAGAGCAAATGCAATGAGCCGGTTTATCCTTAGTGGGATAAAATTCGGCTTTTTTGTATGGAAATGTGCTTAGCGTGTTTTTTCCCGAAATACTGGCGGTACCCCATCACCATCAAGCTAAGAAATTCATTGTTCCCCAAAACGAAAAAAATGAGCTAAAGGCCCTTAAATAGCATATGTACTATCGACAAAACGTTGATATTGTGTATTATCAAGATTTAAAGTATAAATATTCTTACGAAGTATAGAAAAGGACATTTGAGACACGAGCGATATGTACTCTCCTTTTATCAAATTAAAGAACTTGATAGATTAATGATAAGAAGCATAATCAATCTACTCTCTAATGATAATTGTATAGTTTATAT
>NZ_BOQB01000129.1 GCF_018332475.1 Bacillus sanguinis | reverse complement strand
TTCACTGTTTTTCATGTTATGATAAATTTTATATAAGATTGAAAGAAGGTTTTTCTACATATGAAACATGCTGAAAATGAATACTTAAATTTATGCCGCCATGTAATGGAGCATGGTACGAAGAAAGAAGATCGTACAGGGACAGGAACTGTATCTGTATTTGGATATCAAATGCGTTTTGATTTAAGTAAAGGTTTTCCTTTACTAACGACAAAGAGAGTGCCGTTTCGCCTTGTAGCAAGTGAGCTACTTTGGTTTATGAAAGGTGATACAAATATTCGTTATTTATTACAGCATAATAATAACATTTGGAATGAATGGGCATTTAAGAGCTGGGTAGAAAGCGACGAGTATACTGGTCCTGACATGACTGATTTCGGTCTTCGCTCACAACAAGATGAAGAATTTAAAGTACAGTACGATGAGCAAATGGAATTGTTTAAAAAGAACGTTTTAGAAGATGATGAGTTCTCAAATAAATATGGTTATTTAGGAGACGTATACGGTAAACAGTGGCGTGCTTGGAAAACGACAGCTGGTGAGACGCTCGATCAATTAAAAGATGTAATTGAAATGATTAAGAAAACACCAGATTCGCGTCGTCTAATTGTTTCTGCTTGGAATCCTGAAGATGTACCAAGTATGGCATTACCACCTTGTCATACGTTATTCCAATTTTATGTAGCAGATGGAAAACTTTCTTGTCAGCTATATCAAAGAAGTGGTGACATATTCCTTGGAATTCCATTTAACATTGCAAGTTACTCGCTATTAACACATTTAATTGCACATGAATGCGGACTTGAAGTAGGAGAATTTGTTCATACAATTGGAGATGCTCACATTTATACGAATCATTTTGAGCAAGTAGAAAAGCAATTGGCACGTGAACCACGTCCATTCCCGAAACTTACACTAAATCCAGATGTGAAATCTGTGTTTGATTTTGAAATGGAAGATTTAACGATTGAAGGATATGATCCACACCCAGCAATTAAAGCACCGGTTGCAGTGTAATTGTAGAGGAGATGAAAAGATGATAGTTTCATTTATGGTCGCAATGGACGAGAATAGAGTAATTGGTAAAGATAATAATTTGCCTTGGCGTTTACCAAGTGAATTACAATATGTAAAGAAAACAACGATGGGTCATTCGCTTATTATGGGAAGAAAAAACTATGAAGCGATTGGTAGACCACTGCCTGGAAGACGTAATATCATTGTAACTCGTAATGAAGGGTATCATGTTGAAGGCTGTGAAGTTGCACATTCTGTAGAAGAAGTGTTTGAGCTATGCAAAAATGAAGAAGAGATTTTTATTTTTGGCGGAGCGCAAATTTATGATCTCTTTTTACCTTACGTAGACAAGTTATATATAACAAAAATCCATCATGCATTTGAAGGTGATACATTCTTCCCGGAAATGGATATGACAAATTGGAAAGAAATTTTTGTTGAAAAAGGTTTAACGGATGAAAAAAATCCGTATACATACTATTATCATGTATATGAAAAACAATAATAATAGAGGTTGATGTGAATATTCGCATCAATCTTTTTATTTGTATCCATCAATATAGGTTTATAGATGAGATTCGATAGTGCTATAATGAATGGTAGCATGTAAAAATGCTAATATTTTCTAAAGTATTTGTGTAGAAAGAGGAGGAGAATCGATTGAGAAAGATATGGGGGATTCTTTTTCTTTGCTTAACATTCATGTTAGTCGGATGTGGTAAAGAAGAAAAACCACAAGAAGCATTTGATACATATGCAAAAGCATGGAATAAACAAAAATTTGCAGAAATGTATGATCAATTATCAGAAAAGGCAAAAAAAGATATTTCAAAGAAAGAATTCACTGAGAAATATGAAAAAATTTATGCTGGCATCGAAGTGAAAGATTTAAAAGTAGAAACAGGGGAAGTAAAAGAAGATAAAAAAGATGAAGGTCCTGTTCCTTTTAAAGTAAGCATGGATACAGTAGGTGGAAAAATCACTTTTGGCCATGAAGCAAAGATGGTGAAAGAAAAAGATGGAGATAAAGAATCTTGGAAAGTAGAGTGGACTCCTGATTTTATCTTCCCAGGTATGACGAAAGATAGTAAAGTGCGTATGCAAACGACAGAGCCGAAGCGAGGAGAAATATATGACCGTAACGGTAAATATCTTGCGGTAAATGGTAAAGCTTCTGAAATTGGATTGATTCCTGAAAAATTAGGGGATGCAGCTCCGCAAACGAAAGAAACGGTAGCGAAGTTACTAAATATGTCTGTCGAAGAAATTGACCAAAAACTAGCAGCTAAATGGGTAAAACCAAATTACCTTGTACCAATTGGAATATTGCCTGAAGGAGCAACACAAAATACGTACATAGATTTACCCGGTGTTGCAACAAAGCCAGTAAATGTTCGCTCATATCCATTAGGAGAAGAAGCAGCGCATCTTACTGGCTATATTGGAAAAGTGAATGCTGAAGATTTAAAAACGCTACAAAAGAAAGGCTATCAAGCAGATGATCCAGTAGGTAAAGCTGGTTTAGAGCAAGTACTGGAAGAAAAGCTACGCGGTAAAAAAGGTGGTCGTGTCTTCGTAGAAGATGCACAAGGAAAAGAAATTAAAAATTTAGCAAAAACAGATGCTGTTGATGGAGAAAATGTAACTTTAACGATTGACAGTGCAGTTCAAAGCGAAATTTATAATGAAATGAAAAATGAGGTAGGATCAAGTGCAGCAATTAATCCAAAGACTGGAGAAACACTTGCACTTGTGAGCACACCAGCTTATAACCCAAATACCCTTACAAGAGGGGCGTCAAAAGCGCAACGTGATGCGGTAAATAATGATCCGAAAAAACCGATGACGAATCGATTTACACAATTATCAGTTCCAGGATCTGTATTTAAGCCGATTACAGCTGCAATCGGTCTTGAAACGAAAACGATTGATCCAAAAGAAGAGTTGAAAATTGAAGGATTGAAATGGACAAAAGATTCTTCTTGGGGTAATTATTATGTAACGCGTGTAAAAGATGCAAATCCGATTGATTTTGATAAGGCGATGAAATACTCGGATAATATTTATTTTGCACAAGAAGCTTTGAAAATCGGAAAAGATAAATTTATGAGTGAAGCGAAAAAATTCGGATTCGATGAGAAGCTACCAATTGAATATGGATTCCCAGCTTCTAAAATCGCAAATGATGGTATTAAAAATGATATTCAAATGGCAGACACAGGTTATGGACAAGGACAAGTATTAATGACACCACTCCATCTAGCATTAACGTACGCACCAATTGTTAATGATGGAAACATACCTTCTCCATACATTATTAAAACAGATAAGCAACCAAAAGTTTGGAAAGAGAATGTCATTTCAAAAGGCAATCAGGATATACTAAAAACTGCTATGACGAAAGTAATTAATGATCCAGATGGTACCGGGAAAATTGCTAAAATTGATGGGATGACTCTTGCTGGAAAAACAGGTACAGCGGAATTGAAAGTATCAAAAGAGGCTGAAGGAAAAGAACTAGGCTGGTTCGCTGCATTTGATTTAAATTCACCAGATATGGTTATTACAATGATGATTGAAGATGTAAAAGGTAGAGGCGGAAGTAACATTCCAGCTGAAAAAGTGAAACATGTGTTTCAAAAATAATATGTAATAAAAGGCTATCTCTATATTTTGTAGAGATAGCCTTTTTGTACGAAAGAATTCTTAATATCTATATACTGAATTTTAAAGAAACAAAATAAATCATTAACTTACGAAAAAAAAGTAGCTATTTTTATTGACATCACACACAACCTTTTGTATTATACTTACATAAGGTAAGTTGTTTACTTTCAAATTATAAATCTCAAATTAAAGATAAAATGTATAAAAGGGAGAGAATACAATGACAAAAGTACTATTTATTACAGCAAATCCAAATTCAGCAGAAGGTTCTTACGGAATGGCAGTAGGGGAAGCTTTCATCGAAGCTTATAAAAACGAACATCCACAAGACGAAGTTGTAACAGTTGATTTATTCAACACTACAGTACCAGCAATTGATGCAGATGTATTCGCTGCTTGGGGTAAATTTGCAGCAGGTGAAGGCTTTGAAACTTTAACTGAAGTTCAACAACAAAAAGTTGCAGCAATGAACACGAACTTAGAAACATTTATGCATGCAGATCGTTATGTATTCGTAACTCCAATGTGGAACTTTAGCTATCCACCAGTAGTAAAAGCATACTTAGATAACTTAGCAATCGCAGGTAAAACATTCAAATATACTGAAAATGGACCAGTTGGCTTATTAGAAGGCAAAAAAGCACTTCACATTCAAGCAACAGGTGGCGTTTATTCTGAAGGACCATACGCAGCTGTAGACTTTGGCCGCAATCACTTAAAAACAGTATTAGGATTCATTGGTGTAAATGAAACTGAATATATTGCAGTTGAAGGTATGAATGCAAATCCTGAAAAAGCACCAGAAATTAAAGAAGCAGCAATTGCTAATGCTCGTGAATTAGCAAAACGTTTCTAATATAGAGTACTTAAAAATGTCCAAGCACTTGTTGTTTGGACATTTTTTCTTCTTTTTCCTTCGTTTGTCTAGTATAATGAAGGTCGGAATGATAATAGGTGGGGGTTCTGTATGATTCAAACGTTTTTTAAAATATTTTATTTAATTTTAATCGTAATTGCGATTACACCGAGAATGTGGCGTCTGAAAAGGCAAGTAAATACGATGTCGCCACAAGAAAAAGATAATGTTGTGTATAAAACGACAAATTGGTTTGGTAAGAAAATGGTACGTGTAGCTGGATCTACAGTTGAAGTAAAGGGACTTGAAAATGTTCCAAAAGATAAGCCGGTACTAGTTGTAAGTAATCATCAAAGTAATATGGATATTCCTGTTTTACTAGGTTACTTAAATAAACCAATTGGATTCGTTTCAAAAGCAGAGATTAAGAAGTTTCCAGTTGTACCAACTTGGATGGAACTTATGAATTGTGTATTTATGAATCGTAATGATCGTCGTCAATCACTTCAAGCGATTAAAGATGGAATTGAGCTATTAAAGAATGGACATTCTATTGTAATTTTCCCAGAAGGGACGAGAAGTAAGGGTGGCGAAATTGGAGAGTTTAAGGCCGGGAGTTTTCATCTTGCAGTAAAATCTGGTGTAGCAATCTTACCTGTAACATTAGATGGGACATATAAAATGTTTGAAGCGAATGGAAACCGTATGAAACCAGCTCATGCAACAGTAACAATTTCTAAACCGATTACACCTGAAGAGTATGCGAATATGGATATTAAAGAGTTAACGAAGCATACACAAGATGTTATTGCATCACAATTACATAAGTAATAAAAAAGGTTTCAGCTTATATAAGCTGAAACCTTTTTTATTATGCTGTTGGTAGGACATAAAAGAGTACACAGAAGAACATCATCGCACTACCACCTAAAACGAAAAGATGCCAAATAGCATGGTTGAAAGGTAACTTTTCCCAAAGGAAGAATATAGCCCCTACAGAATATAGAATTCCGCCCGCTAACAGTAGTGAAAAACCGTGCCCAGTTAGATTTTCATAAAGTGGTTTAATAGCAACGATTATGAGCCATCCCATAATGATATAACATAATGTTGATGCCTTAATAAAGCGACGTACAAAGAAAATTTTGAAGATGATACCCCCGATTGCGAGTGTCCATATAATAGCAAGTAACGTCCAGCCTAATGGTCCGCGAAGCGTAATAAGTAAAAAAGGAGTATATGTGCCAGCGATTAATAAATAAATGGCTGAGTGATCTAGTATAGTAAATAATTTTTCTACTTTTGGATGGTGAATGCTATGTAACAATGTCGAAAACAAGTACAGTAAGAACATACTTACACCATAAACCGTAAATGCAACAACAGCAGATGCGGTACCATGCTTAGAGGCATGAATAATCAATATGATCAAGGCAGGGATGCTTAAAATGGCACCGATACCATGTGTGATTGCATTTGCAATTTCTTCTTTCACAAATTGCGTCATTCGTGTCATTTTTTCAGTCATAATGCAAATCCTTTCTACTATCATAAAGTGAAACTTTAATCAGTGGGGGCATCCCCAACTGATTATTAGTTGAACCAATCGGGCTTTTACGAACAGTTGAGCCCCCACGTAACTTC
>NZ_BOQB01000128.1 GCF_018332475.1 Bacillus sanguinis | reverse complement strand
AAATTTTCTTTATATGTACGAAAGCCATATTCTATCGAATGTAACCACCGTTCACCAAATTCTGCTTCAACAAAGCTTGCTAATTGTTCAAAATCAGAAGCGTTAGCCTTTCTAACAGTACAAGTTAAATCATTATAAATAGGAACAAAACCTTTTAAATCGACTGCTAAATCTCTTGGCTCAGCTATAATACGTAATATATCTCTTTGCATCTGTGCATTTTCAATAACTAGATTTACACGAAATAATGCATATATAACATGTCCTTCATTCATTATTACTTGCTGAAAACGTTCCATACGTTTCTTCGCTATTTGTAAAATTTCTAACACCTTATAAGATAATTTATATTGTCCTATTTTTTCATACTCTTGATCCGTCAAATCATCTTGTTTTCGTAATGAAAGTTTTTCTAAAAAATCCGTACCCACGTTACGAAACAAATACATATACAACTCTCCGCAAACGCCAGTACCTTCTTTACACATTCCAATAAACAGATGAGTTGGTTGAATAATATTATTTTCCGCCTCTTCTGCTGCAATCTGCAATATTTTATGAATACGTTTTGTAAATTGAAATTCCTCCATATGTATGTCCACCCCATTTTACTTTACTATTAAACCGTAACCATAAATAAGTGAAACAATGATTCCAACTACCAATATACCTGGCAGTAAATTTGCCACTTTAATTTTAATAATACCAAGTAAGTTCAATCCAATAGCGGCTATCATAATACCACCTGTAGCTGTCATTTCCACTATAAATTGATTCATTAATTCTTTCGGGACCAAACTATTAATTTGTGTTGCAAAAATCGCAATACCTCCTTCGTATAAAATAACTGGAATCGCCGAAAATACTACACCAATTCCTAAAGTTGTCGTTAATATAATAGAAATAAATCCATCGATAATCGCCTTTGTAAATAAAATATCATGATTGCCGCGAATGCCGCTGTCGAGTGCACCAAGTACTCCCATCGCACCAATTGCAAAAATTAAAGTAGCCGTTACAAAACCTTCTGATATGCTGCCTTTCCCTTTCGATCCAACTTTATTTTCTAGCCAATCTCCTAACTGTTTTAGCTTTCCCTCTAATTGTAGCCATTCCCCGATGACGGTACCAATTACTAAACTTAGTATGACAACAAGAAAATTTTCACTTTTCAATGCCATTTGAAGTCCAAGCACAGTAACCGCTAAACCGATTGCATGCATAATTGTTCCCTTCATACTTTCTGGAATTCTACTAAATAATTTACCTAGTAAAGTACCAAATATTATACAAACGCCATTTACAACTGCTCCTAATATAACCATTTCTCATTCTTCACCCTTCGAATTCTTTATTTCTATATTTTGGTTTATTCATTGATTTACAGGTTATCTATATGTTAACTTAATATTGAGAATATTAACAAATGTTTTTCACTACATAAACTGCAATTTTTTGTAGTTATACATAAAGTGAAACTTTAACTAGCGCGAGTTTTACTACCTACAAATTGCGGTATAAATTCAAAAGGGAAGGTATTTATGAAAACTTTACTAAAACGATTTCTGTTAATAGCCTTTTGCATTACACCAATTGTTTTATTAGTTAACTACTCTTTTACTTCAAAAGCGAAAGACAAACCCGATTTGCAAAACAAATCTAGTAAAACTGCTTCAAAAAGTGAACAGAAAATAGAAGACCCTGAAATTACACTCACCTTCTCTGGTGATACAATGTTCGATTGGCAATTACGTCCTGTAATCGAAAAAAACGGGGCTGATTATCCATTCCAACATGTAAAAGAAGAAATAACAAAAGCTGATATTTCTTTCGTTAATTTAGAGTCAGCATTTACAATGAGAGAAAAGAAAGCTCCTGGACAACTATTTTGGATTAAAAGTGATCCATCCACACTACAAGCGATAAAAAACACTGGATATGACATCGTAAATATCGGAAATAACCATTCACTTGATTATGGGCAAGATGGATTATTAGACACGATTTCTCACGTAGAAAAATTAAAGTTCCCTTACATTGGAGCTGGAAAAAATGCAAAAGATGCATATACAGCACGAGAAATGACTGTAAAAGGGAAAAAGTTCAAATTCCTTTCCTTCGTTCGATTTATGCCTGATACGAATTGGGTAGCTGGTGACAATAAACCTGGTGTTGCGAACGGATATGATTTAAATCTCGTGACAAAAACAATTAAAGAGCAAAAGCAAGATGCAGACTATTTAATTGCTTATATGCATTGGGGCGTTGAAAAATCAAATCGTCCGGTAGAATACCAAAAACGATATGTTCCTAAAATGGTTGAAGCAGGAGCTGACGCGATTGTCGGAAGTCACCCACATTGGCTTCAAGGATTTGAGTATTATAATAAAGTTCCTATCGCTTACTCATTAGGAAACTTTTTATTCCCAAGTTATGTGAGCGGGAAAAGCGCCGAAACTGGCGTATTAACTTTAACTTTTAAAGGAAAGGATGTCCAAATGTCCTTCAACCCTTACATCATTCGCAACAACCAAGTTTCCCCTGTAAATGAGGACGAAAAGAAAAAAGCTCTACAATATTTACAAACAATTTCAACTGACGTAGAAATTGATGATACAGGGAACATAAAAAACAAACGAAACTAGACAACGCAAGATCTATTTCTCTGTAACATATTTTACAGAATAGGTGATGAACATGCTGAAAGACTTATTAGAAAATGTAAGTTTGTTAGAGAATATTTATAAAATATCTATAGCCGTTCTACTTTTATGTTCATTTTTTTCTGTTAGACTTCTAAAAAAAATAAAACGTGAACGAAAGCTTACTACCTTTGAATTTACTATGTATGTAATCATTCGTATTGCGATACTCTTTTGGTTAGCTAGCTTTATTCTTCTTGAATTTAATGAATATCTAGTTTAACTATAAAAAAGATAGAACAAGCATTATATTTCCTCGCTTGTATCTATCTTTTTTATTTGGGTGCTAACTCTTTCCTTCTATTAAATAAGCAAATCAAACAAAACAGGATTTTTATTAAGCTCCATAAATTGAATATTATTTTCTTTAAAGCGGATAATTAACTGCTCGTAATCTTCTTTATGTTTTAACTCTACTCCGACTAATGCTGGACCATTTTCCTTATTATGTTTCTTAATATACTCAAAGCGAGTAATATCATCTTCTGGCCCTAATCCTTTATCAAGAAATTCTCTTAGTGCACCTGAACGTTGCGGGAATTCAATAATGAAATAATGCTTTAACCCTTCGTAAATAAGAGATCGTTCTTTCATTTCTTGCATTCTATCAATATCATTATTTCCACCACTTAATGTACATACAACTGTTTTACCTTTAATTTCATCTCTATATAAATCAAGCGCTGCAATAGATAGTGCACCAGCCGGTTCAGCTACAATTGCATTTTTCTTATACAGTTCTAAAATCGTCGTGCAAACCTTTCCTTCTGGTACTAAAACAATGTCATCAATTACATCTTTACAAGTTTCAAATGTTAACTTTCCTACCTTTTTAACAGCTGCCCCATCAACAAAACTATCTATTTTCTCCAATGCGACATTTTCATTTTGAAGAAAAGCCTCTTTCATAGATGCAGCTCCCATTGGCTCTACACCAATGATTTTTGTAGCAGGACTAACACCTTTTACATATGTACCAACACCTGACGCTAATCCACCACCGCCGATTGCTGTAAAGATATAATCCACTGATTTCTCCATATCATGCATAATTTCAACTGCCACTGTTCCTTGACCAGCAATAACATACGGATCATCGAACGGATGAACAAACGTCATTCTATTATCCTCACAATAGCACTGCGCTTCTTGGAAAGAGCTATCAAATGTATCACCAACTAATACAATTTCCGCATAATCACCACCGAAAAATTGTACTTGCGATACTTTTTGTTTAGGTGTCGTTGTTGGCATGAATATTTTTGACGGAATCTTCAATAAATTGCACGTATAAGCAACTCCTTGCGCATGATTACCAGCACTTGCACAAACAACGCCGTTTTGTAATTGTTCTTCCGATAAGCTTTGAATCAAATTGTATGCACCACGAATTTTGAAAGAGCGAATCAATTGTAAGTCTTCTCGTTTTACATAAACGTCACAATCATATTTCTCAGATAGAACTGTATCACGTTGTAACGGTGTTTTAATAACGATATCTTTCATGCAATTATGTGCCATTAAGATATCTTCAATTTTCACTCTCTCCTTTACCCTTTGCACCATTATTTATCATCCTTATCTCTTTTAAATTGGCTCAATCAAAATCCGGGATTTTTAGAACTGCACCTGTATTCGCCGACGTTACCATCTGCGCATAACGTCCAAGCCAGCCAGTTTTCACTTTTGGTTCTGGTCGTTTCCACTCTTTTTTACGCTTCTCTAATTCTTCATCACTAACTCTTACTTCCAACAATCTTTCCTCAACATCGATACAAACGATATCCCCTTGTTCAAGAAGTGCAATCGTTCCGCCCGCAGCTGCTTCTGGTGAAATATGCCCTACTGAAATGCCACGTGAAGCACCAGAGAAACGTCCATCCGTTAATAGCGCAACATCTGCACCTAATCCCATACCGGCAATCGCTGAGGTTGGTGCTAACATCTCTGGCATACCAGGGCCACCTCTTGGTCCTTCATAGCGAATAACAACTACATCGCCTTTCTTAACCTTCCCAAGCATAATGCCTGCAAGCGCCTCATCTTGCGAATTAAAAATAACACAAGGTCCTTCAAATCGTTTTACTTCAGTTGCCCCACTTTTAATAACTGCCCCATCCTTCGCAAGGTTTCCTTTTAATATACGTAATCCCCCTTCTTCACTATGAGGGTTTTCAAGAGAATGAATCACTTCCTTATCTTTAATCTCTGCATGAGCAATGTTTTCTCTTAACGTTTGCCCAGTAGCAGTAATACGGTCTAAATGAAGTACCCCTTCTTTTCGGCTCATCTCTTTCAAAATAGCACTAATCCCGCCTGCACGATCAATATCTTCCATATGCCAATTGGAAGCAGGACTTACTTTACATAAATGTGGTACACGTCTTGAAACGGCATCAATGCGGTTCATATCGTAATCTAAACCCGCTTCTTGTGCGAGTGCCAATGTATGCAACACTGTATTCGTTGAACCGCCCATTGCCATATCAAGCGCGAACGCATCATCAATGGCTTCTTCTGTTACAATGTCTCTCGGTTTAATATCTCTTTCAATTAAAATCTTTAATTTTTCTGCTGCTTGTTTAATTAATTCTTCGCGTCTTGGATCGATGGCTAAAATACTTCCGTTACCAGGAAGAGCTAAACCTAACACTTCACATAAACAGTTCATAGAGTTCGCTGTAAACATACCGGAACAAGAACCACAAGATGGACAGCCATGATCTTCAATATCCTTTAACTCTTCTTCTGAAATTTTTCCAGATTGATAAGCTCCTACTCCTTCAAAAACAGAACTTAAATCGACAACGTCTCCTTTTGACGTTTTTCCAGCCGCCATCGGGCCACCTGAAACAAATACAGTTGGAATGTTAATACGAAGTGCAGCCATCATCATACCAGGTGTGATTTTGTCACAGTTTGGAATACAAATCATGCCATCAAACCAATGTGCATTTACAACGGTTTCTACTGAATCTGCAATAATTTCACGACTCGGAAGCGAATAACGCATACCGATATGCCCCATCGCAATACCGTCATCTACTCCAATTGTATTAAATTCAAATGGAACCATACCTGCTGCACGCACTGCTTCTTTAACAAGTTTTCCAAACTCATTTAAGTGCTTATGACCTGGAATAATTTCAATAAAAGAATTACAGATAGCTATAAACGGTTTATCAAAATCTTCATCTTTCAAACCAGTTGCTTTTAATAAACTACGGTGCGGTGCTTTATCAAAACCTTTTTTAATCATGTCACTTCTCATCTTGTCAAATCCCCTCTTACGTATTTTTCACTTACAATCACTTACTCTATTTCTTTACTAATTCTTTCGGTGCATGAATCCAGCTCATCATTTCACGAAGCTCTGCTCCTACTTTTTCTAACTGATGATTTTGCTCTGCTTTTTTCATCGCATTATATGTTGGACGCCCAGCTTGGTTTTCTAAAATCCATTTCTTCGCAAATTCACCTTGTTGAATTTCTGTAAGTACTCGTTTCATCTCTTTTTTCGTTTCATCTGTAACAATTCTCGATCCTGTTACATAATCTCCGAACTCAGCTGTATCTGAAATAGAATGGCGCATGTTCGTTAAACCACCTTCATACATTAAATCAACGATTAACTTTAATTCATGTAAACATTCAAAGTATGCAATTTCAGGTCGATATCCGCCTTCTGTTAATGTTTCAAAACCAGCTTTCACAAGGGCCGTTACCCCGCCGCAAAGTACCGCTTGCTCTCCGAATAAATCAGTCTCTGTTTCTTCTTGGAATGTCGTTTCAATTACACCTGCACGTGTACACCCTACACCTTTTGCATACGCAAGTGCTACATGTAATGCTGTGCCTGTTGCATCTTGATGCACTGCGACTAATGCCGGAACACCATTTCCTTCTTGGAATACACGGCGAACGAGATGACCTGGACTTTTTGGTGCGACCATCGCTACATCTACGTAACTTGGCGGATTAATTTGTCCGAAGTGAATATTAAATCCATGTGAGAAAAGTAACATTTGTCCTTCACGAAGATTCTCTTCTACTTCTGCTTTATATACATGTGCTTGCTGTTCATCCGGCAATAACATTTGTACAACTTGCGCGGTTCGAACTGCTTCTGAAACAGACATTACTTCAAATCCATCTGCTTTTGCTACTTCATACGATTTACCAGGCCTAACACCAACTACAACTTCTACACCGGAATCACGTAAATTTTGTGCCTGCGCATGACCTTGAGACCCATAACCAATTACCGCAACTGTTTTCCCTTGTAATAACTCTACATTTGCATCTTTCTCATAATACGTTTTCATATTCCATACACTCCTTATAATGTATTTACTTGCAGTACATCAATTAATTTTTTTAACTGACTAACAAGTAATGTCGCTTCATTTTCAGTACAAACTGCTGTGAGTTTCATTTCAGAAACGCCACTATTATCTCTCTCGTTTAAATGTAAAGAAGAAATATAATAACCACGCCGAGCAAAAATCCCACTTATACGTAATAAGACGCTTGGCTCGTTATGAATAACGAGTGAAAAAGTATGACTCATTCTTCCCACCTCTTCATAATCATTTCGTTATTCCCTTTGTTTGGCGGAACCATCGGAAATACGTTTTCACCTTCTTCTACACAAAAATCAACTACGACAGGACCTTCATGAGCGAATGCTTCTAACATCACTTGTTTCGCCTCTGTTGAATTTGTCGCTCTTAATCCCTTCACTCCATAAGCTTCTGCTACTTTCACAAAGTCTGGTGATCCAATTTTTGATTCTGATAAACGATTTTCATAAAACATTTCTTGCCATTGCCTTACCATTCCTAAAAATTTGTTGTTAATAATAAATACTTTTACAGGGATGTTATTTTCAGCAATTGTTTGCAGTTCTTGAATATTCATTTGAAAAGAGGCATCTCCTGCAATACAAATGACGAGTTCTTCTTCTTTCGCAAGCTGAGCACCAACTGCCGCCGGGAAACCAAATCCCATCGTTCCTAGTCCACCAGATGTAAGGAACGTCCGAGGTTTTCTCGCCTTATAGAAATGAGCAGCCCACATTTGATGCTGACCTACTTCTGTCGTAACAATCGCTTCACCATTCGTTAATTCACTTACTAGACTAATAACATGCTGTGGTTTTAACTCACATTTTTTTTGATTGTAGGAAAGAGGGTATTCCTCTTTCCATTCCTCGATTTTCGTAAGCCATTCATCCGTTTGTGTATAAATCGGCATATGTAACAACATGTGTAACGCTTTTTTCACATCTCCAACAATCGGATACTCTACCGTTATATTTTTATGAAACTCTGAAGGGTCTATATCAATATGTACCTTTTTCGAATGCGGAGAAAAGAGCTCTAATTTTCCTGTTACACGATCATCGAAGCGAACACCTAAAGCAAGCAGTAAATCACATTCTGTGACTGCCATGTTTGCCGCGTACGTTCCATGCATACCGAGCATTCCTAAAAATAATGGATCTCCCGGCGGATATGCACCCAGTCCCATTAAAGTTGAAACGACTGGAATACGATTCTCACTCGCAAACTTGAGGAGCTCATCGGATGAACCTGAATGAATGACACCTCCTCCAATATAAAGAAGTGGGCGTTTCGCTTTTGAAATTGCTTTAGCTACCTCTCTAAGCTTCATACTGTCTGGCATAGGCTCTAGTTTGTACCCTGGAATCTCAATTACTTCATTATAAAAACTTGTTACCTTTTCATTTTGAACATCTTTTGGAATATCGATTAATACAGGTCCCGGTCGCCCACTTTCAGCGATGTAAAACGCTTCTTGTACAATACGTGATAACTGATTCACATCACGAACTTGGTAATTATGCTTCGTAACAGGTACTGTAATTCCGACAACATCAGCTTCTTGAAACCCGTCTTTTCCGATGAGTGGTGTTGCAACTTGCCCTGTAATAACAACTAAAGGAATCGAATCCATATAAGCATCTGCTAAGCCCGTAACTAAATTCGTCGCCCCTGGGCCAGAGGTAGCAAAGACTACCCCGACCTTTCCAGAAGCTCTCGCATATCCTTCTGCCGCGTGAATAGCAGCTTGTTCATGACGAGTTAAAACATGCTTCAATCCACTTCCGTATAACGCATCGTATACTGGCAAAATCGCTCCACCCGGATAACCGAAAACAGTCGTTACGCCTAGCTTTTTCAAACATTGAATAACGTGTCCGGCGCCTGTCACTTCTTCACATTGCAATTTCTCACGTGTTGTATACTGCTGCTCCATTTTAATTAACTCCTCTCCCTACCTACAGTAAGCTTTCCGCCAGTCCTGGAACACGTACTCCTCTTTCTCTCGTTAACTTTTTAAATTCCTCTGTTAATTGTTTCGTTACACTTCCTGGTTTCCCATCTCCAATTTCTCTTGAATCAACTTTTACAACTGGAATTAATTCTGCTGCCGTTCCTGTTAAAAACACTTCATCTGCTACATATACGTCATGGCGAGTAAATGGCCTTTCCTCACATGGAATATGAAGTCGCTCACATAGCTCAATAACACTGTTTCTCGTAATGCCTTCTAGCGCTCCTAAATAAGAAGGAGGTGTTAACACCTTTCCATCTTTCACAACGAAAACATTATCTCCAGATCCTTCACAAACATATCCTTGTTGATTTAACATAAGTGCCTCTAGCACTCCTGCTTGCGCCGCTTCAATTTTTACAAGTACGTTATTTAAGTAGTTCATTGACTTAATACGTGGATCCAATGCATCTGGCGTGTTGCGCCTTGATGCAACAGATACAACGCTTAATCCATTATCGTAAAATTCCTGAGGGAATAACTTTAATTGTTCTGCAATGATAATAACGCTCGGTTTCACACAACTTCTAGGGTCGAGCCCTAAGTCACCTTTTCCTCTCGAGACAATTAAGCGAATGTAAGCATCCGCATACTCATTTTTTTGCAACGTTTGTAAAACCGCTTCTTCCATTTCTTCAACCGTCAATGGGATTGTAAGTAAAATAGATTTTGCCGATTCATATAATCGTTTTACATGTTCTTTTAAACAAAATACATTTCCACCGTAACTACGAATTCCTTCAAATACACCGTCTCCGTATAAAAAACCGTGATCATATACTGAAACAACTGCCTTTTCCTTTTCTACAAATTCCCCATTCATATAAATGTACTGGTTTCCCATCTCACATCGCTCCTCTTTTTTTCTCTCTATTTTTGCAATCTATTTCTATATCGATTGCTGAGATGAGTGTTTTAACAGAATATTCAGTATATAAACCTTAAAAATATACTCGTCTCAACAATCGATTACATACATACTTGTAGCGATCCATTGCTGAGACGAGGGAATCGTGGTACCACTCAGCTTCCTTACACTTCTCACGAAATATAAGCTCTGCAAGTCCAATTAGACTTTTGTTTTTCTATCGGAAACAACTCCGCTACTTTTTACTAGTTTTCAAAAGTAGTGCTCCGAGGTGATCTTCAATGATGAAATTGTTACCACCCTCACAGCTTCTAGGCGGCTCTCTGAAACAATTTTTATCATTTACTCTCCTCATCTACGCATTCTCTTATTCTATTTTTTAAAATAAAAACTCTCGCCTCAGCAAT
>NZ_BOQB01000127.1 GCF_018332475.1 Bacillus sanguinis | reverse complement strand
AAATATCAGAAAAGTTTAAAAATATAAAGATTTCTATTAAATAAAATGATAAAATGAATGTGTATTCATTTTTTGGAGGGGATGTATGTGAAAGAAAAGGTAGTTATTATAACAGGTGGATCAAGCGGAATGGGAAAAGGAATGGCGATTCGTTTTGCAAAAGAAGGGGCACGAGTTGTTATTACAGGACGTACAAAGGAAAAACTAGAGGAAGCAAAGTTGGAAATTGAACAATTTCCAGGACAAATATTACCTGTACAAATGGATGTAAGAAATACGGATGATATTCAGAAAATGATTGAACAGATTGATGAGAAGTTTGGACGAATTGATATTCTAATAAATAATGCAGCTGGAAACTTTATTTGTCCAGCAGAAGATTTATCCGTAAATGGCTGGAATTCGGTCATTAATATTGTGTTAAATGGTACATTTTACTGTAGCCAGGCTGTCGGAAAATATTGGATTGAAAAAGGGATAAAAGGGAATATCATTAACATGGTAGCAACATATGCATGGGATGCAGGTCCAGGAGTTATTCATTCGGCTGCAGCGAAGGCTGGAGTATTAGCAATGACGAAGACGCTTGCTGTAGAGTGGGGACGTAAATATGGAATACGAGTTAACGCTATCGCGCCAGGACCAATTGAACGTACGGGCGGTGCTGATAAATTATGGATTTCAGAAGAAATGGCTAAGCGTACGATACAAAGTGTTCCGCTTGGAAGGCTGGGTACGCCAGAAGAAATCGCAGGTCTAGCTTATTATTTATGTTCAGATGAAGCTGCGTACATAAATGGAACTTGCATGACAATGGATGGAGGACAACATTTGCATCAATATCCATTTTAAAAGGGATGAGAAAATGAATGTTTGATTCATTTTTCTACGGTTAAATGTGACGGAATTGTGACATATGAAAGAAAGGTGTTTACAAGAGGTCATATATACGGTATATTTAAGACCTCTTTTTTCTTCATAGTAGAATTGCTAATTCCCCTTAGCATTTTACCCCTCTAATCCCTTCAGGAAAACTGAAGGGATTTTTTATTATTTTTCCGTAAATATCATGTTATAATTTTTGAAAAGTAAAGGGAGGGAAGAACGTTGATAGATGCATTAGATGTAATGAGTAACTTGGATAAAGTCCTTCCTTATTATCAAGCTATTTTTAGTGCTGATGAGCATACTGTAATTGGATATGAAGTAGTAGGACGCATTCAAACAGAAGAGGGCATACAAAGTTTAGCTTCTTTCTTTCATGATGATTCTATTCCAAGTGAGTTTCAACTGGAAGCGGATAATATTATAGTAGAAAAAGCTTTAAATCGTTATTTAGAAAGTGATCAAAAACTATTATTATTTATACATCGGAATGCAAACGTATTAATGAACGATGATGATGAAAGTTTACTTCAACTTTTATTGATGTATGAAGAGCAAGGTTTAAATTTGAAACACATTGTTTTAGAGATTACAGAACATGAATGTAAAGAAGATATAGAGCAATTTAATCATTTGCTTATGTATTATCGTACATATGGTATTCAAATTTCGATTAATAAAGTCGGAACAGGTACAAGTAATTTAGAACGTATTAGCGTGTTGGCACCGGATATTTTAAAAGTAGATTTAACAAACTTAAGACAAACTGCACTTTTACAATCTTATCAAGATATTTTATATTCTTTATCATTACTTGCTAGAAGAATTGGTGCGACATTGTTATATGAAGAAATAGATGCTTTTTATCAACTACAATATGCTTGGAAAAACGGTGGTAGATACTATCAAGGGAATTATTTGAAAGAATGCTTACCTGATTTTATTGAAACGAACGTTTTGAAAGAACGACTTGGTAATGAGTGTCATCAATTTATTCAACATGAGAAGAAAAAGTTACAAAAGATTTATAATTTAACAGAAATGTTACGTGATCGAATTGGTGATGTTCTAGCCAAACAGAAAAAGAATGAAGATATAAATGATTGGTTATTACAATTTAGCCAAAGTGTATCACAGTGTAGTTTTCGCATATTTATTTGTAACGAAGATGGTTTCCAACAATCAGGAAACGTTATGAAAAAAGATGGGGAATGGATTGTGATGCCTGAGTATTATATGAAGAACTGGAGTTGGCGTCCGTATTTTCTAGAAAATATCATGAAAATGCGTTTTGAGAATAAGGCAAGACTTTCAGATTTATATGCTGATATTGAAACCGGTGAGATGGTACGAACATTTTCTTTTCCAATTGATGATGAAAACTTTTTATTTATAGATTTATCGTATGAATATTTATATGAAGAAGATGTTTTATTTTAATGCACGAAGAGATTCGTGCATTTTTTGTTTGTTTTTATCATAAATTGGTAATAGTGAAAATGGTGATGAAAATGCTGTCTATCGTTGTAAAGATTTTACGAACGAAACCAGCCCTTTCTTTGCATAATCATTGTTACAATGAATACTACAAAGACAAGTTTTCTGAAAAGGAAGGTGAAAAAATGAGGAAATATGGAATATGGTTAGTTCTATTTGTATGCGTTGCCTTTCTAGTTGGTTATAGTGTTACAACTGTTTTAGGAAAAGAGGAAGTAAAAGTCGATCGGGAAGAAGTGTTTACAACGATACAAAAAGGCTATGAAACCCAATTTTCAATTCGTGGGAAGCAATTGCCGATGAATAAGATGATAGAAACGTTATCGCCGTATTTTACAGAGAATTTCCTTCAAGTATTTACAGATGAAAATAGTAGAAGTGATAAACAAAGTGGTGAATATTTACTTCCAGCAAAAGAAGCGCCGTTTTCTTTTCATTCAGAAACGAAAATGTCATATGATGAAGAGCATAAAATTTTATATGTATATGAGCGGGCGAAAAGTGGACAATATCAAATTGTAACATTGCAAAGAGATCAAGGGAAATGGAAATTGGCTGGATATCATGAAAGCCAAGAACTTTTAACTGAAATAAAAAGATTGAAACAATTATAAAGTGAAACTTTAAGCAGTGGGTTATATCCCGATGCTTATTAGCCCGCACCAATCGGGCGTTTACTTCCTAATAAATAGCGGGATAAAAATAGGAATAGGTTTTTACCTATTCCTATTCTATATTGAGTAGCTGTTGTAATTTTTCAATTTGAAAACCAGCAACAACTTCTCCATCAATTACAACTGTTGGAGTTGAATAAGAATCATAGTCATATAAAAGACGATTGCGGGCAGCAGCGTCTTTTTTTACGTCAAATTCTTCATATACAACGTTATTATGCTTTAAAAATTCTTTCACAATGACACATGGCGGACAATCAGGTTGTGTGTAAACCTCAATTTTTTTCATTGTAATTCCTCCTTTTTTCTGTTTTTTTATTATATTCTTCCAGTATAAAAATCGCAATAAAGAAGGGAAAAGATGTTCTTTCTGTTTTTTCCTTCGCATTTCGACAAATTTTTAGTTGAGTTTCTGGCCAATAACCTTTATCCTAGAGTGTGGAACATTTTTTCTGTTATGACGGATAGAATGAGTATAGCTGTAAAACCTATTGGTAGGAAGATCAGAGAAAGGAGAGATTTCATGTCTCTACTCCAAGGAATTTTAACTCGACTTGTTAGTCTACAAGAACAAGCTGAAAGCGGTGAAGTAGCACAACGCTATTTTGAAGTGAACGGTGAGCGCAAATGTAGCGTGAAATTTTTCGATAAAAGTGAAATGTATGAGTTAGAAGTGTATCAACAAGGTGAAAAACCTCAAGTGTATCAATTCGATAATATCGACATGGTTGCAATTGAGATTTACGATATCATTTCTTGATACATATAAAAAAGGTGTTGCCATACGGCAACACCTTTTTTAGTTCTATTACTTTTTAGCATATATGTATAGGGATTTTTCATTTTTCCTACAATGGTAATAAAGTAAAATTGTAATCAGTGGGGTTTCTTCGTCCTATTCTGATTATTAGCCATCACCAATTGGATGTTTACGGATAGCAAATAGTGGGATAAAAATAATGAGGAGGTGTGTTGTATGGAACGTTTACCGGTTGTGATTTGTCCTAACTGTCACAATTCTGCTGAGATTATTCATGTATTAACGGCTCAATCGAATCAAAATGTAATTTATACATGCCAAGTTTGCCATTATGTAATTCGAAATATTGAAACGAATAAAGGATAGGAAGTTATAATTTTTATTTTTGTCCCATACAATGAGAATACGAAAAGTCTGTCTAATTGAAAGGACGTGACTATGTGGCCGGTGAACATACATTTTATAATGTTTCAGAGAGACATTTGAATTTTGATATGGTCTTTAGCCGTATTTGTAGTTTCATTGAAAAGGATCCACGAAATTTATATCGCTTATCCATTGGGACAGACTCACAAGCGCATCAAAAGGATACGAGGTTTATTACGGCGATTCATATTCATCGCGTTGGAAAAGGAGCATGGGGGTGTTTACACCATAAATCAGTAAAAGATAAGCCAGCAACTTTACGTGAGAAAATATATTTAGAAACACAGTTTAGCCAAGAAATCGCATGCCTATTTACTCCAAACCATATACAAACAATATGGGATTTATTGCATCCATATGCTCAAGATGGGGCTGGATTTATAATGGAAATTCACTTGGATATCGGAAATGATGGTTTAACAAAAGAATTTATTCTAGATATGACAGCGAAAATTCAAGCGATGGGATTAACTGCAAAAATTAAGCCGGATGCTTATGCGGCGTTTAGTTATGCAAATCGATATACGAAATAAAAAACAATTTATATATAAATTCCACTAAAAACTGAATATTACATCTATTAAATAGCCTGTAAATTTTATATAATAAGAGTAACGATGCGAGTATAAGGAGAGGGGTATATGAAAAAGGAATTTGTTTTAACAGAAGAAGAAGAGAGTTTGTTACTAGATATTTTGTTTCAGCAAAATTATGCGAGTGAAATTTTAGCTGTAGAACTTACAGATATTGAGAATGGTTTAAAAAAGACAGATGTGATGCAATATAAAAAAATCACAAGGTTATTTTACAGATTAAAAAATAAAGGGTATTAAGCGCTACCGGAATGGTAGTCTTTTTTTTGTGTTGTATGCTAAAATAGCTGTGTAATTTTGTTTTTATTTGAAAAAAAGTAAGGACAAAATAATAATATGAAAACGCTGTCATAAAATGTGAATAGAGTCGGTGATTATAAGCAGGAAAAAGGGAAGATGGGGGATGTAATATGATTAGTATTCCAAAAGACGAGTTTCAACAAATTTTTGTGAAAGATTTAATGATTTCATCAGAAAAAGTAGCACACGTCCAAATAGGGAATGGTTTAGAGCATGCTTTACTCGTTCTTGTGAAATCTGGATATTCGGCAATACCTGTTTTGGACCCGATGTATAAATTGCACGGGTTAATTAGTACTGCTATGATTTTAGACGGTATGTTAGGGCTAGAACGCATTGAGTTTGAAAGACTTGACGAGATGAAAGTAGAACAGGTGATGAAGGAAGACATTCCGGTACTTAAATTAGAAGATTCATTTGCAAAAGCTTTAGAAATGACAATTGATCATCCTTTTATTTGCGCTGTCAATGAAGAGGGGTATTTTGAGGGGATTTTAACACGTCGGGCTATTTTAAAATTGCTAAATAAAAAAGTAAGGCAACATAATCGATAATGTGAGAAAAGTGACTTCATAGAAGCGGAGAAGTCACTTTTTTTCGTGCATATCAGTTGCGTATGTATTATATTTAAAAAGATAAAAAATATAAGGGTACATAGTTAAATTAAGGATGAAAAGCTTATTGAGATAAGGTGTATGGAAGCTAAGGAAAGAGGGAGAAAGTTGCAAATTGATGATTTTCAAATGATGGTTGTGTTAGCTCAGGAATCAAATATGAGAAAAGCGGCGGAACGTTTATTTGTTTCACAACCTGCGCTTAGTCAACGATTACAATCTATGGAGAAACAATGGGGAATGAAGTTTTTTATTCGCTCACAAAAAGGATTGACCATTACACCTGAAGGGGAAAAAGTCGCAAATTATGCAAAAGAAATGCTACAAAAGGAAGAGGATATTAAAAGTGAACTAGCTGTTTTTAGAACAGAAACTCACGGAACATTAAAAATAGCTGTTGCATCAGTTATTGGTCAATATTGGCTTCCTCCTGTTTTGAAGAAGTTTGTACATAAATACCCTTCTGTGAAAATATCGCTGTTTACTGGCTGGAGTAGTGAAGTGCAAAAGCAATTTTATGAAGGAGACGTTCATGTTGCTATATTGAGAGGTACACAAGAATACAAAGGTCAGAAGCAACAATTATTTGAAGATGAACTTTATTTAGTGGATAAAGAAATAAAAGACATTTCGATGTTAAAAGAAACAAATAGACCATTTATTCAATTTAAAAGTGATTCGACTTATTATGGACAAATACAAAATTGGTGGTATGGTTTATTTTCTAATCCACCTAAGAGAACGATTGTGGTTGATCAAATTGAGACTTGCAAACAACTCGTTTTAAATGGTATAGGTTATGCTCTTTTACCTTCGACTGTTTTAAAAGAAGTACAGGAAAATATGTATAAAACACCTGTTCAATTAACGAGAGAAACATGGTTATTGACGAGTGAATCGGCCAGACAATTGAAGCAAGTACGGGCATTTTTAGAAATTATAGAAGAAATTCAAATGGAAAAATAGGATTATTATCTTGCTACTCGCTCTATCGTTTGGTAGAGTAACATTATAAATGGATTTAGGAGGCAACAAGAATGAAAATGATGGACGCTAACGAAATTATTTCGTTTATTCAAAAAAGTGAAAAGAAAACTCCTGTAAAGGTATACATAAAAGGGGAGTTAAAAGAAGTAACATTCCCTGAAACGGTACAAGCATTTGTAAATAAAAAGTCTGGTGTATTATTTGGAGAATGGTCTGAAATTAAGACAATTCTTGATGAAAATAGCAAGCACATTGTTGATTACGTTGTTGAAAATGACCGTCGTAATTCTGCGATTCCAATGCTTGATTTAAAAGGTATTAAAGCTCGTATTGAGCCAGGTGCGATTATTCGTGATCACGTTGAAATCGGCGACAACGCTGTTATTATGATGAATGCTACGATTAATATCGGTGCTGTAATTGGTGAAGGTTCTATGATCGACATGAATGCGGTACTTGGTGGACGTGCAACTGTTGGTAAGAACTGTCACGTAGGTGCGGGTGCAGTACTTGCAGGTGTTATTGAGCCGCCGTCAGCAAAACCAGTTATCGTTGAAGATGATGTTGTAATTGGTGCTAACGTAGTTGTCTTAGAGGGAGTTACAGTAGGTAAGGGTGCAGTTGTAGCAGCAGGAGCTGTTGTAACAGAAGATGTGCCTCCATATACAGTTGTTGCGGGTACTCCAGCACGTGTAATTAAAGAGATTGATGAGAAAACAAAAGCAAAAACTGAAATTAAACAAGAGCTTCGTCAATTAAACCCAGAGAAATAAAAACAAAAAAGCGTAAGAGCATAACGGGCTCTTACGCTTTTTATAGATAGAGGTGCAAAAATGGCAGTAAGCAAATTCATTCAAATACGTAGAGACTTACACAAAATACCGGAAATTGGATTTAAAGAGTGGAAGACACAACAGTATATTTTAGATTATATAGGAACGCTTTCGAATGAGCATGTGGAAGTGAGAGTATGGAAAACGGGTGTCATTGTTAAAGTAAATGGAAAAAATCCAGAAAAAATTATCGGTTATCGCGCAGATATAGACGGTTTACCAATTACCGAAGAAACTGGGTATGAGTTTGCTTCTATTCATGAAGGAATGATGCATGCATGTGGACACGATTTGCATACAACAATCGGTTTAGGCCTTCTAACAGCAGCTGTAACAGAAAGAATAGATGATGACCTTGTGTTTCTATTCCAACCCGCTGAAGAAGGTCCAGGAGGGGCTCTTCCTATGTTAGAGAGTGAAGAGTTAAAAGAATGGAAGCCGAATATAATTCTTGGTCTTCATATTGCGCCTGAATACGCTGTAGGAACAATTGCAACAAAAGAAGGGCTATTATTTGCGAATACATCAGAGTTATATGTTGATTTAAAGGGGAAAGGTGGACATGCAGCCTACCCGCATACTGCAAATGATATGATTGTTGCAGCAAGTCACCTTGTTACACAACTTCAATCCGTTATTAGTCGTAATGTGAATCCTCTTGATAGTGCAGTTATTACAATCGGAAAAATAACAGGTGGTACAGTTCAAAATATCATAGCAGAAAAATCTCGGTTAGAAGGAACGATCCGAACGTTATCAGTGGAATCAATGAGTCGTGTGAAAAGTAGGATTGAGGCAATTGTTGCAGGTATAGAAGCTTCTTTTCAATGTGAAGCGGTCATTGACTACGGAGCGATGTATCATCAAGTATATAACCATGAAGCATTAACGAGAGAGTTTATGCAATTTGTAAGTGAACAAACTGATATGAATGTAATTACATGTACCGAGGCAATGACAGGGGAAGATTTTGGTTATATGCTTCAAGAGATTCCTGGCTTTATGTTTTGGCTTGGGGTCAATTCAGAATATGGTTTGCACCACGCAAAATTAAAACCAGATGAAGAGGCTATTGAGAAAGCTATCGCATTTTTAGATCAATATGTGAAGTGGAAAGGAACTAGAAAGTAAACTTGTTCGCCAAATTTGCTAAAAATTAAAGTGAGTACTTGTTAGTTCCAATACGTAAACATCCTTCGTATTTGTTTTGGATATACATTGGCATACAAATAGATAAAGTAATGAGCAGTGGTTTTGAACCGCTGCTCATTATTCATTATCGCTTATTGAAAAGATGATTAGTTAACTAGCTTATATATGTTTACATTTCGTGTAAAAAGTGTGTAAAATCAAAGTGAAACATAGAAAAAAGGGTGGGGAATTACGTGCAAATTAGCAGTGCAATGTTGTGTTTCGTTTTATATGCGTATGTTATTATTGCGGCGGTGTATTTTGGGATAAGTTTTTATGCCTACCGTTTAGCAGATAATCATGAATATGACGAAACATATAAATGGGTGAAGAGGTATTTATCACCTGTATTAGAAATTATGAATGGGTTCGTTCTCTTTTTATTTATTGGATTAATTGCTTTCTCAACGAGTTTAGTAGGGAATAAAACGACATTATTTGTACTAGGTATCATTATTTTTATGTTGTTAGGAATACGGATTGGTAACACGGTGTTTTGGAATGAAAGAAAAGTAGATGGTTGGACTGGAATGCTAATCCCATGTATGTTAGCGGCTATCGTGACAAACATAGAGCATGAGTATTATCAATTACATTTTTGGCTTATTATCGTTTTAACAATTCTTTCAGTTTTGTATATAAGTACGGTAGTATTAACATACATTGCACATGAAAAAGGCGATGTTAAAGGAACTCGCTTCTTTAGAGGGCAAGCATTATTTTGGAGTGTGCCAACGATGGCAGTTATAGGAATTATTGCGATATTAGTAAATGGATATCACTTTACTGATTGGCAATTGTTTTTAGAAAATTGGTGGATTTTCATCATTTCGTTTATCGCTTTTTTAGGTGCAACGCATTATTTATTCCATCAGCATCATTACATATTGGCATTGCTATTCGCATTTATACAACTATTATTTGCTTTCTTCGGACAAGAAACGTTATTATTCGTTTTTGAAACATTTAGTTCATTTGGAAATATATTTGTATTTGGTATGTTAATTTTCAGTATCGCATTTTATTTACAACAGTATTTTTATATGCAAAAACAAAAATAAGAATGATATACAGGTTTTTGTAGCAAATCTAAAGTATGTTACAATAAAAATACATAGTATTCGATGTTATTGGAGGAATTCCTGTGGGTGAAAAAGAGAAAGAATTTGCTGTCATTGGGCTTGGGCGTTTTGGTGGAAGTATTTGCCGAGAACTCGCTCAATTAGGTATGGAAGTAATGGCAATTGATTCAGATGAGGATAAAATTAATGAGTTTGCAAATATAGCTTCGCATGCTGTAATTGCAGATTCGACAGATGAGATGGTATTAAAAAGTCTTGGTATTCGTAATTTTGACCATGTAGTCGTTGCGATTGGAGACAATTTAAATTCAAGTATTTTAACAACATTAATTCTAAAAGAGCTAGGTGTAAAAAATATTACTGTAAAAGCTCAAAATGATTACCATGAAAAAGTGTTAAGTAAAATAGGGGCAGATCACATTGTGCACCCAGAGCGTGATATGGGAAAAAGGATCGCTAATAATATTGCATCAAGTAATGTATTAGACTATCTTGAGCTTTCAGATGAGCATAGTATTGTAGAGATTATTGCGAATAAAAAAATTGATGGTCATTCTTTAATCGAATTAGATATTCGTGCGAAGTTTGGATTGAATATTGTAGCGATTAAACGTGGTAAAGAAGTAATTGTATCTCCTCGAGCTACGGAAAATATTCAAGCAGGAGATATATTGATTGTAATTGGTCATGATGATGAAGTAGATCGTTTTAAACACTTTTTAAGATAAGAGAAAAGGACAATACCATGAAGGTATTGTCCTTTTTCTTATATTTCCATAATGATTGGTAAAATCATTGGACGACGTTTCGTTTTTTCATATAGGAATGGTGCTAATGTGTCTGTAATTTCATTTTTAATTTCAGACCATTGTGTTGTTTTGCGCTCCATTACTTTTTCTAAATGAGTTGTAATTAATGTTTGAGCATCATTAATTAAATCACTACTTTCGCGCATGTACACGAAACCACGTGAGATAATATCAGGTCCTGCTGCAACTTTAAACTCTTTCATATCAATACTTACAACTACAATTACAAGTCCTTCTTCAGAAAGAATACGACGATCGCGTAATACGATATTACCGATATCTCCAATACCATTTCCATCAATATAGACAGATCCAGATGGGATTTTACCAGCTACGCTTGCTTCATCTGAACGAAGAGCAAGAACATCTCCATTATCCATGATGAAACAATTTTCTTCTGGAATACCACAATCATTTGCTAACTTCATATGCATGCGTTGCATACGATATTCACCATGAATTGGCATGAAATATTTCGGCTTAATTAAGCGAAGCATTAGTTTTTGTTCTTCTTGGCCGCCATGTCCACTCGTATGAATGTTTGACAGTTTTCCGTGGATTACATCCGCACCAGCACGATACAACATGTTAATTGTACGGCTTACACTAATTGTATTACCAGGGATTGGTGAAGAAGAGAAAACAACTGTGTCGCCAGGAATGATTTGAATTTGACGATGCGTACCATTGGCAATACGTGAAAGTGCTGCCATTGGCTCACCTTGACTACCTGTACATAAAATAACAACTTTGTTAGCTGGTAGGCGGTTTAGTTGAGCTGTATCTATGAATGTATCCTTCGGACAGCGAATATAACCGAGGTTTTGTCCAATTTCAATCGCTGCTTCCATACTTCGACCAAACACAGCCACTTTCCGATTGTTTTCAACAGCCGCTTCAACAACTTGTTGCAAGCGATGGATATTTGATGCAAAGGTTGCAAAGATAATACGACCTTCTACTTTGCGGAAAATATCTTGAATACTATCACCAACACGGCGCTCAGACATTGTAAAGTTTGGAACTTCACTGTTTGTACTGTCAGATAAGAGACAAAGTACACCGTCTTTTCCGATTTCAGCCATTTTTGTTAAGTCTGCTGGTTCACCAACTGGTGTGAAATCAAATTTGAAATCTCCAGTATGAACAACTTGTCCTTGAGGTGTTTTCACAACAACTCCGTATGAATCTGGAATACTGTGAGTTGTACGGAAGAAGGAAACAGATGTCTTTTTAAATTTAATAACATCATCTTCTTGAATTTCATAAAGTTTTGCTTTACGAAGTAATCCGTGCTCTTCTAATTTGTTTTTGATTAGTGCAATTGCTAATTTTCCGCCATAAATCGGGATGTTTACTTGACGTAATAAGTAAGGAATTCCACCGATATGATCTTCGTGACCATGTGTAATGAATAATCCTTTAATTTTATCTTCGTTTCGCACAAAATAAGTGTAATCTGGTATTACATAATCGATTCCGAGGAGTTCGTCTTCTGGAAATTTAATTCCAGCATCAATAATAATAATTTCATCTTGAAATTGAACAGCATATGTATTTTTACCGATTTCACCAAGTCCACCTAAAGCAAAAACGGCTGCTTGATCATTCTTTAGAAATTTCATATGACTATACGATTTCCGCTAATGTTAAATCAGCGTTTTCTTTTTCATATTCAAGATGATTGCCAGTAACAGACTGAACGAACTCGATATTATATGCGAACTTATTTAATTTCTTACGAACATCCTTTTCAGACGTAGCCTCTAAATATAAAACTTTTGTATTTTCACGTACTGGAACCTCAGTCATTTTGTCTTGATAAAATACTTTAAAAATCATTTGGAAAACCTCTCCTTGTCTATGTTTTGCATTATCTGTTACTTATTATAAAGCAAACAGTCACGATTTTCATGTTTTTTCGAATGAGAATGAAGAAAAAGCCCGAAATGGGCAAAATTTAAGCGATTGTCTTTTTACGGACTAGATCTTTTAAATAACGCTTAAGCTTTTTCTTCAGCTTCTTCAGCATGATTACTCCTTCCTTTCCTTATTTTAAACATGCATATTACTAGTGAAAACTCCGTCTCTGATATAAGAAAGAAGACAAAAGTGAATGTTGAATCTTGTCCTTTCTCATACAGGGAAAGTCATTCTATAGTAACGATTAGTAGCCGCTAGTTATAGGTATAGTATGAGAAAGAATAGAAAAGAAAATTCATACGAACAAGTATCCACATTTTTTACTAATATATATATGCAGGTTTCATAAATAAGGTCAGAAAGTGAACGCTTTCTTCACAGATGTTTAATATGTTATACTTTTTTTTAGAATTTGAAAAGCGATAATCAAAATAGGAATATAGAGTAACAGAAAGGATTTTGACAAATGAATGATAAAATTGTCTTTTTTGATATTGATGGAACATTATTAGATCATGATAAGAAGATTCCGCAATCTACACGAGATGCAGTAAGACATTTACAAGAAAAAGGTGTGCATGTAGCAATTGCTACAGGACGTGCGCCATTTATGTTTGAAGATATTCGTGAGGAACTCAATATACACAATTATGTTAGCTTTAATGGACAGTACGTTGTATTTGAAGATGAGGTAATATTTAATAATCCGTTACATCCAGCTGCCTTACATAAGTTTACTCAGTTTGCACAACAAGAAGGATATCCACTTGTATATCTTGATCATCAAGAAATGAGAGCATCAGTGGAATATCATGATTATGTGAAAGAAGGTTTTGGAAGCTTAAATTTTGAGCATCCGGCATATGAACCTGATTTTTATGAGAAACGTAATATTTATCAAACACTTCTTTTCTGTGAAGTGAATGAAGAGGAAAAGTTTATTAATCAGTACCCAGACTTTCATTTTATTCGCTGGCATGCATATTCAATGGATATTATTCCGAATGGTGGTTCGAAGGCAAAAGGAATTGAGAAATTCATTGAAAAATTAGGATTTAACCGTGAACAAGTGTATGCATTTGGAGATGGATTAAATGATTTAGAAATGATTGAAGCAGTTGGGACAGGTATTGTGATGGGGAATGGTCATGAAGACTTGAAAAAACTTGCAAATCATGTGACAAAGGATGTTAGTGAAGACGGCATATATCATGGCTTAAAATGGGCTGGATTGCTATAAGTGAATATGGAACCCATTTCATATAAAAAGGCGGAAGATAACTCCCGCCTTTTTATTATCGCTCTAGAGGTTTTGAATCGTCAGGAGCAGCAAAAGGATTTTCTTTATTAATGTGGTCATAGAACATAACACCATTTAAATGGTCGATCTCATGCTGAAATACAATTGCTGGTAAACCTTTTAAACGTAATTTTACTTCTTCGCCGTTGATAGATGTTGCTTTCACTGTAATTCTTGTGTAACGAGGGACATAACCAGGTACTTCGCGGTCCACTGATAGACAGCCTTCCCCGCTTTGTAAATATGTACGTTCAACAGAATGACTAATGATTTTTGGGTTGAATAATGCATGACTATATAACGTACCGTCTGTATCAGTTACATGAACCGCAATCATTTTCTTTGAAATACCGATTTGCGGAGCTGCTAATCCGATTCCAGGGCGTAAACTATATTTTTCAGCCATTTCAGGATCTTGGCTATTTATTACAAATTCAATCATCTCTTTAAGTGTAGTTGTATCTTCTTCGCTCGCCGGTAGTGATACCTCTTCTGCAACGTTTCGCAAAATAGGATCTCCTTCGCGAATTACATCTTTCATTGTAAGCATATGTAATCTCTCCTTTCTTCTTTAGTCTACCAAAGGAGATGAAAAAAGTCATCGACAAGTAGGGGAAGCGCTTTGGAAAGCGTTCTACTATAGAATATGAATGTAATAAAAAGAAAAGACGGCAAAGCCGTCTGTTTCTTTCCATAGTTGTTTCATTTTACATTAGCGAATGCAAGCAGCACCAACGATAATTAAAAGAATAAACAACACAACGATTAAGGCGAAGCCGCGTCCAGATCCGCCACAAGAACCGCCATAACCGTAGGAAGGATATGAACAAGTTGGATAGCAATATGAGTATCCGTACATGAGATGACCTCCTTTATCATTTCCCGCTAATACTGCGGTTACTATAATGTATGGAGCGAAGGGTAGAAATGTATGGGTAATTACCTATAAAAGGAAGAAGAGTTTGTATATTTTTGTTAAGAAGAGAGAAAAACTAAAGAGAATTAAATCGTTTACATATTATTCTAAGAGAAAAAACAAGTTAAAAAGGGAATAATATAACAGTAGGTTAATGCTTACTAATACAGATGTGAAAAATAAAAACACGTTTGTGTAGAAGAAACCTGCAGATTATTTATAAAAAAACGTATTCAAAGTAATTGACATCGTAATTAGAATAGTTGTAAACTAAAAAACGTGATCAAGATTGTATTAATATGTTTCTGAAAAAACATTAGTACAGATTGTTAGGTACACAAAATTATTCTCAACCGACAAATAAATTTGTTGGTTTACATTGTTGCGTTTTCAGTCTAGCTAATAGATAGTGAAAGCGTTTCAGAATATGGTTCAAGAGAGGAAGAGGTGAACGGAATGGGTACTAAAACAAAAAAGACCCTATTTAATGTTGATGAGCAAATGAAAGCTATCGCAGCTCAATTTGAGACATTACAAATTTTAAATGAAAAAGGCGAAGTTGTGAATGAAGCAGCTATGCCTGAATTATCTGATGATCAATTAAAAGAATTAATGCGCCGTATGGTGTATACTCGCGTACTAGATCAACGTTCTATTTCTTTAAACCGTCAAGGACGTTTAGGTTTCTACGCACCAACAGCTGGACAAGAGGCTTCTCAATTAGCAAGTCATTTCGCACTTGAAGCAGAAGATTTCATCTTACCAGGATATCGTGATGTGCCACAATTAGTATGGCACGGTTTACCATTATACCAAGCATTCTTATTCTCTCGTGGACATTTCATGGGTAACCAAATGCCTGAGAATGTAAATGCGCTTGCTCCACAAATCATCATCGGTGCGCAAATCATCCAAACTGCTGGTGTTGCGTTAGGTATGAAACTACGTGGTAAAAAATCTGTTGCAATTACTTACACTGGTGACGGTGGTGCTTCACAAGGTGACTTCTACGAAGGTATGAACTTTGCGGGTGCATTCAAAGCTCCAGCAATCTTCGTTGTACAAAACAACCGTTATGCAATCTCTACTCCAGTAGAAAAGCAATCTGCAGCTAAAACTGTAGCACAAAAAGCAGTAGCAGCAGGTATTTACGGAATTCAAGTAGACGGTATGGATCCATTAGCTGTATACGCAGCAACTGCTTTCGCTCGTGAGCGTGCAGTAAACGGAGAAGGCCCTACTTTAATCGAGACTTTAACATTCCGTTACGGTCCACATACAATGGCTGGTGATGACCCAACTCGTTACCGTACAAAAGATATCGAGAACGAATGGGAACAAAAAGATCCAATCGTACGCTTCCGTGCATTCTTAGAAAACAAAGGCCTATGGTCTCAAGAAGTTGAAGAGAAAGTAATCGAAGAAGCAAAAGAAGATATCAAACAAGCAATTGCTAAGGCTGACCAAGCTCCAAAACAAAAAGTTACTGATTTAATGGAAATCATGTACGAAAAAATGCCTTACAACTTAGCTGAACAATATGAAATTTACAAAGAAAAGGAGTCGAAGTAAGCCATGGCTCAAATGACAATGATTCAAGCAATCACTGATGCTTTACGCGTTGAAATGAAAAATGACCCTAACGTACTTGTGTTTGGTGAAGACGTTGGTGTAAACGGCGGTGTATTCCGTGCTACTGAAGGTTTACAAGCTGAATTCGGTGAAGATCGTGTAATGGATACTCCACTTGCAGAGTCTGGTATTGGTGGACTTGCAGTTGGACTTGCATTAGAAGGTTTCCGTCCAGTTCCAGAAATCCAATTCTTCGGTTTCGTTTATGAAGTAATGGATTCAATTTCTGGTCAATTAGCTCGTATGCGTTACCGTTCTGGTGGACGTTGGACTGCTCCAGTAACAGTTCGTTCTCCATTCGGTGGCGGTGTTCATACTCCTGAACTACATGCTGATAGCTTAGAAGGATTAGTGGCTCAACAACCTGGTCTAAAAGTTGTTATTCCATCTACTCCATACGATGCAAAAGGTCTTTTAATCTCTGCGATTCGTGACAACGATCCAGTTATCTACTTAGAGCATATGAAATTGTACCGTTCATTCCGTCAAGATGTACCAGAAGGCGAATACACAATTGATTTAGGTAAAGCTGATATCAAACGTGAAGGTACAGATGTATCTGTTATCGCTTACGGTGCTATGGTTCACGCTGCATTAAAAGCTGCTGAAGAACTTGAAAAAGAAGGTATCTCTTTAGAGGTTGTTGACTTACGTACAGTTCAACCATTAGATATCGAAACAATCATCGCTTCTGTTGAAAAAACAGGCCGCGTAGTTGTAGTTCAAGAAGCGCAAAAACAAGCTGGTATTGCAGCTAACGTTGTAGCGGAAATTAACGACCGTGCAATCTTAAACTTAGAAGCTCCAGTTGTACGTGTTGCAGCTGCTGATACAGTATTCCCATTCTCTCAAGCTGAGAGCGTATGGTTACCAAACCATAAAGATATTGTTGAAGCTGTTAACAAAGTAATGAACTTCTAATTTTTAGCTTTTCATGTGCAAAAGAAATCAGCACATGCTGGTTTCTTTTGTACATATTCCATAATAATGAAATGAATCAGGGGGCTGAATTCCGTGGCATTTGAATTTAAACTACCAGATATCGGTGAAGGTATCCACGAAGGTGAAATCGTAAAATGGTTTATTAAACCAGGCGATGAAGTAAACGAAGACGATGTACTTCTTGAAGTACAAAATGATAAAGCAGTAGTAGAAATCCCTTCTCCTGTTAAAGGTAAAGTACTTGAAGTACTTGTAGAAGAAGGAACAGTTGCAATTGTAGGAGATACATTAATTAAATTTGATGCTCCTGGATACGAAAACCTTAAATTTAAAGGTGACGATCATGATGCAGCTCCAAAAGCTGAAGAAGCAGCAGTAGAAGCTCCAGCAGCGGAAGCTACTCCAGCAGCAACTGCAGAAGTAGTAAATGAGCGCGTAATCGCTATGCCATCTGTTCGTAAATATGCTCGTGAAAACGGTGTAGACATTCATAAAGTAGCTGGTTCTGGTAAGAACGGCCGTATCGTTAAAGCTGACATCGATGCATTTGCAAATGGTGGACAAGCAGTAGCAGCAACTGAGGCTCCAGCAGCAGTAGAAGCTACTCCAGCAGCAGCGAAAGAAGAAGCACCAAAAGCACAACCAATCCCAGCTGGTGAATATCCAGAAACTCGTGAGAAAATGAGTGGTATCCGTAAAGCGATTGCAAAAGCAATGGTTAACTCTAAGCACACAGCTCCTCACGTAACATTAATGGATGAAGTTGATGTAACTGAGCTTGTTGCTCACCGTAAGAAGTTCAAAGCTGTTGCAGCTGACAAAGGTATTAAATTAACTTACCTTCCATACGTTGTTAAAGCTTTAACATCTGCATTACGTGAATTCCCAATGTTGAATACTGCTTTAGACGATGCTTCTCAAGAAATCGTTCATAAACATTACTTCAACATCGGTATCGCAGCTGATACAGATAAAGGTCTATTAGTACCAGTTGTTAAAGATACAGATCGTAAATCAATCTTCACTATTTCTAACGAGATCAATGATCTTGCTGGTAAAGCACGTGAAGGTCGTTTAGCTCCGGCTGAAATGAAAGGTGCTTCTTGCACAATTACAAACATTGGTTCTGCAGGTGGACAATGGTTCACTCCAGTTATCAACCACCCAGAAGTAGCAATCCTTGGTATCGGCCGTATCGCTGAGAAGCCAGTTGTGAAAAACGGTGAAATCGTTGCAGCTCCAGTATTAGCATTATCTCTAAGCTTTGACCATCGTTTAATTGACGGCGCAACTGCTCAAAAAGCATTAAACCAAATTAAACGTCTATTGAATGACCCACAATTATTAGTAATGGAGGCGTAATAACAATGGTAGTAGGAGATTTCCCAATTGAATTAGATACAGTCGTTGTTGGTGCAGGTCCTGGTGGATACGTTGCGGCAATTCGTGCAGCACAATTAGGTCAAAAGGTAGCAATTATTGAAAAGGCTAACCTTGGTGGCGTATGCTTAAACGTTGGATGTATTCCTTCAAAAGCGTTAATCAATGCAGGTCATCGTTATGAGAATGCAATGCATTCTGATGACATGGGTATCACTGCAGAGAACGTAAAAGTTGACTTTACAAAAGTTCAAGAATGGAAAAACGGCGTAGTTAAGAAATTAACTGGCGGTGTTGAAGGCCTTCTTAAAGGTAACAAAGTTGAAATCATTCGCGGTGAAGCTTACTTCGTAGATGCTAACACATTACGTGTAATGACTGAAGAAGCAGCTCAAACGTATACGTTTAAAAATGCTGTTCTTGCAACTGGTTCTACACCAATCGAAATTCCTGGATTCAAATACTCTAAACGTGTTATCAACTCTACAGGTGCTTTAAGCTTACCTGAAATTCCTAAAAAACTTGTTGTAATCGGCGGCGGTTACATCGGTATGGAATTAGGTACTGCATATGCTAACTTCGGTACAGAAGTTACTGTAGTAGAAGCTGGCGACGAAATCTTAGCTGGTTTCGAAAAAGCTATGAGCTCTGTTGTTAAACGTGCTCTTCAAAAGAAAGGTAACGTTAATATCCATACAAAAGCTATGGCTAAAGGCGTTGAAGAAACAGAAACTGGCGTAAAAGTTAGCTTTGAAGTTAAAGGTGAAATCCAAACTGTAGAAGCAGATTACGTATTAGTAACTGTAGGTCGTCGTCCAAACACTCAAGAAATCGGTCTTGAGCAAGTTGGAGTTAAAATGACTGACCGCGGCATCATCGAAATCGATGAGCAATGTCGTACAAACGTACCAAACATCTATGCAATCGGTGATATCGTTCCTGGACCACCATTAGCTCACAAAGCTTCTTACGAAGGTAAAGTAGCTGTTGAAGCAATTAGTGGCCATGCATCAGCAATCGATTACATCGGAATTCCAGCAGTATGCTTTACTGATCCAGAATTAGCATCTGTTGGTTACACTAAAAAACAAGCAGAAGAAGCAGGAATGACAGTAGCTGTATCTAAGTTCCCATTCGCTGCAAACGGTCGTGCGTTATCATTAAACAGCACTGACGGTTTCTTACAACTTGTAACACGCAAAGAAGACGGTCTTCTTGTAGGTGCTCAAGTTGCAGGTGCAGGCGCTTCTGATATTATCTCTGAGATTGGTTTAGCTATCGAAGCTGGAATGACAGCGGAAGATATCGCTCAAACAATCCACGCTCACCCAACATTAGGTGAAATCACAATGGAAGCAGCTGAAGTTGCTCTTGGAATGCCAATTCACATTGTAAAATAATTAAAAAAAAACGTCTTCTAAATTTAGAAGACGTTTTTTTTATGTGTTATATGCATAGAAAAACAAGAGGTGAATCCCTTCGATTCACCTCTTGTTTTTATTCTTTATTTTCAAATTGATACATTTCTTTATTTGTACTAGTGTCATTATAAAGGAATAACACGATATCAGCATTTAGTTTTTCGAGGTCTTGTTTTACATTTTTGCTTGCCGCAAATCGTGGATCAATAAATGTTGTTTGTTCAAACTCTTGTGCAAATAAAGGATAAGTTGCATCTGCATAAGAATCTTTAATAATGACAGCATGTAGTTTGTTTTTTGCATCTGGATTTAAGATATTTATTTGTGCATAGTCTGTTTGATAAACAGAACTATAGTCTGGTGAAAGCTTATTTTTGCCCACTGCAAAGAATTCCTTCATCGGCATTTGCTGCGATTCTTCTGATTTTGGACCGAGATACACAGTGTAATTATCCCACATATTTGGGTTTTGCTTTAATTGTACATATGGGACTGTTTCAGGTGTTTTTATTAAATTATACAGTTGTTTATTCCAACTACCGATAAATTGTCCATTCGGTTTTTCTGTAGTTATTTTATAATCATCTCGATTAACAGCATTACCTTTAAATATTTTAGATTCATTAGTAATGTGATTCATTGTTTGTTCGTATGCATAAAATGCACCTTTCATATTCCAATGGTGATCGGTTTTAAAGTATAGATCTTCTAATTGTTCATGAGTAAATTCTTTTTGAAAAGCAGGAAGAACATCAATAACAGGGAAATTTATTTTCTGTAACTCTTGTACAAAATAATCGCGATGTTTTTGATCGTATCCACGATCTACATATGGCGGATATTTATACGAGAATGCCGTTAGTTTACTTGGTGCTAACAAGAAATAAAATTCTGTTTTTGGAAATTGAGTTTGTAAGTTTTCTAATTCATTAACAGATTGTTTAATTTGCTCACGCATATCTATCTTTGTAGGTGCAGATAAAATGAAACCGTCATCTGCAACATAATTGTTATTTACGAAAGTTCGATTGAATTTCATTTGTAGCTTTGTGTATGTTTCAATAAATCTGTCTCGTGCTGCAATGTGATCTGTAAAGTGTAATTCAGTATCTTTGAAATATTTTCCGGATTTTATAGTATCGATAGTTAGGACTGGATTTAAAGCTAATTCTCTATTTTCAAAATCAGAAAAACTTTTTTTATCCCAATATATTATTTTTCCGGTCCATATACACATTCCAAAAATAATAGTGAGAAATCCTGTAATTAATATACGATTAGTGAAATTTTTCATAGTTAGCCCTCCTTTAGAAGCGGAAGTAGATAAATGGATTGTAAGTTGCATTTGTTAAATACATCATAGTTATAATTAAAACACTCAAGTAATAAAGTGGAGAAAAAATGACTACCTTCTTATTTGCTAATAAATTCTTGATCCAAGAGAAAATTGGAGCTGATGTAATAATAGCAAGTATAAAGATTCCCCAGTAATTCATTACATAGAAATAACTTGTAATGTCAGTTAACGATCCATTTAATCCGAACATTGCTTGTAAAAATTTAGAACAGTAGCTAAAATTATCAGCGCGGAAGAACACCCAACCAATAATCACTAAAAACATAACGTATACGTGTTGAATCGGCCACCATAATTTTTGTAATATTTTTTCGAAACCAGCCTTTTCTAAAGCGATTAAACATCCGTAATAAATACCCCAAATCATAAATGTCCAACTAGCTCCATGCCAAAATCCGGTTAACGCCCATACAATGAAGAGATTACGATAGATTTTCCAAGTAGATACGCGATTCCCGCCTAATGGAATATAAACATAATCACGGAACCAAGAACCAAGTGAAATGTGCCAACGACGCCAAAATTCAGAGATGGATTTGGAGATATATGGGTAATTGAAGTTTTCTAAGAAATCAAATCCAAACATTTTTCCTAATCCAATTGCCATATCACTGTAACCTGAAAAGTCGAAATAAATTTGTAATGTGTAAGCGATTGCGCCAATCCAAGCGGTAGATACGCTCATTGTTGCTGGATCCATCGCAAATATTTCATCAGCAATAGCTCCCAATTGATTCGCAATTAAAACTTTTTTTCCTAACCCAATGATAAAACGACGAATTCCTTCTGAAAACTTGTCAGCATTAACTGTTCTAACATGTAATTGAAAAGCGATTGTATTATATCGAACAATTGGTCCTGCTACTAATTGCGGGAAAATAGTAAAGTATAGTGCGAGATCAAATAGATTTCGCTGGGCTTCTACTTTTTTCTTATAAATGTCAATAATATAACTCATTGCATGGAAAGTGAAAAATGAGATTCCAATTGGTAAGGGGATTTTTTCGAGTACAATGTTTGTATGAAAAATTCCATTTATATTATCTACTAAGAAATTAGCGTATTTAAAATATCCGAGTATAGCAGTATTGACAACGATTGCTATAGTAAGGATGAGTTTTCTATTTGCACTAGACAGTCGGTCTTTATTAAGCCAAATTCCGAACCAATAGTTGATGAAAATAGAAAAAAGCATTAGGAAGACATATATTGGTTCTCCCCAAGCATAAAATAATAAACTAAATAATAGAAGAACTATGTTTTGTAATTCTTTCCGTACTGAGTAGTATACAAAAAGAATTGCAGGTAGAAAAAGACACAAGAAAAACAAATTACTAAATACCACTTTTTGTTAATTCCTTTCTGTATATAATTCTTTAGGATTATACAATACCATGTGACAGTCCAATAATCCATATTAATAAGAAATATAAGGAATTTGCATGAAAAAGATGGTTATTTTTATGGAATAAATGTAATAAATAGGGGATTAAACCTTAAAAATACTAAAAAGAAAGAGCTGAAGCATATAATAGGAAGAAGAAGGGGGGAACGCTATGAAAATTACGCTAGCTTCATTTTTTCATTTAGTTTTGTGGAGTGGATTTTCAGCAGTGTTATTATTATCAAGTCGTGATAAACTTCATTATAAAATTTTTCTTTTTCTTATATTTTTGTACTTAGCGTATGTAATAGCGTATGTCATACTAAGTGCAAGGAGAAAAGCAATGCTTCTTACTTGCACAAATAGTATGATCTTTTTAATCATTTATTTTTGTTTTTAAATTAACGTTTATAGAAATACATTGTTCTTCCATTAAATAATTGTAATTCTCCTTCTAATTTCTTCGCTAGAAAACGGCAAAATTCATTGGCTTTTCCTTTATCACCAAATGTTGCATTAGGTGGTAAAGAAATCTGAATAAAAAATTGTTCCTTTTCTATACCGACACCAACATAAATGGAGTCATATCGATCGTGAGTAGATTGTAGTTTTAATGTTGTTGCTGATGTGTCTAAAATTTCATAAGGAAAAGCGGTATTTGTATAAGCATAATTAATTTGAACACCAGTTTTGGAAGTAACTGTTTGATAGTAAAGAAAAAGTTGTTTTATATCATCTATTGAAACAGATTGTTGATTGGATTTAGGTACAAGCGTAATATAGGCATGCTGCATATAAGTTCCCCCTAACTTAGTAGAATACTATCATTTTACATCCTACTGAATTTTTTGACAATTAAAAGGAGTATTCCTTTTTTTGTTTAATATACTTAATGAAAGGCGATGTAGAAAGGTGGAAACCGATGTTTGAAAAATTGTATGATGAGCATGAAAGTGTGAAGGTACGATTTTTGGGGTTTATGACACACGATACTCGGTATGATTTTGGTATTATTTATACAAATATGTTTTTTGGAAAGCCACTCATTATTTGTATGCAAACAGGGAGGTCTACTTTACTTGGACGAGATGATGTAGAGAATGTTCAATATTTGCAGGAAATTTTCAAATTAGGATCAGAAGGCGAAGCAGCAGAGTTAGCTCAGTTTTTCTCATTTCTAGTTCCATCTACATCTTTGCATGCGGAATATGAGGAATAAATAATGTAAAACAGTCGTACGTATAAATATGGCTGTTTTTTTTGTTTGAATATCGCATACTAATTTAAAGTTAAAATAATTAATGTGTTATACTAAAAACCTATTGACGTAAAAAGTATAACATATTAAAATAAAGACAGAAAGTTAAGCGGTTACAAAAGTTTTTGGGATTATAAAACTTAGGGGGAAATGAAAAATGGGAACAATCGTATGTCAAGATTGTGAAGGTACAATTGCACATTTTGAGGATGAGAAAGTAACGGTACTTTACGGGAAATGTGGATCTTGCGGATGTGATCACACAGAGCATACAAAAGCCCAATAATTAATAGGAAATGGACAGCTAAAAGTTTTTAGGACCATAAACTTAGGGGGAAATGAAAAATGGGAACAATCGTATGTCAAGTATGTGAAGGAACAATCGGTCATTTTGAAGATGAAAAGACGACAGTGCTTTACGGAAAATGTGGTACAAATTGTGACTGTGCTAATAAAGATAAGGCGAAAGCTTAATTATAAATAAGTAGATTATTATTAAAACTCAGGGGGAAATGAAAAATGGGAACAATCGTATGCCAAGTATGTGAAGGAACAATCGGACATTTTGAAGATGAAAAATCAACAGTACTATACGGAAAATGTGGATCTCATTGCGAATGTGACCATAAGGAACATACAAAAGCTTAAATAAGAAAAAGCGCCTACATATGTAGGCGCTTTTTTAATAAATTGTAGTTGTATGGCCAACTGTTGCAACGATTGCATCATCTCTAATCGGAATAAATCCTATGGATGTCTGTGGAGCGCTAGGAGAAGCGTAGTGGCTCATGAGACGGCTATCAATGCGGGTAATAGTATCGGTCAAAAAAGCTGAAATAAAAGCGTAAGGGACTCGTCGTTCATTTAATGAGTATATAATTTCTTCTTTTGTTTTTACACCTACACCATGTCCGTAAAAAAAGAAATTTCCTAAATAGATTGTATTTTCTCCTTGCCACTCGATTGTAGCTGGATTCACTTGTGGATTTTTAAAATAAACGAGATCACCTGGGACCAGGTCGCCACCTGTTTTTGTTATGAGCTTTAAATCTTGATCGTAGTCCCACGTATAAAGTAAAAGGTTTGCAAAGAGACGGTTGAAAGTTTCTTCCTCATACAATGATAGTAAAGCTTTGTAAAAAATAATAATCATAGCGGTGGCACATTCAGTTCCATACAGTTTTCCGTTTTTGAAAATATCTTGTATGGCAATGGAAGGGGGTATGTTTGGAAGGAGCTCGAATCCTCCAAGTGATGTTCTTCTCCAATACTGGGGGTTGCAAAAGGATTGTTGAAATGTGCGAAACTGAAAGCCACTTTGAAAAAGTTCTAATGCAGAAGTAATAATATTAACGCGCAAATTTAGATCAAAGCTGAGTTCATCAGATGTTCGGAAGGAATAAATTTCTTGATTTCCTGCCATTATAGATAAAATTTGTTGTTTCTCAGCTGCAAATGGCTCATATTCATTTGTGATATAAGGATGTACAATAGAACGGCCTATTACAATCATAATAGTATCCCCACCTATACATTACATTACTTAATATCGTATGAGAAAAGGAAAAAAGGGTGAAAAAAAAGCCTATCAACTGATAGGCTTGTACTCTTTAATCACACGTAATGTTTGTAATGTCATATCTTCGGGACCTTGTACAGGTAAACCCGCTTCTAAGTTTTTACGAATATACTCTAAGTTATCTTGTGTAATAATTTCCCCCGGAGTAAAGATTGGAATCCCTGGCGGATAAACCATAACGAAATCAGCTATTATACGACCTGCTGCATTTTCAAATGGAATAACTTCTGTTTCCGAATAAAAAGCATCTCTAGGAGAAAGTGCTAGCACTGGTATTTCGGGAATTTCTACTTGGATTTGAACACCCTTATCGGCTTGACTTCTAAATGTTGCTGCTAAATCTTGTAATGCTGCAATAAGTGTATTTGTCTCACTTTCTGTATCCCCAAAAGTGACAAGACATAGTATGTTGTATAAATCTGAGAGTTCTACTTCAATGTTATATTGCTCTCTAAGCCATACTTCAGCTTGATGACCTGTAATACCTAAATCTTTTACAGATACAATTATCTTTGTAGGATCATAGTTAAAAGTAGCATCCGTACCTAGCATTTCTTTCCCAGGACAGTAAAGATGCTCAATAGCATTAATAGCTCCACGAACATGTTCCGCTAATTGTATTGTTTGTTCTATGAGTGCTGTTCCTTCTGTAGCAAGACGTTTTCTAGCAACATCTAGGGATGCCAACAAGATGTAAGAAGTTGATGTCGTCGTAAGCATGCTAATAATAGATTGAACATGTTTTACGTTCACAAGGCCTTCCTTCACATTAAGAATAGAACTTTGTGTTAAAGATCCTCCTAATTTATGAACACTTGTTGCCGCCATATCTGCACCGGCTTGCATCGCTGACATCGGCAATTCTTCGTGAAAATGAATGTGAACACCATGAGCCTCATCAACTAATACAGGGATATCGTAAGAATGTGCTAATTGTACAATCTGTTCTAAGTCCGCAGCAAAGCCGAAGTATGTTGGATTAATAACAAGTAAGCCTTTCGCATCTGAATGCTCTTCAAGTGCCTTTTTGACAGATTGAATTGTAATTCCATGTGAAATTCCAAGTTTTGGATCGATTTCAGGATGCATGAAAATCGGTTTTGCACCTGAGAAAATAATAGCTGACATTACTGATTTATGCACGTTTCGTGGCACTAGGATTTTGTCACCAGGACCGCAAACGCTCATCACCATTGTCATTATTGCACCACTTGTACCTTGAATAGAAAAGAAAGTATGATCCGCACCAAATGCAGCGGCTGCTAAATCTTGTGCTTCTTTAATCATACCTTTTGGATGATGTAAATCATCGAGCGGCGCAATGTTAATTAAATCAATTGCTAATGCATTATGCCCAATAAATTCGCGAAATGTAGGATCCATGCCCTGTCCTTTTTTATGACCAGGAATATGGAATTGAATTGGATTTCGCTTACTGTGCTCAACTAAAGCGGTAAACAATGGTGTTTCGTATTGGGACAATCTATACACCCCTTCTTTTTCATAATATTTATTAGAGTTTGTTTTATATAATCTTGTTCTAAAAAAGTTAAGTGCTTTTTAGAATGAGACTTGTTTTTCTGCCAATCACAAAAGCGTTTTTGAGATGGTAGGTTCACTTTATTTTCTATAAAACAAAAGCATTATATCACCAATAATTATAGATGTATAGAAAAAAATATTATTACAGTGGGTATGTTAAATAGTTATTTCTAATTAACATATAGAGGAAGACAATTCCATCATAATGAATAAATAGTGTATAATGCAAAGTGGCTATAGTGAAGAAGAAAAAAATCCCTTTAAGATAGCATATTGAAATATGAAGAAATGATAAATGAGGTGCGAAATGGAATATCAATATCCGTTAGATTATGATTGGTCAAATGAGGAAATGGTTACAATTGTGAAGTTTTATGAAGCAATTGAGAAAGCATACGAAAAAGGAATTATAAGAGAAGAATTAATGGGATTATATCGTCGTTTTAAAGAGATTGTTCCATCGAAAGCAGAAGAAAAGAAAATTGATAAAGAGTTTCAAGAAGTAAGTGGGTATTCTATATACCGTGCGATTCAAAGGGCGAAAGAAACGGAAGAACAAAAGCTTGTAAAAATGTAAAAAATATTTTGAAAAATAAAAACTGAAGTGATATAATGTGATAACAACTAAAAACGGACAATATAAATTGTCCGTTTTCTACTATCGATTACAAAGTGCATATAAAGGAAGGAGTGATTGCATCGTAGATTCAATCTTAGCAAGGAATTGTTCGTTGGTCATTGCTGAAAACTCCTCTGGTGATATATGAATACCAACTAATAATTCTGCTTTTTTCACAGTAGCTAGGCGTTCAATCATCTTTTGTAAGTCTTCTGTTTCAAGTGTTTTATGTAATTTTACACTTGGTTTAGTATGGTCAATGGACCAAACGAAGTCATTTGGAATATTTGTTTTTAAATCATTTAAATGTTCTAAGAAGGCGTGAGCCGTCTCCACTTTTTGTGGACACTCATAGATTAAACCAAAGTATATGAAGGCATGAGTACCCCATAATCCAATTTGGAAATGTGGCAGCATTTTATATCCTCGTTTATTTGTTGAAAAAGCAACCCAAGTATCGTTTGGTGGATTGACTTTGCGACGTGCATGTTTTGCTACATGATAAAAAAAGTTCTCATCAGTTTGTTTAGATAAATACGCTGCAAACTGTTCCCCTAAAGCTTCTAGCTTAGGATGAATGTTCGTTTTAATTGCACTCATTCGTTCTTCGAGACCATCAACTGTAAAGACCTCAAAATCAGTTGATTTGAATGTTTGTAGTGTCATGATTGTTCCTCCAACTCCTATTTTGCTTTTATTTTAGCATAGCTTGTACTATTCATAAAAAAAACAGCACAAAAAAATTTAAATAAAAAAATATAATTTTGTTGCATAGATGATTTATCCAACATAGTATAGTATAAAACAAAAAATCAGAAAATTGAATTAATTCTAGTCCGAGGGCAGACGAATATTGGGAGGAGGCAAATAATATGAGACAGGTGATTAATGCGTTAAAGAGAACAGATGCTGAAAAGAGAATACCGGTGCTACGTTTGGAGCTAGATTATGAATTAGCAACTTTATATGATGCGATGATGGAAAATGATAAACAGAAAAAAGAAGAGTGTGTACAAAAGTTAGAAGTGTTAAGACTTGAAATGATCCGTTTAGAAGCGTAATAATAGTATATGTATAAAAAATTAGTTGGTGCGAACCTTATAAAGGGTTCGTTTTTTCTGTGAACAGTATAGATCGGAGTGTTTAAACATGCAAGAAGTATGGAAAGACATCGATGCACACGCCAAACAGTGGATTCGAGATGCGGGAGAGTTTTTAATGGCATCAATGGAAAAAGCACTTATTATAGAAACGAAATCCAATGCAGCTGATTTAGTAACAAATATGGACCGAGAAATAGAACAGTTTTTAATTGGGAAAATTAAAGAAACATTCCCGAACCATAATATTTTAGGAGAAGAAGGTTATGGAGATGAGGTAACTTCTTCTGATGGGGTTGTTTGGTTAATTGATCCAATTGATGGCACAATGAACTTTGTTCATCAAAAAAGAAATTTCGCAATTTCAATTGGAATTTATGAGAACGGTATCGGAAAGGTAGGACTCATTTATGATCCAGTTCATGATGAACTATACCATGCGGTCAAGGGAGCTGGAGCATTTTGTAATGAAGTACCAATACCCCTATTGAGAAAAGGGACTGTAGAGCAAGGGATTGTAGCTTTAAATGCGATATGGCTTACTGATAACCCATTGCTTAATAAGGAAAGTATGATGGCACTTGTTAAGCGAGCAAGAGGCACGAGATCATATGGCTGTGCAGCGTTAGAGATGGTGTATGTTGCAACAGGAAGAATAGATGCATATGTAACGCCGAGATTATCACCATGGGATTTTGGTGGGGGACAGATAATTGTAGAGGAAGTTGGAGGTAAGGTGACGACATTTTCTGGAGCACAGCTTTCTATAGTAGAGAAGAGCAGCGTATTGGTTGCAAAACCAGGGGTGTATGAAGAGGTGTTACGATATATAGCGGAGTAACAAAAAAAGTAAGAGGCTGTATTCACGCTTCTTACTTTTTGACGTTATTGCGATTTACGCATTTTTCTTTTTGTTACAAAACCGTATCCAACTGTAACAAATGTGCCGATAATGCAAATAATAACACCGATGGGACTATTTTCAGCAACCATAATGCCGATACCGATTAAGAAGATAACACCGATAATTGCAGTTAATAAAAAGCGATATTGAATGTGTTCCATTTCTTCACCCTCCAATCCCATTTTACTTTCACAAAAGTAAGAATACAACTATATTTTCATTCTTGATTTTATTTTAATTGCTATTGTATCCCCTTCGCTCTTATAATAGAGAAGGATTAAAAAGACATTAGGAGTTGGACATGTTGAAAAAACGACAAGATTTACGTAATATAGCAATTATTGCCCACGTTGACCATGGTAAAACAACACTTGTTGACCAGTTATTACGTCAAGCGGGGACTTTCCGTGCGAACGAACACGTTGAAGAACGCGCAATGGATTCAAATGATCTAGAAAGAGAACGTGGTATTACAATTTTAGCGAAAAATACTGCGATTCACTATGAAGATAAAAGAATTAACATTTTAGATACACCTGGTCACGCTGACTTCGGTGGAGAAGTAGAACGTATTATGAAAATGGTTGATGGCGTTTTACTTGTTGTTGATGCATATGAAGGTTGTATGCCACAAACACGATTTGTTTTAAAGAAAGCTCTTGAGCAAAACTTAACTCCAATCGTAGTTGTAAACAAAATTGACCGTGACTTCGCTCGTCCTGATGAAGTAGTTGATGAAGTAATCGACTTATTCATTGAACTTGGTGCAAACGAAGATCAATTAGAGTTCCCAGTTGTATTTGCATCAGCAATGAACGGAACAGCAAGCTTAGATTCAAACCCAGCAAATCAAGAAGAGAATATGAAATCATTATTTGATACAATTATTGAACATATTCCAGCACCAATTGATAACAGCGAAGAGCCACTTCAATTCCAAGTAGCACTTCTTGATTACAATGACTATGTTGGACGTATTGGGGTTGGCCGTGTATTCCGCGGTACAATGAAAGTTGGACAACAAGTTGCATTAATGAAGGTTGACGGAACTGTAAAACAATTCCGCGTAACAAAATTATTCGGTTACATTGGATTAAAGCGTCAAGAAATTGAAGAAGCAAAAGCTGGAGATTTAGTAGCTGTTTCTGGTATGGAAGACATTAACGTTGGTGAAACGGTATGTCCGGTTGAGCATGAAGATGCATTACCATTATTACGTATTGATGAGCCAACACTACAAATGACGTTCCTTGTAAATAACAGCCCATTTGCAGGTCGTGAAGGTAAGTACATTACATCTCGTAAAATTGAAGAGCGTCTTCGTTCACAATTAGAAACAGATGTAAGTTTACGTGTAGATAATACAGATTCTCCTGATGCGTGGATCGTATCTGGACGTGGGGAATTACACTTATCTATCCTAATTGAAAACATGCGTCGTGAAGGTTATGAACTACAAGTATCTAAACCAGAAGTAATCATTAAAGAAGTTGATGGCGTAAGATGTGAGCCTGTAGAGCGCGTACAAATCGATGTACCTGAAGAATACACTGGTTCTATTATGGAATCTATGGGTGCACGTAAAGGTGAAATGTTAGATATGGTGAATAACGGAAACGGTCAAGTTCGCCTTACTTTCATGGTCCCAGCACGTGGTTTAATTGGTTACACAACTGAATTCTTAACATTAACTCGTGGTTACGGTATTTTAAACCATACATTCGATTGCTATCAACCAGTACACGCTGGACAAGTTGGTGGACGTCGCCAAGGTGTTCTAGTTTCACTTGAAACAGGAAAAGCATCACAATATGGTATTATGCAAGTTGAAGACCGTGGTGTAATCTTCGTTGAACCAGGTACAGAAGTATATGCTGGTATGATTGTTGGAGAACACACTCGTGAGAATGACTTAACAGTTAACGTTGTGAAAATGAAACAACAAACTAACATTCGTTCTGCAACGAAAGATCAAACTTCAACAATGAAAAAACCACGCTTAATGACTTTAGAAGAGTCATTAGAATATTTAAACGATGACGAGTTCTGTGAAGTAACTCCAGAATCAATTCGTTTACGTAAAAAGATTCTTGATAAGAGCGAGCGCGAAAGAGCTGCTAAGAAAAAGAAATCTGTAGAAGCGTAAAATAATAAAACAGCTACCTTTGAGGGGTAGCTGTTTTTTATTGTATTTATTTTTGGAATATTTACTCTTTTTTGTGGACAGTATTTTTTCTGCGGGTTACTCTTGTATTAAGTACATAAAAAAATTATTTTTGTGAGAAAGGGGGATGAATGATGTTAGAAAGAATGTCTTTTTTTGCGAAATTATGTAAAGTTGATGAAAATCCAGAACTAGGGATGTGGTTACTGTATGGCATCATTATTATATTAAGTGCACTTGTGTATAATTTAGGTTTTGCAAGAAAACTATCAATAATAAAAAATATAGTGATATATATATCGTTAGCGATTGGATGTACAGTTTTAACTTTCTTTGCGGTTTTTTTACCTGTTGGAGAGGGGCTTGTTGTAGCGGCAATTGTACTTGGGATTTATAGGTTGCGATTACATCAAGCAAGACAACAAAAAGCAGGATGAGGGGGCGGAGTTTTATGCGTTCAGTGCAAGATGCATTATATAATTGGTTAACAATTAAAACAGTTGCCGAAGCACGTCCAGATGATAATGCAGCGAAAGAAACGTATTTACTATTTCAAAATATGATCTATGAAGAGCACAAATTAAAGAATGTGGAAGTTGAAAAGAACGAAGAAATGTATTTGATTTCATATGAAATGAATGGGGAAAGAAAATCTGCAAGGTTTCCATTAGAAGCTATTGATTGTTTCTTGGATCAAATGAATCGTGAACCTGAAAAATATAAATAAGTCCTTATCTATATGATTAAGGACTTATTTACATTTTACCAATCGTCTTCGACTTTTTTATCACGATATAGTCGAAAATTACCACTTGCATGACGTTCCAGCGTACGTTCTGCAATTCGTTCCGAACATTCCATGCACATATATGTATGAATAGGGCGATTACGCAGTTTTTTTGCCATAGGATTTTCATCATCTAACATATCTTTTTTATCACAAATCATACATTTGACTCTCATTTCGTCACCTCAATACGAATTCTATCAGTATAAGTATATCATGGAAGTGTAATGTTTTTGAATAATAGCGGGAAAAAATAATATTTTCGCAATTCGAAAAATAAGTTATGATAAGGATATATTAAGTATATTTGGAGGTGGAAATATGGCGAATGTAGTAGAGCCTACATTAACAGATGATTTAGTACAAACGTTACGTAAAGAATGTATTGTTATGGTAGCAACAACAGACTTCGAAAAACAAGTTCCTAACGTAAGTGCTATTTCTTGGGTGTATGCAGTGAGTAAAACTAGTATTCGATTTGCAGTAGATCAACGTTCACGTATTGTAGAAAATATACGGCGTAGTACTGGGGTGGTATTGACTATAATGGCGAATGAATCCGTATTTTCCATAAGTGGTGCAGGTGAAATTTTGACTGATAGAATGGAAGGCATTCCTCTAAAATTAACTGTAATAGAAGTAAATGTCCAGGAAGTACGTGATGTTATGTTTTATGGAGCGAAACTTGCAACTGAACCAACGTATGAAAAAACATATGATATTCGCGCAGCGAAAAAGCTGGATAACCAAGTGTTAGTAGGAATTAAAGAATTGTAAATGTGATAAATAAGAAAGTCGGTTATAAACTTTTGTAATCGGTTATTGTGATTTTATGTTAATAATTATAATTAAAAGTAATATATTGAAT
>NZ_BOQB01000126.1 GCF_018332475.1 Bacillus sanguinis | reverse complement strand
AATCGGAATCATTCTTAATTAAAATAGGTGAGATGCTATGAATAATATATTAGAAATAGAAGGATTGTCATTTCGATATGAAGATCGAAATGTGTTAGAAGATATTAATTTGCAAGTTCCGAAGGGAGCTTTTTTAGGTTTAGTTGGGCCAAATGGTTCTGGGAAATCAACTTTGTTAAAATGTTTATTAGGCGTTTTAAAGCCAAAACAGGGAAGTATTCGTTTGTTTGGTGTTGATAGTAAGAAGTTTAAAGAATGGAACAAAGTTGGTTATGTGTCGCAAAAGGCAAATAGCTTTAATTCTGGTTTTCCAGCAACTGTTTTTGAAGTTGTATCAATGGGACTCGTTTCGAAAAAAGGGCTGTTTCGCTTTTTCACGAAAAACGATAAGGAAAAGGTAGAAAAAGCGATTGCTGATGTAGGGATGAGTGAGTTTCAAGGGCGCAATATCGGAGAACTTTCTGGTGGACAACAACAGCGTGTATTTATTGCTCGTGCGCTCGTTAGTGATCCTGAATTACTTATTTTGGATGAGCCCACTGTTGGAATCGATGTGAAGAATGTAGAAAGTTTTTATGAGATATTAGAGGATTTAAACAAAAGGTTAGGAATTACATTAATTCTCGTTACGCATGATATGGGAGCTGTTACTGAGAAGGTAACACATGTTGCATGCTTAAACCAACACTTACATTTTCATGGAAATGTTGAAAAGTTCCGAGAGTTAGAGGATGCGGAAATGTCCGTCTTATATGGACATCATGTTCATCGTTTAGAGCACGAGCATGAGCATCACGGGAGGATATGATGATACAAGATTTTTTACAATATGACTTTTTACGTAACTCTTTATATGCAGGAATTTTAATAGGACTTGTTGCGCCGCTTATCGGTGTATTTGTTGTCATTCGCCGTATGTCGCTTATTGCGGATGCATTAAGTCACGTGACATTATCGGGTATTGCTGCAAGTTTGCTACTAGAAAAAACAATTTTTACAGGGGGATTTTTAAATCCTTTATATATGGGAATGGTTTTTTCTATTGGTGGGGCGTTATTAATTGAAAAATTACGTACTGTATATAAACATTATCAAGAATTAGCAATTCCGATTATTCTTTCAGCAGGAATGGGGATTGGGGTTATTTTTATATCACTTGCAAATGGATTTAACACGGATTTATTTAGTTATTTATTTGGGAGTGTAAGTGCTGTAACAAGTACAGATTTAATCATTATTGGCATTGTAGCAATTGTTGTTATTGTAACGATTACTTTATTATACAAAGAGTTATTTTTACTATCGTTTGATGAGGAATACGCTGTATCAACTGGTTTGAGTGCAAAGTGGATTCACTTTATTTTCATTATATTGGTTGCTCTTGTCATTGCAGTATCAATGCGTGTAGTAGGGGTTCTTCTCGTATCATCATTAATGACATTACCAGTTGCAGCAAGTATTCGTATTGCGAATGGATTTAAACAAACAATTTTCTTTTCCATTTTATTTGGTGAAATTGCAGTAATTGGTGGAATGTTTGCTTCATATCAACTTGATCTAGCACCAGGTGGTACAATTGTTATGATAGCAGTTCTTATTTTAATTGGTGCGATTTTATGGAAAAAGAAAAAAACTGCATAAAGTAGGGATAGATATGAATCTAACAGAAGCTTTACGCCTAATGAAAGATAAAGGATACAAACATACTGGGAAAAGGGAAGAAATGCTCAGGTTATTTGCAGCTCACAATCGCTATTTAACGGCGAAAGACGTTTTAGAGCATATGAAGGATGATTATCCAGGTCTTAGCTTTGATACGATTTATCGTAACTTAACGGTGTTTGCTGAAATCGGTGTTTTAGAACAAACAGAATTAAATGGTGAAAAACATTTTCGTTTTACATGTTCTATTATGGAACATCATCATCATTTTATTTGTTTAGATTGCGGGGGAACGAAAGAGATTACTTCCTGCCCGATGGATTTTATGAATAAAGATTTTAACGGTTATGAAGTAACCGGTCATAAGTTTGAAATATACGGCCGTTGTCCAAAATGTGCAAAATAAAAGCTCGTCAGTTATATAACTGACGAGCTTTTTTACGTAGAAAAGAAGGTTGCTCACAAATATTGTGGGCAACCTTCTTTTTATTGTTCTTGTGTTTCTTTTTCTTTTTCTTTTTCTCGTTCAGCAGCCATTTCAGCAGCGATTACGTCGATTTCTTTTTTCAGTTCTTCTACCATGATTTCTTCTGGTACTTTACGAACAACTTGCCCTTTACGGAATAATAATCCCTCTCCACGTGCACCAGCAATACCGATATCAGCTTCACGAGCTTCACCAGGACCGTTTACAGCGCAGCCAAGTACTGCAACTTTAATTGGTACTTTCAGTGTAGAGATGTATTCTTCCACCTCGTTAGCAATGCTAATTAAATCAATTTCAATACGACCGCAAGTTGGGCAAGAAATAAGTGTTGCTGCATTAGATGCAAGGCCGAATGACTTTAATAATTCACGCGCAACTTTTACTTCTTCAACTGGGTCAGCACTTAATGAAATACGTAGTGTATTTCCGATGCCTTTATTTAAGATTGCTCCAAGACCAGCGGCACTTTTTACAGTTCCAGCAAATAATGTTCCAGATTCTGTAATGCCTAAATGTAATGGATAATCAAAAGCTCGTGCAGCTTTTTCGTATGCTTCAATTGCTAAATTAACATCAGAGGCTTTCATAGATACGATAATATCGTGGAAATCTAAGTCCTCTAAAATTTTAATGTGATGTAGGGCGCTCTCGACCATACCATCTGCAGTTGGATATCCGTACTTTTCTAAAATGTGACGCTCTAATGAACCTGCGTTTACACCGATACGGATTGGAATACCGCGTTCTTTTGCTGCATTTACAACAGCTTCTACTTTATGGCGACGACCAATGTTACCTGGATTGATACGTACTTTATCAATGCCACCTTCAATTGCTTTTAAAGCAAGGCGATAATCAAAATGAATATCAGCAACAAGTGGAATGTTGATTTGTTTTTTAATATCAGCAATAGCGTTTGCCGCGCGTTCGTCTGGAACAGCAACACGCACGACTTGACAGCCAGCTTCTTCTAAACGTTTAATTTCAGCAACTGTTGCTTCAACATCATGTGTTTTTGTTGTTGTCATACTTTGTATAATTAATTCATTATTACCGCCAATTGTTAAATTACCGACTTTAACTGGACGTGTTTTTGTACGATGAGTCATTTCATTCACGAATAGATCGCTCTCCTTATAAAAGAAGTTTCTTATTTAGTCCCTCATATCAATGATAGTATACGTGATACAGGGCTATAGAAACCGAAGTACTCGGTTTCACTTTTACTATTGTATCAGCGCCTTTATGTAATTGACAAGGATTAAGTGATTGCTTATTGATATAAGGGGAATTTATAAGACTTTCCAATTTGTATTTTTGTAGCAGATGTACTTTTGTTTAGTTGTTTAAAGTCATCAATTACTTTTTCAATGGAAGGGATTTTTTTCTTGTTAATTTGTTCGGTAATAGAAAGAACTGTCTCACCTGTCTTGACTTCAATTGTTTTATAAGTGACATCTGTTTCTTTTTCTGCTTTGTTCTCTTTCTTTTGTTTTGTATTTGTACTTTCTTGTTTTATCGTTTCGGCCGCATTTGTTTTTTTATATGAACTTAACATCGGTAAAGTGCCGATTTTTATATCGTAATAAAATATATAACCAAGAACAAGCACGAATAAGAATATACCTAATCTCTTCATATTCTTCACTCCTTTGCTAGGAATATATGCTTGTCCAAAAAAAAAATGCCTATTTAGGCATTTTTTTGTTCTTATTTCTCTTTCGGTTTTGGAACTTCTTTAATCGTTAAGTATAGAACAATTAAAACAACTGCGATATAAATGAATGTTGAACCGGGTACAACGATCTTGAATAAATCCATAATCATAAAGAAGATTGTTGGAATTGTGTAGCTGTAAGCAGTTAACGTCCATACTTGCTTATAAGACAATTTACGTTGACCACTCATAGCAGAACCTATAAACGCAAGTAAAGTAATTCCTAAGAAAGTAATAAATAATTGGAATAGGTATACTAACACACCAATAACGGCTAGTAAAATTGGGTAAATACTATCGAATACAGAAATGAAATCTTGCAAATCTTTCTTCTCAAGAGATGTTCCTAATAAATCATTATAAGAGTATGTTTGTGTTTGACCATTTCCTATAGAAACTACTTTATCTTTTAAAATAAATAAACCAGTTTTGTTTTGATATTTTTCTATATCTGTTGTATTGGGATCAAATACGAAAAGAGCATCTCCCTCTTCTTTTTGAATAGGTTGTTCAATATCAGCTTTTAGTTCACCATTTTCGATTTTAAAATCAGGTAAATCTTTTTCAATTGCTTGATTTACCATAGTAACACTATCTTGGATAAAGCTACCGTAAAAGAATGTTCTTGGGATAGTAGTGATTAGACAAAGTAGCATAATATACAAAATGGTTTTTCCGATTTTTTGAAAACGGAATAGCGCCATATCTTTAGGCGAATATACGCTTTTGGCTAATTGGGTAAATATGGACATAGATTCACTTCCTTTATGTATGTATAAAATCATTGTAACGTAGGAATCTAGAGAATCTCAAGATATATTATATTTACATATAGTGGAGATAACTAAATTTCTTTTTATTAATTTTCTTCTTTTAAATGAGAAAAATACAATTGACACTTTTCTTTTCCATATGGTAAATTTATCTTACATTTCTTAAAGGATATATCCGATAGGAATTCCTTTATTTGATATATTGTTACATACATAATTGTGGACCCTTAGCTCAGCTGGTTAGAGCAGACGGCTCATAACCGTCCGGTCGTAGGTTCGAGTCCTACAGGGTCCATACCCATTTCGCATGTTTATTACGTCAGCAGGAAGCTTCCTTGTAGAAGGGAGCTTTTTTTATGAAATATATGAGCATTTTAATTGAAAAGAAGTGGGAATTTTGCTACTTTAATGATAGCAAGACAATGTGATTTATTTGTTTGCACCCTATGGCAATTAGGGTAGAATGAAGTTGTATGTCACTTAAGTGGCAATACATAAACTGGGAGGAATATAACAATGGCAAAACACGAATTACCAAATTTACCTTATGCGTATGATGCTTTAGAGCCTCACTTTGACAAAGAAACAATGAACATCCATCATACAAAACACCATAACACGTACATCACAAACTTAAACGCTGCTTTAGAAGGTCATGCAGAATTAGCTGACAAAAGCGTAGAAGAATTAGTTGCAAACTTAAACGAAGTACCAGAAGCAATCCGTACAGCAGTACGTAACAATGGTGGCGGACATGCTAACCATACATTCTTCTGGACAATCTTATCTCCAAACGGCGGCGGACAACCAGTAGGTGAACTTGCAGCTGCAATTGAAGCGAAATTCGGTAGCTTTGATGCATTCAAAGAAGAATTCGCAAAAGCTGGCGCAACTCGTTTCGGTTCTGGTTGGGCTTGGTTAGTAGTAAATAATGGTGAATTAGAAGTAACAAGCACGCCAAACCAAGATTCTCCTCTAACTGAAGGTAAAACTCCAGTTGTTGGTTTAGATGTTTGGGAACATGCTTACTACCTAAATTACCAAAACCGTCGTCCAGACTACATCGGTGCATTCTGGAACGTTGTAGATTGGAACGCTGCTGAAAAACGTTACCAAGAAGCAAAATAATTGTAATAACGATAGAAAAAAGCTAGGAGCATGCTCCTAGCTTTTTTTCTATGCTTTCCTTTTACATAATTGGGCTTGTCTTTGGAAGACTAGAACATGAAGTAAAGGAGAGTTGTGTATGAAGTGGAAACATATAATTGGTGACGTTGAAGTGAATCGGGATTTAGTGTTATTGCTCCTTATTGGAGGTTTATACACGCTCGCAATTTCTTTATCGAATACGTTTGTTAACATTTATTTATGGAAACAAACACAAAATTATGTGAATCTTGGCTTGTATAATTTGGCCAGCGTTGTATTACAGCCTCTCACATTTCTTATAGGTGGGAAATTAGCGAAACGTATTGATCGCTCAATCTTGTTACGAATAGGCGTAGGCACGTTGGCTGTTTTTTTTATCGTTGTTTTAGTAGCGGGAAAAAGCGCTTCTCACTATATTTTATTAATGGGGGCTCTTTTAGGAGTCGGATATGGTTTTTACTGGCTCGCGTTTAACTTATTAACATTTGAGATTACAGAACCAGAAACAAGAGATTTCTTTAATGGATTTCTTGGACTTCTTACATCCTTCTCTGGCATGATTGGACCGATAGCAGCTGGATACACAATTTCACGTATGGAAAAATGGAGTGGCTATACGGTCATATTCTTTCTTTCGTTAGTTTTATTTGCAATTGCTGTCATTTTAAGCTTTTTTGTATCTAAGAGAGAATGTGAAGGACGGTATGAAATTGTAGAAGTATTGAAAGAGCGGCAGATTGATAAAAATTGGGGAAGAATTACACGAGCTCATTTTTTTCAAGGGCTGAGAGAGGGGACGTTTATTTTTGTTATTTCAGTGTACGTGTATTTAGCGACTGATAGCGAACTCGCCTTAGGGAAATATAGCTTAGTAAATTCTGCTGTATCATTTGTATGTTACTATTTAGTCACTCGTATGTTAAAGAAAGAGTGGCGGAAAAAAGCAATTTTGCTTGGAGGCATTATTTTATATGCTGTCGTATTTTTAGTTATATTCAACGTTACATACGCAAAATTACTTATTTATGCAGCGTGTATCGCGATTGCATACCCTATTTTGCTCGTTCCGTACGGGTCCATGACATACGATGTAATTGGTAGAGCGAAAAATGCGAGAGAGTGGCGTGTAGAATATGTAGTTGTTCGGGAATTATGGTTAAATGCAGGAAGAATCTGTTCGATTTTAAGTTTTTTATGTGCTGTACTATTCTTTCCGCCTGAAAAAAGTTTACCTTACTTATTATGTATTTTAGGTGCAGGACATTTTCTTATTTATTTTGCTGTTAAAAATGTCAAATATAATGAGGGAAATGCGAGTAAAACAAGTGTTGTAACGCAAGGGACCACGCAGAATCAAACAGAACCAGAAGGTTAACTTCTCGGTTGTTTTATGCTAGAATAGAAAAAGATGTAAGACAGCAGTGAGGACACCTGTATGAAGGTGTCCCTTTCACATTACATAGCTGTTGGTAGAGGGGGTTTGTATGAGCAAGAAGCAGAAACAACAAAAGAAAAAGACTCACGTTCCTTTTCGGTTAAACGTGCTGTTTTTCTGCGTGTTTTTAATGTTCTCCGCGGTTATTGTAAGGCTTGGATATGTACAAATTGTTCGCGGTGAGGAATATAAGAATGAAGTGGAGAGGAAAGAGAACTCGACGATAAGTAATCCTGTACCACGTGGGAAAATATTTGACCGTTATGGGCGAGCTGTAGTAGATAATGCAGCTGTACGTACGATTACATTTACAAAAATGAAAGGATCAACTGCAGAGGCTCGCTTAGAAACAGCGGAAAAGCTAGCAGATTTGATTGAAGTACCGACAGATAAATTAACAGATCGCGATAAAAAAGACTATTGGCTTGCTATGCACAAAGAGGAAGCTAAAGAAAAAATTACAAATAAAGATCGTCAAGAGTTAAAAGATAAAAAAATTGACGATAAAGAATTAGATGAGCGTCAACGAAATCGCGTGACAGAAGAAGAAGTGAATCAATTATCCGCAAAAGATTTAGAAGTACTAGCGATTAAAAGCAAAATGGACGGCGGATATGCGATGACGCCACAAGTCATTAAAAAGGATGCTACAGAACAAGAATATGCGATTATTAGTGAAAATCTAGCAACATTACCGGGTGTAGATACGAATGTTGATTGGGATCGAAAGTATATTTATGACGATTTATTCCGAAGTGTACTTGGCGGGGTGTCAACGTCTGATGAAGGTTTACCTAGAGAAAGACTAGATTACTATCTTGTTCGTGATTATAATCGAAATGACCGCGTAGGGAAAAGTTATCTTGAGCAGCAATATGAAGATAGTTTGCACGGTAATAAAGCGGAAGTGAGAAATGTTACAGATAAAAACGGTAATATTTTAGAAACGATTAATGTATCAAAAGGGCAAAGTGGTAATAATCTAAATTTAACAATTGATATGGAATTACAAAAGCGTGTAGAAGAAATTATCACTAAAAATTTATTGAGATATAAAGGTGGACAACCCTATTTAGATCGTGCATTCGTTGTAATGATGAATCCAAAAAATGGTGAAGTTTTATCTATGGCAGGGAAACAGTTAGTGGAAGAAAATGGCGAAACGAAAGTACAAGATTTCGCATTAGGAACGATGACAAGCTCTTATCCGATGGGATCAACTGTAAAAGGTGCGACAGTACTTACAGGATATCAAACAAATGCAATTCAACCAGGTTCAGTTCAACTTGATGAACCAATCAGATTGAAGGGAACGCCACAAAAATCTTCGTGGAAGACGATGGGATATATTAATGATTTAACAGCATTAAAAATGTCTTCTAACGTATATATGTTTAAAACAGCGATGAATATCGCAGGCGTTCCATATGTGAGAGGTGGTACGTTAGATATACCACAAAAAGCATTTGATACGATGCGTTATTATTTCGGACAGTTTGGACTTGGTGTGAAAACAGGAATTGATTTACCAAATGAATCTGCGGGCCAAACAGGTAGAGGAAATCAGCCAGGTTTCCTATTAGATTTATCAATTGGACAGTATGATACGTATACACCACTTCAATTAGCACAATATGTTTCAACAATTGCAAATGGTGGTTACCGTATGCAGCCGCAAGTTGTAAAGGAAATTAGCCAACCGGCAGTGAAACCAGACGAAGTTGGAAAAGTTGTTCATTCAATGGAACCGAAAGTGCTAAATCGTATTGATATGCCTGAATCACAAATTAAACGTGTTCAGGAAGGGTTTAGACAAGTATTTAACGATTCTGGCGGCACAGCTGCGAAATACTTTACAGGTGCACCATATAAAGCTGCTGGTAAAACAGGTACAGCTCAAACAGTGTATGGCGGAGATAAAGAGATTGGTAAAAAGGCAAACGGTGAGCGTAAAGAAACATATAATTTAACATTAGTAGGTTATGCGCCACTTGAAGACCCTGAAGTAGCATTTTCTGTTGTTGTACCTTGGGTAGATGATAAATCAGGTATTAACGGATATATTAGCCGTGACATTATGGACGCGTACTTTGATTTGAAAAAAGTAGAAAATGGCGAAGCTACTAAAGATGAAATAGATAAGAAAAATAAAGAACAAGATGATGAATAAAAAGTTGTAAAAAAAGCACACTATCTGAAAAGATAGTGTGCTTTTTTTTATGGTTCATGCATACGTTTTAATAAAGCGGACAAGCATATCATATCGAAAAATTAAGAGGCCTCACAAATGATACTTATGCATCCCTCTGGAGGAAAACGGTTTTATGAACTAATCATCAGTGAAGATGAAAAATGGCTACGGAGTAAAGTTTTACCTAATGTTGATTCTTGTGGAACTTTACAAAACTTTTACAAACAATTAAAACCGAATTAATAGTTTAGCAGTATTCTTATATCTGTAATCCTGTTATTTCCGGTTACTTCTAGGAGGAAGAACACGTGAAATGGATAAATGCATCGATTAAAGTTTTCATGCTGTCGACATGCTTCCTTTATGTTGGCACGTCTACTGCATTTGCTGTGAATGAAATGGGAGAAGTGAGAGTTGATGGATCCTCAACAGTTTTTCCTATTATAGAAGCAGTAGCGGAGGAGTATACAAAGGTGCATCTAAACGTGAAAATTTCTATCAGTGTTTCTGGAACAGGAGGAGGATTTAATCGTTTCAGTAAAGGCGAAGTAGATATAAATAATGCTTCGAGAGCAATGAAACAAGTGGAAGAAAATGAAATGAAGAAAAACTCCATTCAGTTTACACCGTTTGAAGTTGCTTACGATGGTCTTACAATCGTTGTGAATCGTCAAAATACTTGGGTAGACAATATAACGGTAGACGAGTTACGTCTATTATGGAGTGAAGATGAAAGTGAAAAGCGATGGTCACAAATTCATTCATCATGGCCACGTGAACAGGTGAAGTTTTATGCGCCAGGTGTAGACTCTGGTACGTATGATTATTTTCAAAATGTCATCTTACAAAATAGTCGCATTGTAAAAAAAGTCTCTTTGTCTGAAGATGATCAAGTTATTATGCAAGGGGTAATGAATGATAAAAATGCCATTGCTTTTGTAGGATATGCTTATTATATGGCCAATCGAGATAAGGTGAGAGCAATAAAAGTGAATGGTGTACTTCCGACGAAAGATACCATTCAATCAGGTAAGTATAAGCCGTTATCTAGGCCGCTATTTGCTTATGTGAATGATGCATCTATCCGAAATAAAATGAATGTAGCAAATTATATTGAGTTTATGATTCAACATGTGGGTGATCTCGCTGAAGAGGTTGGATATGTAAAACTACCAAAAGAAAAATACAATGAACAGCTGCGGATGTTAACAGAAATAAAAAGGTAATGTCAGGGTGGAAAGGGGTTTTCATCTTTGGCTCATAATGACAAAAGTCAAATTACATTTTCTGTACAACATTTGATTGAAAGAAATACAAAACAAAGAAAAAAAACGCAGCGAATCAATCGAATCGTTCCATTATTACTAAAAATAATTGCTAGCGTGTCTATTGTAACGACACTTGGAATTATTTTCACATTGGCAAATGAAACATTGATGTTTTTTCAAGAAATACCATTACTCTCCTTTTTGACGGGAAAAGAATGGTTACCTTTTTTTGAAAATCCTAAATTCGGTATATTACCACTTATATGTGGAACGTTCCTTGTAACAGCAATTGCCATGTTCGTAGCAATTCCTATCGGTTTAGCGTGTGCCGTATTTTTAAGCGAATATGCTTCGAACGGTGCAAGGAAAGTATTAAAACCGATGTTAGAACTACTAGCAGGTATCCCGACAATTGTATATGGTTTTTTTGCTTTAACAGTTGTCACACCACTTTTACAACGGATTATACCAGATTTACAGTTTTTTAATGCGGTTAGTCCAGGTATTGTTATTGGCTTTATGATGATACCCACAATTGCGTCTCTGTCTGAAGACGCGATGAGAGCTGTAGCGAAAGGGACGAAAGAAGCTTCGTTAGCACTTGGAGCAACTCGGTTTGAGATGGTAAAACAAGTCGTGTTTCCTTCGGCTTTTACAGGGATTATGGCGGCAATCATATTAGCTGCTTCCAGAGCAATTGGTGAAACGATGATTGTTGTAATTGCAGCGGGATCTACACCGAACGTATCGCTCGATCCGACACAATCTATTCAAACGCTAACAGCTTATATTGTGCAAGTGAGTTTAGGTGATGCTCCGCATGGAACAATTACTTATTACAGCATGTACGCTGTAGGCGCAACGTTATTCTTATTTACTTTTATCATGAACATCATTTCGCAGTTTATTATGCGCCGCTTTAGGAGGATGACATAATATGCGAATGTTGAATCATAAAAAGATACAAGAAAATATGGCATCACGTTTTTTTAAAGATCGAGTTTACAAAATGTTATTTTATATAGCTATTTTATTTTCAATAGTAATACTGCTTATTTTGCTTTTTCAAATTTTTGAAAAAGGCATAAGTTATCTTTCGTTAGATTTCTTTACAAACTTCGCTTCGCGTAATCCGAAAGAGGCTGGGATTGCTGCAGCTTTGTCAGGAACAATATTATTTATGAGTATTGTTATACCAGTCTCCTTTATATTTGGAGTCGGAACTGCTCTTTATTTAGAGCAATATGCAAAGGAATCTATATTTAAAAAGGTAATAGAAATTAATAATCAAACGTTAGCAGGAGTACCTTCCGTTGTATTTGGATTACTCGGCTTAACTATTTTTGTATATGCTCTTCATTTAGGTGAGAGTATTATTGCGGCGGCATTGACGATGAGTTTACTCGTTTTACCGACAGTTGTTGTAGCGAGTCAAGAAGCGATACGATCTGTACCAAGTTCAGTATTAGAAGCTTCTTACGGATTAGGTGCTACGAAGTGGCAAACGATGTATCAAATTGTATTGCCCTATGCTTTCCCAGGGATTATAACGGGTTGTACGTTAGCGATATCAAGGGCGATTGGAGAAGCGGCACCGTTATTAGTTATCGGGGCACTTGCATTTGCAAATTATGTTCCATTTAGTATGTTTGATAGATTTACAGTTTTACCAATTCAAATTTTTAATTGGATGAGTAGACCGCAAGAAGAATTTCAGTATGTAGCAGCTGCTGGGATGATTGTTTTGTTAGGTTTATTGCTCTTTATCAATATATTTGTCTTATGGTTACGAAATCGAAAATAAGTTGGAAATGGATGAAAGGGGAATTCAAATGGTAGCAACAGTAGTAAATGTACAGGTGAAAAACGAGGAGAAAATCGAGACTGCGCCAAAGAAAGTAGTATTTGATACGAAAAACTTAAATTTATGGTACGGAGAAGACCATGCTTTAAAAGATATTAACTTAAGCATTCATGAGAATGAAGTTACAGCAATTATCGGGCCAAGTGGTTGTGGTAAATCAACGTACTTAAAAACATTAAATCGTATGGTAGAGTTAGTACCAATTGTGCGAACTACAGGTGTAATTGAATATAGAGAGCGCAATATATTTGATAAATCATATCCAGTTGAAGAATTAAGAACTCATGTTGGAATGGTGTTCCAAAAGCCAAATCCATTTCCGAAATCTATTTATGAAAATGTAGCATATGGCCCAAAAATTCATGGTATTCGTGATAAGAAAACATTGGATGAAATTGTTGAAAAAAGTTTACGTGGAGCAGCGATTTGGGATGAGTTAAAAGATCGTTTGCATGATAATGCATACGGTTTATCTGGTGGGCAGCAACAGCGTTTATGTATCGCACGTTGTTTAGCGATTGAACCAGACGTTATTTTAATGGATGAGCCAACATCGGCACTAGATCCAATTTCAACATTAAAAGTAGAAGAATTAATTCAAGAGTTAAAGAAAGACTTTAGTATCGTTATCGTAACGCATAACATGCAACAAGCAGCACGTATTTCAGACAAAACGGCTTTCTTCTTAAGTGGAGAAGTTGTGGAATATACAGATACAAATAAATTATTTACGACACCTTCAGATAAGCGTACAGAAGATTATATTACAGGCCGATTCGGTTGATGTCGCTAGCAAGGATAAGAGTAAATACCCTCTTAAAAGAGGGTATTTCTTATTTTTACCTCATTTAATTAGAGAAGTAATACTTCTCCTATCTTAACACTTATTACAAGTAGGATAGGTAGCAGATCTATATATAATGGCACATAATATTGAGGGGGAAGAAACAATGGTAAGAGAACAATTCCAATGTGATTTAAAAATGTTACAGCAAAAGGTGATTGAGCTTGGAGAGCTTGCGAGGGAAGCTTTATTGCTTGCTATGGAAGGTCTTCATAAAAGGGATGTAGAGAAAGCGTTAGAGGTAATAGATGGCGATTATCGTATGGATAATTTAGAAGAGGAAATAAATGATCTTGCGCTTATGCTTATTACGAAGCAGCAACCTGTAGCGAGTGATTTAAGAAGGATTTTCATTTCAATTAAAACAGCGACAGATTTAGAGCGTATTGCAGATCATGCAGTTAACATTGCGAAATCAACAATCCGCCTTGGGGGAAAAGAAGTGGCTGTTAGTTTGCACAATCTTGATGAAATGTTTGCAATTGCAAATAAGATGTTACAGTTAGCGTTAGAAGCGTATGAGCAAGAAAGTTTAACTTTTGCAAAACAAATTGCTGAAATGGATGATTCAGTTGATGAAATATATGGGAAAGCGATTCGTGAATTTATATCTTCAGTTCCAGAGCAACCAGAAGCAATTACACAAATTACACAATTATCGTTTGTAGCGAGATATATTGAGCGTGTAGCAGACCATATTACAAATATTGCAGAAAATGTTTTTTATTTAGTAAAAGGAAAGCATTACTTATTAAATGAATAAAGAAAAAAGGCAGGTGAAACATCACCTGCTTTTTTTAGTCAAAACATGACAAAAAAAGCTCGTTGTTTCCTTTAGTTTATGATGATAAGATGTATCATAATGTAATGGAAAAAATAGGACATATATATTATTCGTTTTAATAAGTAATATGTTATCGAGTTAACCGTAAGCGCTTTCTTTTGTGGGGTTTAAAAGGTAAATGGACATAGGGAGTTTTACCTCCTGTCAAAGCCCGATTGGCCAGAGGGAATCATCAGTGGGAGATGGAGCAAAATCCCTACTAATTAAAGTTTCATTTTATACTGCTAGTTAATGCGGGGTAGATAATATACATATCGTATAGGAAGTTACTGAACATTATATAAGTGGAGGCTGAAGTATATGAAGGGGGTTATTTTAGCTGGAGGAAAAGGACGACGCCTTAGACCATTAACATGTAATACTCCAAAGCCGATGTTGCCATTATTAGAAAAGCCAGTTTTGGAATACAATATTGAATTATTACGTCAGCATGGTATTCGTGAGATTGCAATTACTGTTCAGTATATGAGTACAGCCATTAAGCAATATTTTGGTGACGGTAGCAAATGGGGCGTTAACTTGTACTACTTTGAAGACTCTCCACCGCTTGGAACCGCAGGGAGTATTAAACAAGCGGAAAAATTTTTGGATGAAACGTTTGTTGTCATAAGCGGGGATGCATTAACTGATTTTCAATTATCAGAAGGAATTACGTTTCATGAACAAAAGAGAAGAATGGTAACTATGTTTGTAAAGGAAGTAGAAAACCCACTCTCATTCGGTTTAGTTGTAATGAACAAAGAACAAGAGGTTACACGATATATAGAAAAACCGAGCTGGAATGAAGTAGTCTCTAATCTTGTGAATACAGGTATATATATTATGGAGCCAGAAATTTTTTCTTACATACCGCCCCGAGAATTTTTTGATTTCAGTCAAGATGTGTTTCCATTATTGGCAAATAAGAACGCATTATTTGCATATTTATCAGAAGGTTATTGGTTAGATATCGGTACATTTGATCAATATCGACAAGCACAATTTGATTTGTTAACGAAAAAATTGCAAGTACCTATTCCTTATACGGAAGTATTACCGATGGTATGGATGGGAGAAGGTGTGACGATTGGAAAAGGAACGAAAATTCACGGCCCTTCTTTTATTGGAGAAGGAGCAAAGATTGGTGCTGGAGCTGTAATTGAGCCGTACTCTATTATCGGGAAAAATAGTATTGTTTCAAGTTATTCTCATCTTCAAAAAAGTATTGTTTTTGCAAATGCGCACATTGGGCAGTATTGCGAGCTATTAGAAACGACAATAGGAGAGCATACAATGGTGGAAGATGATGTTACACTGTTTCAAAAAAGCATTGTAGCGGATCATTGTCATATAGGGAAAAGTACGGTAATTAAGCAAAAGGGAAAACTATGGCCATATAAGGCGATTGACAGCTATTCGGTAGTAGGATCGGCTGGTGTTCAAGAAAGTGAAAAGAGCGCAGGGTGGTTGCAAAAAAGCCGTATTGTAGGAAGAGGTAATGTTGAGATCACTCCTCAATTTATTGTAAAGGTTGCGATGGCGTATGGATCTCTTTTTGCCAAAGGAGAAAGTATATTAATCGGGAGTCAAGAACATATAGAAACGACTTCTTATAAAAATCTCTTTCTGCATGCGATTCATGGTATCGGGGTTCATACGATGGAATGCAAAGAAATGAACGAGTCACTTTTTCAGTATAGTATTCAGGATTTGCAATGTGCAGGTGGGGTTTTCATACAAGTGGAAAATGAAAAAGAGGTTGTTATAAAGTTATATGGTAAGGATGGGGTACAATTAACGTATAAGCAGCAAAAAGCGATAGAACAAGTATATATGTCTGAGTCGTTTTATTACGTATGTGAGAAGGAAATGGGACGGAATAAGCTAGTCCACGTTTCTTTACATGATTATATAGATGCTGTACTAGAACGCATTGATATTGAGAAAATACAAAAACAGAAATTTCATCTTCTTATTAATAAAAGAAATGATATGTTACAAAATTTACTTATGCTCTTTTTGCAAAGGCTTGGATGCACAGTTACGTGGATTTATGCGGGTGAACAAAAGGATCATGTGAAAGCCTTGATGAAATCAAGTAAAGCAAATATGGCACTTATGTTTTCGGAGCAAGGAAATTATTTCGAGTTATATGATAATCATAGTAATATTTACCAAGGGACAGATTTTGAAGAGGTAGATATTCCAGATTTATTACTTGAATCGACAGGAAATATTTATCCAATGTCTTTGAAATTAGGAGAATGTTACCTTCTATTTTATACACAGGATGGAAAGAAGTCGTTTCAAGCGAGATGGAAGAGAGATATTTTATATCGAATAGGAAAATTATTTGAGCTAATAGCCATGCAGGGAAAAACATTTCTCAGCATAGTAGAGCAATCGCCTCCGCTTTATTTACTTTGCGATGAAGTTGTATGTTCATGGAATGAAAAAGGGAAAGTGATGAGGAAATTATTGGCTGATATGGAAAGAAAGGAAGACGGTATATTTGAAGGAGTACAGTTCAAATATACCGAAAAAGAGTGGTCTTATATCGTTTCTGACACAAAACAACCGAAATTTTTAGTGTATTCACATGCTAGAAACCCAGTAATAGCAAGGGAAAACATGAAAAATCTTATAGAAAAAATTAGACAATATCAAAAGGTGTAGAATTTTTATTTTAAAAGTGGTATTATAGTATAGTCTGATTTAAGTTATTAGTACTGGAGGGAAATAAGAATGCGTGTGAATATTACTCTAGCATGTACAGAATGCGGAGATCGTAACTATATCTCAAAGAAAAACAAACGTAACAACGCTGAGCGTATCGAGCTTAAAAAGTATTGCAAGCGTGACAAGAAGTCTACGTTACACCGTGAAACAAAGTAAGCAGTAGGAATATTTTCCTACTGTTTCTTTTTTTATTCGATTCCTCCGTTAAAAATGATACACTATCATCGTAGAGAAAAGTATCACTGTGAGGGGGAAAATGTGTGAGAGAAGAGAAACTACGTTTACGTAAAAAAATAATAGAGCACATGAATTCTTTATCAGAAGAACGGTATACAACTTTATCAGAGCAAATTGCATTTTCGTTGTATGCGCAAAAAGAGTGGGCTGAAGCTAAAATAATCGGAATCACTCTCTCAATGGAAAATGAAGTGAATACATATCCTATTATCGAAAAAGCTTGGGAAGAGGGAAAGAAAGTTGTTGTTCCGAAATGTAATAAAGGAACACGAACAATGTCCTTTAGGCAAATAATTAATTTTGATCAATTAGAAACAGTGTATATGAATTTACGTGAACCAATTCCAGCGCTTACGGAGGAAGTAAATGCAGATGAAATTGATCTTCAAATCGTGCCTGGCGTAGCTTATACAGCGCGAGGAGAACGGATTGGATATGGTGGTGGCTATTATGATCGTTACCTCGTGCATTATAAAGGGAAAACGCTATCATTAGCTTATAGTTTTCAAATGGTAGAACATATTCCAGTAGAGCCGTTTGATAAAAATGTAGAAAAAATTATTACAGAAAAAGGAACAATGGTTAAAAATGGGCTTGTATAGACAAATAAAAATTGACGAGACTTTTTCTTCTTGATTATAATAAAATATGTGAACGTTTTCTTATTATAATTTTTTATAGTAAGTGAGCATAGAGGGTGATAAAATGGTATCTATTTATGATATTCAGCAATTGCTAAAGAAATTTGGTACGATTATTTATACCGGTGATCGAATTGCAGATTTACAATTAATGCAAGATGAATTGCGTGAATTAAATCAATCACAGCTAATCGATCCACAAGACTATCAAACAGCTTTATTTTTATTGAAGCAAGAAATTCAAAAAGAGCTAAATAAGAATTAGATAAAGGTAGGTAAGCAACATGGAAGAGAAATGGTTAGTTGGTGTTGACCTTGGTGGTACAACGATTAAATTAGCATTTATTAATGTGTACGGTGAAATTTTACATAAGTGGGAAATCCCTACGAATACAAATGAGCAAGGAAAACATATTACACTTGATGTAGCGAAAGCTATTGATAAAAAGTTAGAAGAGTTAGGCGAATTAAAAAGTAAGTTAATCGGTATTGGTATGGGAGCTCCTGGTCCTGTACACGTGGCGTCTGGAATGATTTATGAAGCGGTTAACTTAGGATGGAAAAACTATCCGTTAAAAGATTTATTAGAAGTAGAAACAGGATTACCTGTTGTTATTGATAATGATGCAAACTTAGCAGCGCTTGGTGAAATGTGGAAAGGTGCTGGTGAAGGAGCGAAAGATTTAATTTGTATGACTCTTGGTACTGGCGTTGGCGGCGGTGTAATTGCCAATGGTGAGATTGTACACGGCGTAAGCGGTGCTGCTGGTGAAATCGGACACATTACAGTCGTTACAGAGAATGCTTTCCCATGTAATTGCGGGAAGTCTGGTTGCCTAGAAACTGTAGCATCTGCTACAGGTATTGTGCGTGTGGCTATGCAAAAAATACAAGAGACTGATAAAGAAAGTGTTCTACGTTCTATGTTAGCAGAAGAAGGGCGTATTACATCAAAAGACGTATTTGAAGCACATGGACAAGGTGATGAACTAGCAGGCGAAGTAGTAGAAAAAGTAGCTTCTTATTTAGGTTTAGCTGTAGCGAACCTTTCTAGCACGTTGAACCCAGAGAAAATCGTTATTGGCGGAGGCGTTTCTAAAGCTGGAGATGCACTATTAGAACCAATTCAACGTTATTTCGAGCAATATGCTTTCTCACGTGCTGTAAAGAGCACGAAGTTAGCGATTGCAACACTTGGTAACGATGCAGGTGTTATCGGAGGAGCTTGGCTTGTAAAAAAGCACAAATACGAAGCGAAGATGATATAAGTTGTGAACTATGAAAAGAGGAAGGGGAACCCCTTCCTCTTTTTGTGTGAGATCTTGATGAAGAATAACATGTAAATGAATTAAGCTGCTGGTGGGTACCCGTTATATAGAACAGTCATAATTGTAAACCATCCGAAAACGAGTACAGTTGCAATTGCAAAGCCGCCTGCGAAAAAGTTCTTTTCACGAAGTGTTCTAAGCGTAGCAAATACAGCTAACAGAGTGACTAATGCAAAAATAATAACAAGGCCCATACAATATCCTCCTCTGTCTACCCATTCCTAAATATGAGTTTTTAGAATATTAACTCTTTTATATTGTACATGTTTTAAAAATGATTGTCGAGATAGCATCCTTTCTTTTCCTAAGAGAAAAAAATGTTGTATCATTGAAAGTAAGTTTAATAATTGGAGGAGATTTTCATATGAAATGGATACAAATGCCGTTAGGCCCATTACAAACGAATGCTTATATTTTAACGAATGATCAAAATGAGTGTATTATCTTTGATCCTGGTCACGAAGGAGAGAAGCTCGTTACATATTTACAAGAAGAACAATTAAAGCCACTAGCTGTTTTATTAACACATGCTCACTTTGATCATATTGGCGCTGTTGATGCGGTAAGAGATGCTTTTCATATTCCTGTGTATGTACATAAAGAAGAAGCAGATTGGTTAGGCGATGCAACTGTAAATGGTTCTCAAATTTTTATGATGAATCGCAGCATTACAGCAAAACCAGCAGATCATATTATTGATGCAGAAGGTGCATTAGCAATTGGCTCATTTAATTTTGAAATTTTTGAAACGCCAGGACATTCTCCAGGTAGTATTTCTTATTACTGTAAAGAGGCGAATGCTGTATTTTCTGGAGATGTATTGTTCCAAATGAGCATCGGAAGAACAGATTTACCTGGTGGAAGTTTTGCTGAATTGATTGGAAGTATTGAAGAAAAATTATTTGTATTACCAGATGAAACAGCGGTGCTATGTGGACATGGCCCAGAAACAAGCATTGGTTTTGAAAAAGAAAATAATCCATTTTTACAGTAAGGAGCTAGTATGGAAATGGAGCTCATTTTAAAAGAATGGATGGGGAAAGAGAAGGATTATTCAATTTCATACAGCACATATATGAACCTCGCATTATACGCAGAGGAACATGGATATTATATGAAAGAACGTGAAAAAATCGGAAGAAAAGGGGATTTTTTTACAAGTAGCAACGTATCCTCCGTTTTTGCAAAAACTTTCGCTAAGTTTTTTATTCGTCTTGTTGAAAATGGTGAAGTTGCTCCGAATATTTGTGAGATTGGTGGGGGAACAGGAAGGTTTGCCTATGATGTTTTACAAGAGTGGAAGCAATTATCTCCAGAAACCTTTATGGATTTAAACTATTCAATGATTGAAATGAGCCCTTTTCATAGAAAATTACAGCAGAAAAATCTTTGTTCGTTTTCTAATGTGTCGTATTATACGTCGCATAGTGAAATGGGAGAATCGTTCGAAGGGATTCTTTTTTCGAATGAGTTATTTGATGCGTTTCCTGTTGAAGTAATTGAGAAGAGAAATGGAATATTGTATGAAGTACGTGTTACGTACACAGAGAAAGGGAACCTTGCAGAAGTATGTAGACCGTTACAAAAAAGCATTGGTCGATACTTATTGAAATATAATATTCATCTTGTTGAAGGTCAGCGTTTTGAAGTGCCACTTGCAATGGAAGAATATATAAAAGAAATAGCGAAATGGTTTCAACGAGGTGTATGTATTACAGTTGATTATGGATATACAAAAGAAGAATGGATGCATCCTGCACATCAAGAAGGAAGTTTACGAGGGTATTACGAGCATAAGTTAATCCGAAATCCTTTAGTGCATCCAGGTGAAATGGATCTTACTACTCATATTCATTGGGACGAACTGAAAGAGATGTTTAGCCTGCAAGGTATGCATACAGTATGGCATAAGAAGCAATCTGAATTTTTGTTAGCAGCAGGAATATTAGATCAGCTTGCGGGTCACCAAGATAGAAATCCTTTTTCTGAAATTCAAAAACAAAATCGTGCAATTCGTTCTATGATTTTGAGCGGAGGATTAGGGAGTGCATTTGATGTTGTTATACATACGAAACATATGCAACAGTTACACTTGAATCGGTATTTGAAAATATAAAAAACAAGACACAGCATATTTCTGTGTCTTGTTTTTTAATACGACTTATGTAGCATCATATATTTCCTCTCATGATATATATTTATATTAAAGATATGAGATGAAAAATATAGAATACGTCCTTTTTCTCTGTTTATGAGTCCCTAACCCAATAATACGCGAACGAGTTGAATAATTGTCTCGTTTTCTACTTTGTAATAAATTTCCAATCCTTTTCTTTCACTTGAAACGATTTTAGCACTTTTTAACTTTGCTAAATGCTGTGAAATTGTAGATTGTGGCATGTTTAAGCCAGTGTACATTGTAGAAACGTTGCTTGGACCACGTTCAATTAATCCTTTTACAATACATAAGCGAACAGGATGAGCAAGTACTTTCAATAATTCTGCATTGCTTTCATATAGTTCAATTTCTTTTTGAAAGGTTTCTAACATGTTCTTTTCCACCTCCGTGTGAGCTGTTATACCATACTATACATACCAAAAAATTAAAGAAAAGAAAACAGTTGTTGCAGAAAAAAAGTCCTAAAGTAAAGGAATTGTAAGAAAAGAGACCCTGATGTAAATAAAGTAGATGATTTAGCACGGTTTTGTAAAATGACAATTTTGGGTGAAAATTTAGATGCGTTTTAAAAATTGAAAGATATAGATATATTTGTAACACAATCTTACCATGATTTTCTTATTCTTTCAAATGAATATACAAAATTTTTAAAATAATATGACAAAGGAATTGTAATGATATATATAGAATATAAAACAGGTTAAAAGAAGATGAATGTAATCAGCGTCTTTACGGTGAAAATGAAATGTTTGAGTTTAGCTGATAAATTTTAGAATGATTAAGCTGTTGGTTACGTATGCTAGAGTTCATCGTGTATCAGCTTTAAAAATCTGTGGTTCCATATATTCTCATAAAAATCAATTGTCTTTTTTGCGGACATAAAGGAATTATGTAACGTAGAGGTAGCTTTTTGTACCATGAAGTTTTCGTATCCTAGTCCATGGGAAAATTTAATTGTAGCATCCATACAGTACTCTGTTTGGGCACCACAAAATTCAATACGATGTACAGATAATTGTTCTAAAATCTCTTTTAAGTTTGTTTTATAAAATGAATTGGCATGTGTTTTTCTTATAAAAAAATCTCGTTCCTGAACATCTAGGTCGGTATGAATAGCCCAAAGATCTTTTTCAGGTACTAAATCATCATCACAATGTTGAACGAAAAGAATTGGTTTATTTGATTTTCTGTATAAAGAAATTCTTTTATTTACTTTTGTAAGTAGATTTTGTAAATCGAATAAATGCTCCCCGCTATAACATACTCCATTTTGTAAATCGATAACGATTAAAACATCTGCACAAGTATCCATTATTTTTGCCCCTTTTTAACTTTTTAATATATCAATTAATTCATTACTTGG
>NZ_BOQB01000125.1 GCF_018332475.1 Bacillus sanguinis | reverse complement strand
AGGTTGTTCCTTATATAAAACCGGAGAAATAATAAGGAACGCCCAGATGAACTTAAAGAACACACGTAAACCTATTTACTACGGGAGCTATCCGCTACAATAGATAGCTCCCATCTCTCATTTATTGCTTAATTTTCAAAAATAAACTTCAATTTTATAAATAAAAAATCATATATTTGTTCACACTTTATCCATTGTGAATCCTTTCACAATGGATATATAATAAACTTGTAAATACAATATTGGAGGGATTTCAATGATTATCAATTTTTTAAGAACTGATAAACGTGCTACTTTCATATTATTATTTTTACGACTTTACATAGGGTATACATGGCTCGCTGCTGGAATCGGCAAAGTCTTTGGAAAATCTTTTGACGCAAGTGGTTTTCTAAAGGGTGCTATTGCTCAGGCATCAGGTGATCACCCTGCCGTACAAAGTTGGTGGGCAGATTTCCTTCAACACTTTGTTCTTCCAAATGCAGACCTATTTAGCTTTTTAGTTCAATGGGGAGAAATTTTAGTAGGTCTAGGTTTAATTTTAGGCGGATTAACAAAAACTGCTGCATTCTTTGGAATTATAATGAATCTTTCATTTTTACTAAGTGGAACTGTTAGTGTAAACCCAAACCTGCTTATTTTAACTATGTTCATTTTAGTTGCAGGTCATAATGCTGGACGCATTGGATTAGATGGCTATATTTTCCCTAAACTTTTCCGTAAAAACAACCATGAAACATATAAATTAAGTAAAACTGCGTAGTAACAGTTTACTTTTAAAATATAAATAAGAAAAAGAGCCTACGTATAGGCTCTTTTTTATTTACTCCAAATTTAAACTCTTAACGAGCCACGAAAACCTCTGGCAGCATAATAAGAGTCTGCCCCATTGTGATACACGAAAACGTGTCCGAAGCGATAATCGCAAAATAGAGCACCACCGAGTTCTCTAATGTCTGAAGGCGTTTGTACCCAGCTTGATGATTTCATATCGAAATCTCCAAGTTGTTGCAACTCTCGATATTGTTCTTCCGTTAATAATTCAATGCCCATAGCAACTGCCACATCAATAACGTTATTTTCTGGTTTATGTTTTTTTCTTGCCTCTAACGCTTCAAGATCATAACAAAGGCTTCTGCGGCCTTTAGGGCTCTCCTTTGAACAATCACAGAAAGTATACTCATCCTTCTCTTCATCATAACCAACAACATCCGGCTCACCGCCAGTTACTTCCATTTCGTTAATTGACCATAATTTTTCAGTATTAGTAGCTAGCTTTGCTTCAACTTTAGCCCATTCAAGACCTTCATGGCGGTTCATGTTTTTCTCAAAACGAGCTTGTAATACTTTTAATAGTTCTTCACATTGTTCTACAGATAACTCATGTTTATTCTCTGTCATATTAGTCCTCCGAATTATGTTTCCTTATAATCATTTAAATCTTTTCAATGATAGTTTGTATACAGTTTACAACGAAAAACCCCTGTACATATATCCATTATATAGTACAAAAACCTTTCATGCTTTCCCCAAGAATATAGTGTGAAAACCAAATCAAGTTCTGCTTCATAATGGCTACATTCATTCCCGGCTGATCAGAACTATATGCCATTCCTTTAAATATAATTAATTCTGTATCAACTTCCATATCTCTTAATCCTTCATATAGCTCATATGCATTTGTAATTGGAATTCTTGCATCTTTTTCTCCATGTTGAATTAACGTAGGCGTACAAGCTGATTTAATATATGTCATTGGTGATGTTTTCTTATATATCTCTGGATCATTCCATGGAGTATTTCCTAAATACATTCTAATAAAGTAAGGGATATCTGTATTTACATAATGGGTACCCCAGTTCGTAATTCCGCCCCCAACTGAAATAGCTTTAAATCTACTGCTACATGTAGAACAAAAAGCTGATATATATCCTCCGTTACTCCATCCCATAACTCCTACTCTATCTTTATCTACAATCCCTTTTTTAACTAGTGCATCCACTCCAGATATAATATCATCATAATCAGCAAATCCTTGTTTTCTATAGTTTGCTTGTGAACTACCCACCACTTAGTACCTCTTACGAGCTTCCCCCGAGTATGGGCTTCTCGGTTCATCGCTACTTTTGATAGCTAACGAATTTGCCCTAGGACAGCCGAGCTAACTCCCTTGTTCCAAAGGTTATTTTGTTACTATTTATGCCAACACTAATAATCGGATGGCTTCTTTTTTGATATTGATCGCTGCGTTATAGTCACGGCCAATTGTGAGTCCACACAAACACGCATACGTGCGTTCACATAATGGCATTTCTTTTTTATTTCCACAATTACTACACATTTTTGTAGAAGGAAACCATTTATCTATTTTTACAAGCTGTTTTCCTTGTTCTTGTAGCTTATATGCTAAAAATGTCGTGAATATCCTCCAACCGTTGTCCGCTACACTCTTACCAAATCTAAGTGCTCGTGACATTCCTTTCATATGTAAGTCTTCGATTGCTACAACATCAAAACTCGTAGCTAATTCTTTAGACTTATGATGAAGAAAATTTTTACGTTGATTGGCGACCTTTTCATGCAATTTCGCTACACGAATGCGTTGTTTATTCCAGCGATTTGAACCTTTCACACGTCCTGCTAATACTCGTTGCGCTTTTGCTAATCTATCTAACATCTGACGATAAAAGCGAGGATAATTGGCTTTCTCATCTTCGCTACTTACATACAATTCAGCCATTGCGAAGTCTAATCCAACTACAGTTTGTACTTCTTTTTGTACAATCTCTTTTTCATATTCAGTCAAGATGGACACATAGTATTTACCAGTAGGTGTCATCGAAATCGTACACGATTTGATGATATGTTTTGGCGGGATTTCTCTATGTTGCTTCAGTTTCACCATTTTCAACTTTGGTAATTTGATATAACCATGAAATAACATAATATTTCCGTTTACTCGATTCGTTGTATAGGATTTTCTACTCTTTTTACTTTTGAATGTAGGAAAATCACTTTGACCACTAAAAAAATTCTTATAAGCAGTTTGCAAGTTTAATTGAGCATTGGCCAATGCCAATGAATCAACTTCTTTCAACCATTCATACTCTGTCTTATATTTTGCAGGAGTAGGGAATTTTTCTTTCTTTAGTTCTTCCTTGTTCCCTTTATATTTTTCATATACTTCTTTTCGTTCAGCCAGCATTTTGTTATACACAAAACGTACACACCCGAATGTTTTTCGTATGAGATGTGCTTGTTCTTCTCTTGGATACAGACGAAATTTATACGTCTTATTCTGCTTTGGCATATCCATTCACCTCATTTTTCGCTTCATTTTCCATAAGCTATGACGGTGATTACACAACCTGAACACTATAAGATTATTATCTACTTTCATTGTTATACCAAAATTCCCCTCTTATAAGACTGATTATATCAGAGGCGAAATAAATAGGAAAACCAAATGTTTGGCTACGCCAAACCGAAATTCATCTCCCACCTGCCGCTAGACTATCGTCTTTCACACGCCTGAGGAAGGAGACTTCTTTCGGATAATATGTTAAAGCGGGATAAAGTAAAAATTTAATCTATAGGGTTCTATTCACTTACCAATTTTCGATGTTTTTTTCGGCATAAAAATACCCCTTTAGATAACATATCTAAAGGGGTACCGATTCATATATTTATTAACCTACCAATCTCCTACTCAACAGTAACAGACTTAGCTAAGTTACGTGGCTTATCAACGTCACACTCGCGGTGAAGTGCTGCGTAGTATGAGATAAGTTGGAATGGAATAACTGCTACTAGCGGTGCTAGTGCTTCGTGTACAGCTGGTAATACGAAGCTGTCACCTTCCATTTCTAAGCCTTTCATTGAGATGATACATGGGTTAGCTCCGCGTGCTACTACTTCTTTCACGTTACCACGAATTCCAAGGTTTACGTGCTCTTGTGTAGCAAGTGCGATAACTGGTGTACCGTTTTCGATCAAGGCAATTGTACCGTGTTTTAATTCTCCTCCAGCAAATCCTTCTGCTTGGATGTAAGAGATTTCTTTTAGTTTTAACGCACCTTCTAATCCTACGTAGAAGTCTACGCTACGTCCGATGAAGAAACAGTTACGAGTTGTTGCTAGAAATTGTTTTGCTAATGCATCCATTTCTTCTTTTTGATCACAAAGCTCTATCATAGCATTTGCTACAAGTCCTAATTCGTGTGTTAAATCGAAATCAAGAACTTCGCCTTTTGCTTTAGCAATATCCGCAGCTAAAATTGAAAGTACTGCAAGCTGTGCTGTGTAAGCCTTCGTTGACGCAACTGCGATTTCTGGTCCCGCGTATAACGGAAGTGTGTAATCAGCTTCACGAGAAAGCGTAGAACCAGGTACGTTTGTAATCGTTAATGCTTTATGACCCATTTCATTTGTTTGTACAAGTACCGCACGGCTATCAGCTGTTTCACCACTTTGTGAAATGTAAATGAAGAATGGTCTTTCTGTTAATAATGGCATGTTATAAGAGAATTCACTTGCTACATGCACTTCAACTGGCATTTTTGCAAACTTCTCGATAAATTGTTTTCCAACAAGACCTGCATGATAACTTGTTCCACATGCAATAATGTAAATACGATCGCTATCTAAAATCGCATTGCGAATGTCTTGATCTAATTCAATCTCGCCATTTTCATCTTGATACTTTTGAATTATATTACGGATTACAAGTGGTTGCTCATCGATTTCTTTAAGCATGAAATGAGGGTATGTTCCTTTTTCAATATCACTTGCGTCTAATTCCGCTGTAAACGGTGCACGTTCAATCGTTTCACCTTGTAAGTTTTTAATTGTAATGCTTTCTTTCGTTACGATTACGATTTCTTTATCCATTAACTCAATAAATTGATCTGTAACTTGTAACATCGCCATAGCGTCGCTCGCCACAACATTAAAGTTGTCACCAACACCTACTAATAGCGGGCTTTTGTTTTTAGCAACATAAATCATGTTTGGATTTTCAGCATCAAGTAATCCGATTGCATAAGAGCCATGTAAAAGAGATAGCGTATTACGGAACGCTTCTTCTACACTTAGTCCAGTGCTCACTTGTTGTTCCATAAGCTGTACGATAATCTCTGTATCCGTTTCACTTACGAACGTTACATCTTGTAAATATTCTTTTTTCACTAATTCATAGTTTTCAATTACGCCGTTATGAACTAGTGTAAAGCGTTTTGATGTACTTTGATGCGGATGCGCGTTTACTTTGCTTGGAACACCATGTGTAGCCCAGCGTGTGTGACCGATTCCCACGCTTGCTGCTACGTTCTCATCTACGATTTCGCGAAGTTTTGCAATACGGCCTTTTTCTTTGTATACAACAACACCGTTATCTGTTTGTACTGCGATACCTGCTGAATCATATCCACGATATTCTAGCTTTTCTAAACCTTTTAATAAAATTTCCTTTGCATCTTGCTCTCCAATAAATCCTACGATTCCACACATGTTTAGTCGCCGTTACAAATGCTTACACTGCTCTGCGAACATGTAACGACATAGTCCGATACCATTTTTATTTATACTAAAAAACGGATTACATATTGCTAGCCCTGTAAGCTTGTAACGGCTTTCACCTTCCTCTCGATTGGGTTTAAGTCCGTATATACTTATACAGCTAGTTTGTATCCGTTCCTTTTCTCTCATCACACTTTCACCTTTGTCCACTAAGTCACCTTAATGATTTAAGTAAAAGCTTGCGGTTGTGATGAACAACCGGGAGTCATCCGCCGAAATCTCGATAAACCCCACCTCGTCAACTACACTACTTGTAGTTCTGGCGCTTCTATAATTTACAATATTTCCTTTGAGAAAAAGAACAAGACCATCTTATAACAAACATGGATAAACCGTCAATGAAATTTTTTTCATCGTCTATAAAACATATGAAAAAGGAGCACTTCTTGTGCTCCTTTTTCATAAATTTATTGAATTATTCAGCGCCAACTTCAGCTTTCACAACTTCTACAATACGATGTACATATGCGTCACAAACTTCTTGTGTTGGTGCTTCTGCCATTACACGAATAAGTGGCTCTGTTCCAGATGGACGAACAAGAATGCGGCCATCACCGTTCATTTCTTCCTCTACAACACGAATAATTTCTTTAATTTTTTCATTTTCTAATGCTAGTTTTTTATCTGTTACACGAACGTTTACTAGTAATTGCGGGAACTTCGTCATTTCTCCTGCAAGCTCAGATAATGGTTTTTTCGTCATTTTCATGATGTTTACAAGTTGAAGTGCACTTAACATTCCATCACCAGTTGTAATGTAATCAAGTAAGATAATGTGACCTGATTGTTCTCCGCCCAGGTTATATCCACCACGCTTCATCTCTTCCATTACGTAGCGATCACCAACTGCTGTTTTATCACTTGTAATACCGTTAGCTTCAAGTGCTTTGTAGAAACCTAAGTTACTCATAACCGTTGAAACAACTGTATTGTGCTTCAGTTGACCAGTTTCTTTCATGTATTTCGCACAAATAAACATAATTTGATCGCCATCAACGATGTTTCCTTTTTCATCTACAGCGATTAAACGGTCACCGTCACCATCAAAAGCAAGACCGATATCAGCACCTTTTTCTTTTACTAATTCCGCTAATACTTCTGGATGTGTAGAACCTACTCCATCGTTAATGTTCATACCGTTTGGTGAAGTCCCCATTGTTGAAATATCAGCTTCTAAATCAGCAAATAAGTACGGAGCTAATGAAGACGTAGCACCGTGCGCGCAATCTAAAGCGATATGTAAACCAGAGAAGTCTTCCTCTACAGTTTGTTTAATGTATTGTAAATATTTTTGTCCGCCTTCAAAATAATCACTCACTTGTCCAAGGTTAGTACCTGTCGGACGTGGTAATTCATCAACTTCTTTGTCTAATAAAGCTTCGATTTCTGCTTCTTGCTCATCTGTTAATTTAAAACCGTCTGAACCAAAGAATTTAATTCCGTTATCTTGTACCGGATTATGAGATGCAGAAATCATAACACCTGCTTGTGCATCTAACGCTTTTGTTAAATAAGCAACACCCGGTGTAGAAATAACACCAAGACGCATTACTTCTGCTCCAGTTGATAATAGACCTGCTACTAAAGCTCCTTCTAACATATGTCCTGATATACGTGTATCACGGCCGATAATTACTTTTGGACGATCTGTATCTTTTGTTAATACATAACCACCAAAACGTCCAATTTTGAACGCTAATTCAGGTGTTAACTCCTGGTTCGCAACCCCACGTACTCCATCTGTACCAAAATATTTACCCATTATGATTCGCTCCTTTTTCTGGCTCTTTTTGATTATCTACTGTTGGCTCTTGACTAGTTTCTTTTTCTTTATCTTTATTTTGTTCCTGTTCCGGGTCAGGCTTAGGTTCAGGTTCAGGATTTTTTGGTTTTTCAGTTTGATTATCTTGGTTATGATTTGAATCTGTTTTTTCACCGTCACCTTGTACTTCTTTATCTGGATTTTCTTTCTTCACAATTGTGACCTTAGCACTTTTTTGCTTTGGTTCTATTGAAATATTACTAGGGCCGCTCACTTGAATGGAAACATCCTTTGTTCCCGGAGATACATTTTGCAGATTAATGGCTGCTGTTATTTGAGCTGCTGTTATTTTATCTACTATACTTGTTTCTCCTGAAATATCAACGCTTATCTTCCCATCTTGCGGCGAAAGCAGCTGGGCCGTAACATCTTTAGAAAGTCCATTTTTTTGAATCGATATACCATCAATCGTTCTTGTTTTCGTTTGTTTTGTTTTTTGTACGCCTACTGAAACCTTCACTTGATTCGGTTTTGCACTTGTTACACCCTTTGGCAATAAAACAGAGGTATCGAATGTTGTAGACTCTGTCAATTGACTAAGATCTACTTCGACCCCCCCTATCGATTGTATATTATCCAATACATCTTTTGGACCTGCTATCGTTACTTCTCGCGGCTCAACGCTAATATTTGTAACGGCCAATCCTTCTGCTAAACTCCCCTTCTTCGTATACGTTACAGGAACAGTTTTTTCAGTATTATTGGCTGTAGTTTGCGTTGCCACATTCAACGTTACACTAATCTTAGATGGACTCGTTCTTACATTTAAACGTTTTCCTTCTTTATTGTATAATGTAACTTCGGGCGTTTTTGTAACAGTTTTATTAACACCTTTTAAATCAACATACGCTTTGGCAGCTGAAATGCTTTCAATTTCTTCTTTCGTCCCAACTACCTCAACAGTATCTGGTTTAAGGCTTGATTTTTCGAGAGTAGCCCCCGCTGGCATCTGATCCTCATTTGATAATTTCAAATCTACATGAACATATTTTCTCGCCTTTTCATGAAGAGTAACTTTAATTGTTGATGGCTGAACTGTTCCTTTCACATCATCTGGAAGCCCGTTCGTTTTTAAAGAAATCTCATAAGTTCCTTTTGGACTATCTCGCAAATCAATTGGTATGTCAAATTGTTTTTTTGCTTTTGCTGTAGCAACTGATGCCTTTGGGCCTTCTAACTTCACCTTAACGCCCTCTGCTGGAATACCACTTACAATATATTTCTCCTCATCATACTTAAGATTAATCTCATAATTAGTTAATGTTTCTTTCGTATCATTTGCAAAAGGTAATATACCTGATGTCGTATTTTTTTCAGTTAACGTCGCTGACATAAAAAGCATACACGCCAATAGTAATGAGATCCCTTTTAAAAACCAATGATTCTCCATTAACTTATCCATGACGCTTTCTCCTCCAATTCCATAAAGACGAAGAAGTCGTTTTTTCGTTTCCACTAAATTCAGCTAATAACATATCCTTCAGCTGTTCTGTCTTCAAATCACGATGCAACTTACCATTTTTCGTTAAAGAAATTTGACCAGTTTCTTCAGACACAACTACCGTAATACTATCAGTAACTTCACTAACTCCCATTGCAGCACGATGTCTAGTTCCTAATTCTTTAGAAATAAACGGACTTTCTGATAATGGAAGATAACATGCTGCTGCTTTAATGGTACTTCCTTGCATAATGACCGCTCCATCGTGAAGAGGTGTATTAGGAATGAAAATATTAATGAGTAATTCCGATGATACGTTTGCATTTAGCGGAATACCTGTTTCCACATAATCACCCATACCGGTCTCTTTTGACAAAGTAATTAATGCACCAATTCTACGTTTCCCCATATATTCTGTTGCTTTTGCTATCGCTGTTGCAACCATTTCAGACTCATCATCCTCATGGGTTCCAGTACGTGAAAATAAGCTCCCGCGTCCTAGCTGCTCAAGTGCTCTTCGCAATTCTGGCTGAAAGATAATAATAACGGCTAAAAATCCCCACGTTAATACTTGTTCAGTTAGCCAAGATAACGTATGCAATTCAAGGAAAATACTAATCATCTTAACGACAATGATAACTGTAATCCCTTTTAAAAGTTGAACAGCTTTCGTCCCTCGGATTATAAGAATTAGCTTATATATAATAAACCATACAATGGCAATATCTAATGCCGTACTAAGATATTTCAAAATGGTCGTATCTTCAAAAGGCATGCTATCCCTTCCTCCTACTTACGAGCAATTCTATCCATATATTGAAATATTGTTTTATGCTCTATCTGTATGTATTTCCAACAACTAGTTAATTATACCATACATGAAACAAACGACAATTACAAACAACCCCCTTTATCCTAAATTGGTAAGATGTCAAACATTATTATACGCCTATTTTCAAATAAAAAAAGCAACTTCTCAGTTGCTTTTCTTACATTTATTTTAGTTTTTCACCGAATAAAGAACCCATTAAAGCAACTGCTGTTGTTGCCGTTCTATTTCGCTCATCTAAAATCGTATTTACCTCAACAAATTCAGCAGATGTGATAATATCAGCTTCCGCTAACATTTCCATCGCCAAGTGGCTTTCACGATAAGATAGCCCACCAATTACAGGCGTTCCAACACCTGGTGCATCATGAGGATCAAGACCATCTAAATCTAATGATAAGTGTACACCATCAGTATGAGATAAATATGCGATTGTTTCTTCCATAACAGCCGTCATCCCCATACGATCAATTTCATGCATTGAGAACACTTTAATACCTTCATTGCGAATGAAATCTTTTTCTCCTTCATCTAATGCACGTGCACCGATAATTACGACATTCTCTTTTTTCACCTTTGGATATGCCCCGTATAAATCTACAAGTGTGGGATGTCCATACCCTAAACTTGCTGCAAGTGACATGCCATGAATATTACCAGATGGTGAAGTTTCCTCTGTATTTAAATCACCGTGTGCATCATACCAAATAACACCTAGGTTTTTATAATGTTTAGCTACACCAGCTAATGTACCGATAGCAATACTATGGTCACCACCTAATACAAGTGGAAAACGTCCTTCTTCTATAATATGATCCACCTTACTTGCTAATTCGTTACATACAGTTGCAACTTGTGTAAGGTTTCTTAAGCTCGTATTTACATCTACTTCTTTTTCTCTCTCTATACATATATCTCCCATATCTTTAACTTCATATCCAATTTCTTCAATTCTTTCAATTACGCCTGCATAACGGATTGCGCTTGGCCCCATATCTACCCCGCGACGCATCTGTCCTAAATCCATTGGAACTCCAATAACTGAGATTTCTTTTTTCATAGATAGTATCCCCCTTTTGTGCCTTCACTAAATATTTTAAATCTTTTTTATAGTCTGACTCAACTCGACATTTTTCTGTATGGATATACAAATTATTCACTTATATCCGCCTTGAAAACCAAATTTTAAGACTATTCTATGTATAAAGTTAACTTAATGAAACAACTCCCATCATTATTATTAAATAATAATAAAAAACACTCCTACATTTAGAAGTGTTTTTCTGATGCTATTTTCCATACTGCGGCAATATTCTTTGCTGTCATCTCGATATTCTCTTCCGCTACTTTATATGCCTCTTCTAATGTCATAGGACTCGCTGTAATACTAAATACTGCATCGATTCCTTTTTTGTGAACAGCTTGATAATTCGGAGATACAGATCCTCCAATAGCAATGACAGGAATACGAAAATGCTTTGCACGCTCTGCAACACCTACAGGGGCCTTCCCATATGCTGTTTGTTCATCTATTCTCCCTTCGCCAGTTATAATTAAATCTGCTTCTTCTATATGCTTATCAAAATTTGTATAGTCTAATACAATTTCAATTCCTCTCCGTAAATTTCCCTTTAACACTGCAATAACAGCTGCTCCCATTCCTCCTGCAGCTCCTGCGCCAGGAATTTTAGATACATCGCAAGATAAGTATTGTTTAAGGATATTCGCATAATGCTTTAAATTCTCATCCAGCTCTTTCATCATCTCTGTATTCGCACCCTTTTGTCTCCCAAATACGAAAGATGCTCCCCTTATTCCAACTAACGGATTATCTACATCACATGCTGCTTCTATCTTTATATGCATTAAGCGTGAATCCAAGCGCGAAAAATCAATAGCGACAATCGAATGTAACGTTCCTCCAGATGGCTCTATTACTTCCCTTTTTTCATTTATAAACCTAACTCCTAATGCTGACAACATACCTGCTCCACCATCATTTGTAGCACTTCCTCCAAGTCCTAAAATAATGTGCTCAGCTCCTTCGTCTAGCGCATGTAGTATAAGTTCGCCTGTTCCTTTAGTTGTTGTAATAAGTGGGTTTCGCTTTTTAACTGGAACATGTTGTAATCCTGATGCTGCTGCCATTTCAATAAACGCTGTCTTTTTATCTTTAGACATACCGTAAAAGGCTTGTACACGTTCTCTAAGCGGTCCTGTCACAGGAAGTGATGTAATCCTTCCCCCTGTCGCATCAACAAGAGAATCAACCGTTCCTTCTCCTCCATCTCCAATCGGTATTTTCACATACTCTGCTTTAGGGAAAATTGCTTCAAAACCTCTTTCAATAGCCTCACATACTTCTATAGCTTTTAAGCTTTCTTTATATGAATCAGATGCAATAACAACTTTCACAATTATCCCCATCCTTTATTTTCTCGTTTTCTCCATTTTAAATGACAAATATGAAAGTTGTCTTTTTAAACACAAAAAAAGCTTACATCATATGATGTAAGCTTCTCTATTAGATGGAGCCTAGCGGGATCGAACCGCTGACCTCCTGCGTGCAAGGCAGGCGCTCTCCCAGCTGAGCTAAGGCCCCTTAGTAATTAAGCGGAAGACGGGATTCGAACCCGCGACCCCAACCTTGGCAAGGTTGTATTCTACCACTGAACTACTTCCGCGAAAATGGTGAGCCATGAAGGATTCGAACCTTCGACCCTCTGATTAAAAGTCAGATGCTCTACCAACTGAGCTAATGGCTCGTAAATGGCTGGGCTAGCTGGATTCGAACCAGCGCATGACGGAGTCAAAGTCCGTTGCCTTACCGCTTGGCTATAGCCCATTAATATTTACTAGTATGGTTATCTTTTCAAAAAAATAAACCCTCTCAGGTTATTTTAAAGAAAATGGTGGAGGGGGGCAGATTCGAACTGCCGAACCCGAAGGAGCGGATTTACAGTCCGCCGCGTTTAGCCACTTCGCTACCCCTCCGACATTTAAACATATATGGTGGAGGATGACGGGATCGAACCGCCGACCCCCTGCTTGTAAGGCAGGTGCTCTCCCAGCTGAGCTAATCCTCCAAAAGTGGTGACCCGTACGGGATTCGAACCCGTGTTACCGCCGTGAAAGGGCGGTGTCTTAACCACTTGACCAACGGGCCAAAAATTTTAAAACTCTTCCCAAGCTTCCAACCGGGCTTGAACCGGTGACCTCTTCCTTACCATGGAAGTGCTCTACCAGCTGAGCTATGGAAGCATAATGGCTCCGCAGGTAGGACTCGAACCTACGACCGATCGGTTAACAGCCGATAGCTCTACCACTGAGCTACTGCGGAATAATATTAGCCTGGCAACGTCCTACTCTCACAGGGACAAGGTCCCAACTACCATCGGCGCTAGAGAGCTTAACTTCCGTGTTCGGTATGGGAACGGGTGTGACCTCTCTGCCATCATTACCAGACTTTTATCATTTTAGACATTTCTTTCAAAATGTCAAGAAGAAAATTATATATTCCTTCAAAACTAG
>NZ_BOQB01000124.1 GCF_018332475.1 Bacillus sanguinis | reverse complement strand
ATGTAATGGAAAATGTATTATTTAAAGTTTCATATCCAGCAGAATTCCATGCACAAACAGCTGCAGAATGTGCTGTGAAATTACATCCAGAAATTAAAGAAAGATTAGATGAAATTGACCGTATCACAATTACAACTCATGAATCAGCAATCCGTATTATTGATAAAGAAGGTCCATTAAATAACCCAGCTGATCGTGATCATTGCTTACAATACATTACGGCAATTGGTTTATTAAAAGGAGATATCGTTGCGGACGATTACGAGGATGCAGTAGCAAATGATCCACGTGTAGATGAATTACGTAATAAGATGGTTGTTGTTGAAAACAAACAGTACAGTTTAGATTACCTTGACCCGAACAAGCGCTCAATCGCCAACGCTGTACAAGTTCATTTCAAAGATGGCACTGTAACAGAAAGCGTGGAATGTGAATATCCACTTGGACACCGTTTCCGTAGAGACGAAGCGATTCCAAAAGTTGTTCAAAAATTCACTGCGAATATGGCAGGTCATTATTCTAATAAGCAACAAGAACAAATTCATGAAGTTTGTTTAAATGAAGAAAAATTAGAAAATATGAATGTAAACGAATTTGTAGATCTATTCTTAATTTAATAATAGGGGGAATCTAGAATGGCTTGGGTTGTGGATAAACAGTCAACACAAGAAGAGCTTGCGAATCGCTTCCGAGCTTTAGTAGAAGCAAATGAAATTTTACAAATTCCAGGTGCTCATGATGCAATGGCAGCTCTTGTTGCGAAAAATACAGGTTTTTCAGCTCTTTATTTATCGGGAGCTGCTTATACTGCAAGCAAAGGGCTACCAGATTTAGGAATCGTGACGTCTACTGAAGTAGCAGAGAGAGCAAGAGATTTAGTAAGAGCTACAGATTTACCTGTTCTTGTTGACATTGATACAGGGTTTGGTGGTGTATTAAATGTAGCGAGAACCGCTGTAGAAATGGTGGAAGCGAAAGTAGCAGCTGTTCAAATTGAAGATCAACAATTACCGAAAAAATGTGGACATTTAAATGGTAAGAAACTCGTTAAGACAGAAGAATTAGTTCAAAAGATTAAAGCAATTAAAGAAGTTGCACCAAGTTTATATATTGTAGCGCGCACAGATGCTCGCGGTGTAGAAGGCTTAGACGAAGCGATTGAAAGAGCGAACGCTTATATAAAAGCAGGTGCAGATGCGATATTCCCTGAAGCGCTTCAATCCGAAGAGGAGTTCCGTCTATTTAATAGTAAAGTCAATGCACCTTTACTTGCGAATATGACTGAATTCGGAAAAACTCCTTATTATAGTGCAGAGGAATTTGCGAATATGGGCTTCCAAATGGTTATTTATCCTGTAACTTCACTACGTGTTGCAGCGAAAGCGTATGAGAATGTGTTTACTTTAATTAAGGAAACAGGTTCTCAAAAAGATGCACTTTCAAATATGCAAACGAGAAGTGAGTTATATGAAACAATTTCATATCATGACTTTGAAGAACTAGATACTGGAATTGCAAAAACAGTATTATCAGAGGATCAATAGATAAAGCAACTAAGGCGATGAGAATACATCTTTGGCAAAACGAACTGCTTGATGTGAAAATTCATCGCCTTCTGTTTTCAAAAATAAGATATTCCACTCATCGTAGACGTGCATAAGTAGTAGCAAGTAAGGCCGAAATGATAGGGGGATTCAGATGGAGAAAACGAAGTTACCGTGGGATGAATTTTTTTCACTTAATAAAGATGTGAATCATACTTTCTTTACGCCAGAAGATTTTTCAGGAGATGAAGATTTAATCGCAAAAACGACAGAACAATTCGTTAAACAAGAAATTGTTCCACAAATGGAGAATATTGAACAACATAACTATAAAGTTTCTCGTCAATTATTTGAGAAAGCTGGAGAACTTGGATTATTAAGTATCGAGGTTCCAGAAGAGTATGGCGGATTTGAGTTAGGAAAGGCAGTTTCAGGGCTTGTAGCAGAAAAAATGGGATATGCTGGTGCATTTAGCGTTTCCTTTAATATACACGCTGGTGTAGGTACATTGCCTTACATATATTATGGGAAGAAAGAACAAAAAGAAAAATATTTGCCGAAAATTGCGTCTGGAGAATGGATTGGGGCTTATGCTTTAACTGAGCCAAATGCAGGTTCTGATGCTTTAAGTGCAAAAACGAGTGCAGTATTAAATGAAGATGGTACGGCTTGGAAGTTAAATGGTGAAAAACAGTGGATTACAAATGCTCATATGGCAGATGTATACGTTGTTTTTGCGAAAACAAATAAAGGAATGACAGCATTTATTGTCGAAAGAACATGTGAAGGTGTATCTATTGGGCTAGAAGAAAAGAAAATGGGGATTAAAGGTTCTTCAACGGCTACCCTTATTTTAGAAGATGTTGTCATCCCTGCTGAAAATGTTTTAGGGGAAGTTGGGAAGGGGCATCACGTAGCTCTTAATATTCTAAACTTTGCTAGACTAAAGCTTGCTTTTGGAAATATTGGGACAGCAAAACAAGCAATTGGTTTGTCGGTTCAATATGGAAAAGAGCGAAAGCAGTTCCAAACGGAATTAGTAGATTTTACGATGATTCAAGAGAAAATTGCAAATATGATTATTGCTACTTATGGAGCAGAAAGTGCAGCCTACCGTACAGCAGGTGTAATTGATGAAGCGATTCACGAGAGTGATGAAGATCTGATGAAGAAAATGTCTCAATTTGCAATTGAATGTGCACTTAATAAAGTAAATGCTTCTGAAACACTTGGTCATATCGTAGATGAAGCTGTACAAATTCATGGTGGATACGGTTATATGCAAGAGTACGAGGTAGAACGATTGTATCGTGATGCTAGAATTAGTCGTATTTTTGAAGGAACGAACGAAATTAATAGATTAACAGTTGCTAAAATGTTAATGAAGCAAATGGAACAAATTGAAGATACTGAAGTAGAAGTGGATGTAGCAAATGTTGAAAGAAACCATCGTTACATTTTATTAGCAAAAAAATTGTTGAAACAATCTTTGAAAACGCTCTCTAAAACTCCAAGTATAAAAATTGATCAAGAGCAAGAATATTCACGTGTATTATCAAATATGTTAACGGACGTGTACGTCATGGAATCAGCATTTTTACGTACGAGTAAAGCCATTAGTAAAAATGGTGAAGAGAAAGAGCGTACGAAACAAATGATAACTGACGTTATTTGTGAAGAAGGTTATCGCAAAGTAGAAGAAGCGGCGATTTCTATACTTTCAGCGGCTGTTACAGAAGAACAAGATCGACATGTGATTTTAGCTGAAATTCGTCAATTATTAGTGCCTTTATACACGAACGTATTTACAAAAAAGAGAGAAATTGCGAAAGCTATAATAAATCGCGGAAAGTATATTGTGTAAATAGGAGGAAAGCGATATGAAAAAGATTGGTTTTATCGGTTTAGGTAACATGGGTCTTCCAATGTCTAAAAATTTAGTTAAATCAAGTTACACAGTATACGGTGTGGATTTAAATAAAGAGGCTGAAGCTTCCTTTGAAAGTGAAGGAGGAATCATTGGCTTATCAATCTCAAGGCTAGCAGAAACATGCGATGTGATTTTTACAAGTTTACCTTCACCTCGAGCTGTTGAAGCGGTATATTTTGGAGAAGAAGGATTATTTGAAAATAGTCACTCGAATGTAGTTTTAATTGATACAAGTACTGTATCTCCACAATTAAACAAACAGTTAGAGGAAGCTGCAAAGGAAAAGAAAGTAGACTTTTTAGCAGCACCTGTTAGTGGTGGGGTAATTGGAGCCGAAAATCGTACATTAACGTTTATGGTTGGTGGATCAAAAGAGGTATATGAGAAAACGAAATCTATCATGGGCGTACTAGGCGCGAATATTTTCCATGTTAGTGAGCAGATTGATAGTGGTACAACTGTTAAATTAATTAATAACCTATTAATTGGTTTTTATACAGCTGGCGTAAGTGAAGCTTTAACATTAGCGAAAAAGAATAATATGGATTTAGATAAAATGTTTGATATTTTAAATGTAAGTTACGGTCAAAGTAGAATTTATGAGCGCAATTATAAAAGTTTCATTTCATCAGAAAACTACGAGCCAGGCTTTACTGTGAATTTATTAAAGAAAGATTTAGGATTTGCAGTAGATTTAGCGAAAGAAAGCGAACTTCACTTACCAGTAAGCGAAATGCTACTAAATGTATATGAAGAAGCAAGTGAAGCTGGGTATGGTGAAAACGATATGGCTGCTTTATATAAGAAAGTTAGTGAACAATTAATTTCTAATCAAAAATAATAGACTTATAAACATCATAAAAAAGGAGAGAATATAATGATTACAACTGAAATTAAACGAGTAAAAAATCATATTAATGGTGAGTGGGTAGAATCTACTGGTACAGAAGTAGAAGCAGTTCCAAATCCGGCGACTGGAAAAATTATCGCTTACGTTCCGCTATCTCCGAAAGAAGATGTTGAAAAAGCTGTTGAAGCGGCAAAAGCAGCATACGAAACATGGTCTAAAGTACCTGTTCCGAATCGTTCAAGACAATTGTATAAATATTTACAGCTTTTACAAGAAAACAAAGAAGAGCTTGCTAAAATCATTACGCTTGAAAATGGTAAAACATTAACGGATGCAACTGGTGAAGTACAGCGAGGTATTGAAGCAGTAGAACTTGCAACATCAGCACCAAATTTAATGATGGGACAAGCTCTACCGAATATTGCTAGCGGCATTGATGGATCGATTTGGCGCTATCCAATTGGAGTTGTTGCTGGTATTACGCCATTTAACTTCCCAATGATGATTCCATTATGGATGTTCCCACTTGCAATTGCTTGCGGTAATACATTCGTATTAAAAACATCTGAAAGAACGCCACTTTTAGCAGAGCGACTTGTAGAGTTATTCTATGAAGCTGGTTTTCCAAAAGGAGTATTAAATTTAGTACAAGGCGGAAAAGATGTTGTAAATAGTATTTTAGAAAATAAAGATATTCAAGCTGTTTCGTTCGTTGGCTCTGAGCCGGTAGCTCGTTACGTATATGAAACAGGTACGAAACATGGAAAACGTGTACAAGCGTTAGCTGGTGCGAAAAACCATGCGATTGTAATGCCAGATTGCAATCTTGAGAAAACAGTGCAAGGTGTAATTGGGTCTGCATTTGCAAGTAGTGGAGAACGTTGCATGGCATGTTCAGTAGTAGCGGTAGTAGATGAAATTGCTGATGAATTCATTGACGTACTAGTAGCTGAGACGAAGAAGTTAAAAGTAGGTGACGGTTTCCACGAAGATAATTATGTTGGACCATTAATTCGTGAATCTCATAAAGAGCGTGTATTAGGCTATATTAATAGCGGTGTAGCAGATGGAGCTACTTTATTAGTAGATGGCCGCAAAATTAAGGAAGAAGTTGGAGAAGGTTACTTTGTAGGTGCGACAATCTTTGATGGTGTAAATCAAGAAATGAAAATTTGGCAAGATGAGATTTTTGCTCCAGTATTAAGCATTGTACGTGTTAAAGATTTAGAAGAAGGTATTAAAATAACAAATCAATCTAAATTTGCAAATGGCGCGGTTATTTATACGTCAAATGGTAAGCATGCACAAACGTTCCGTGATAACATCGATGCTGGTATGATCGGTGTAAACGTAAACGTTCCAGCACCAATGGCATTCTTTGCATTTGCAGGAAATAAAGCTTCATTCTTTGGTGATTTAGGTACAAATGGTACAGATGGCGTTCAATTCTATACACGTAAAAAAGTTGTAACTGAGCGCTGGTTTTAATATAAAGTAAGCAGCCAAATCATTTATTAAATGAAAACCACCACTATTCCTAGTGGTGGTTTTCATCGTGTTAATTACTTTTTTCAAAAGCTAGTTTAATACCAAAACCAATTAAGATGATTCCCGTTAACCCTTGAATATAACGTTGTGTCTTTGGTTTTTTCATAAAAGCGCTAATTTTATCAATTAAAAATATATAAAAAGCGAACCAAATAACTGTTAAAACGAGATAAGTAAGGCCCATTACGAGAAGTTGGATAAACGTATTATGATTTGGATTTAAAAATTGCGGTAAAAAAGTTAAAAAGAAGACTGCGACTTTAGGGTTTAATAAATTCGTAAGAAACCCTTGACGAAAACAAGAAGTGTGTTCGTCTTCATTATTTAAAGATATATCGGTTGTATCAACGCCTTCTTTATTTCTTACTGCTAAAAGGGCTTTAATACCAATATAAATTAAATATAGAGCTCCAACGTACTTGAAAATAGAAAATAAAAGAGCTGACTTTACAATAAGTGCGGAAAGTCCGATAACTGCTGCTAACGTATGAATCAAAAGTGCAATACATGTGCCGAACACTGTTTTCACTCCACCCGCCTTACCAGCAACTAATGTGTTTTTCGTGGCCATTGCAGTATCAGGGCCGGGTAAAATAATAAGACAAATAGACATAATGATGAAAAGAAAAAAATTTTCAATCACAGTCGCTCCTCCTTTTTTTATTTTTAGAATATTTGATTAAAAATAGTGTAGCACATATTTTGATTTAATAAAATTAAATTTTATTAAAAATTATTAAACAAAAAAGAGGCGGTACATTCGCGTAATTACACGAATATATCGCCTCAGGTTTATCCCGAATGAACGGACTATTGGTGAGGGGTAACCCACCACTTATGCGTTCAGTAAGTTAAAGAATCGATTTACATCCTCTTCTGAAACATCACTTAACTGCTTATATTTATAATTCGGATTTTGATCTTTATCAACGACAACAGAGCGTACTCCTTCGAAGAAATCTGCATGCCTCATGAAATTTTTAGCAAGTACAAGGTCGGTAGCGAAACATTCTTCAACGGACTTCTCTTGTCCATCAATAAACTGCTTTAATGTTACTTTTAATGAAACAGGCGATTTTGATAATAACGTTTCTTTCGTTTTTAAAGCAAAGGAACTTTGGTCTTTCTCCAATGAATGGATGATTTCTTCAATTGTATCGAAAGCAAAATGAGAATTCATTTCTTCTAATGAAGGAGCAAGCTCGCTTTCTAAGTTTGGAGCAGTTGCAAATGTACGAATAATTTCTTTTAAATTAGTATGTACATCATCTTTTTTATGCCAATTTACACTTTCAAGTTCAGTAAGGAAATTTGGTAATGAATCAGATGTCATAAAGTAATCAGCAGCGTTTATAAATAATACGTCAGCAGCTTTTAAAATAGATGCTGTTAAAGCAACATATCGGCCAGCAAAACCTGGAGCTTTATTTAAGAAATAAGCAGCACCGACATCTGGGAAGAAGCCGATATTCATCTCTGGCATTGCCCATTTCGTACGCTCAGTTACAATTCGATATTTCGCACCATTCGTAATACCGACACCACCGCCCATTACAATTCCATCTAAACAAGCGATAATCGGTTTTTTATATTGATAAATATATGTATCAATTTCATACTCTTCTTCAAAGAAACGTTCCGCATGCTGTAGTGCAGCTTCATTTGAACGTGCTTCATAAAGAGTTTTAATGTCGCCGCCTGCACAAAAACCTTTTGTGCCAGCTCCTTTTAATATAATAAGCGCAATTCGCTCATCTTGTTCCCACTCTTTCAGTTTTTGCCCAATTGGTTGTAACATGTCATAAGATAAAGAATTAAGTGCTTTTGGGCGGTTTAAAGTAATTGATGCAACGCCGTTTTCACTCACAGAAAATAAAACGTGTTCAGTCATAATTCATCCTCCCTTACATATCTTCTTATTCTTAATTCTTGATACGTATTGAAATGTCCTTTATAAATTTTGTCTAAAGTTGGCGGTACATGTTAATTTGATCACTGCATATTTTGACGAGTTATATTTGCAGGATTTTGGCGGTTGAAAATGAATATTACAACATTACTGTAATTGTAATTATTTGAAGTTATCATAATAAACACGCTATTATATATGTGTAAACTGTGCGTAATCACTTCAAAAAGAGTATTATGATGAAAGAAAAATTGCTTTTCATTAGAAATAGAGAAAGGAGAAATCGGAATGCCAGGACCTTTACTATTGTCGGTGATTATTTTGTCTTCTTTAATGATAGGGATAACTCAGTATTTTCATCATACAGATACGACAGAGGAAGTGAAGGATAAAGTACGACTTGTATTTCCGATTTTTATCATATCTATTTCTTTTTGCATTCTATTAAATAAAGATGGGTACATTGTCGCAGTATTTTCATTTTTTGTAGCGATCGTTTTCATTACAGTTTTATATTATGTAATGAAAGACTTTATACAAAAATAAAGATGTCGCAAGAGGCATTTTTATTTTTGAATCTAATAAAATTTCACATACCGTATTATTTGTAAAAATAGAAAACATATAACAATAGAAAAGTAAGCACTTCACCGTGTATTTACTTGTCAATCTTGCATAGCCAATATACTATTAATAATGTAGAGATTAGAAAAAGGGGTTGTATCTATCATGAAATTTGAGATGCACACAAAAATTATTTCAAATGAAAAAGAAGTAAGGTTACATATAGAAGAAAACATATTTCAATTAAAATTGGATGGTTATCACTTATTTACAGTTCAAGAAATATTACCTTTATATAAATCAAATGAAGAAAGAATTGGTAGTGCAATGATACAAAAGTTAGAGTGGGAGAACGGAAAAACTACATTAAACTATCAACTTGTATCACTAAATTCAGTAAATTAAAAGGAGCAGGAAAATATGAAGTTATTTCATACAGCGGATTGGCATTTAGGAAAACTCGTTCATGGCGTGTATATGACTGAAGATCAAAAGATTGTATTAGATCAGTTTGTACAAGCTGTTGAGGAAGAAAAACCAGATGCCGTAATTATTGCAGGGGATTTATACGACCGAGCAATTCCACCTACAGAAGCAGTAGACTTATTAAATGATGTGCTGCAAAAAATAGTGATTGATTTACAAACGCCAGTTATTGCAGTTGCAGGAAACCATGATAGTCCAGATCGTATTCATTTTGGTAGTAGTTTAATGAAGAAACAAGGATTATTTATTGTGGGACAATTTCAATTTCCATATGATCCAATTATATTGAACGATGAATATGGTGAGGTTCACTTCCATCTCGTTCCATATGCGGATCCAAGCATAGTGAGACATGTATTGAAAAATGAAGATGTACGTTCTCATGATGATGCAATGCGTATTTTTATGAATGAGCTTTCTGAAACGATGGATAAAGAAGCAAGACACGTATTTGTTGGTCATGCATTTGTAACTTCTGCTGGAGAAGCGGAAGAGAATACAAGTGATGCTGAACGCCCGCTTTCAATTGGTGGTGCTGAATACGTAAATAGTCATTATTTTGATAAGTTTCATTACACAGCGCTTGGACATTTACATCAAGCGCATTTCGTACGTAATGAGACAATTCGATATTCAGGTTCTCCACTTGCATATTCTATTTCTGAAGAAAAACATAAAAAAGGATATTATATTGTGGAACTGGACGAGCAAGGTGAAGCAACAATTGAAAAAAGGTTACTTGCACCACGCCGTAAAATGCGAACAGTAGAAGCGAAAATAGATGAATTGTTACAACATCCAATAAGTGAAGATTACGTGTTTGTAAAATTATTAGATGAAAATCCTGTCTTGCAGCCAATGGAAAAAATACGCTCTGTTTATCCAAATGCAATGCATGTAGAAAGATCGATTCAAAGACGAGAGCTTACAGAGTCAAATGAAGTAACTGTTTCAAGACATAAAACGGATGATTTATCGCTATTAAAGGCTTTTTATAAAGAAATGAAAGGCTTAGATTTATCAGAAGAGAAAGAACGTCTATTTGTAGAAGTATTACAAACAGTGCAAGAACGGGAAGGTGAACGAGGATGAGACCGATTCAGTTAATTATGACAGCATTTGGACCATATAAACAGAAAGAAGTAATCGATTTTAACGATCTTGGAGATCATCGTATTTTCGCCATTTCTGGGAATACAGGAGCTGGAAAGACAACGATTTTTGATGCGATTTGTTATGTGTTATACGGTGAGGCAAGCGGAGAAGAACGTAGTGATACGAGCATGCTTCGCAGTCAATTTGCTGATGACAATATGTATACAAGTGTAGAACTAACCTTTCAGCTAAAAGGAAAGCGTTATGAAATAAAACGCCAACTTGGGCATAAAAAACAAGGGAACAAGACGATTACGGGACATGCTGTAGAATTATATGAAGTGATTGATGAAGAGAAGGTTCCAGCTGTTGATCGTTTTCATGTAACGGATGTAAATAAAAAAGTAGAAGATTTAATTGGTTTAAGTAAACATCAATTTAGTCAAATTGTTATGTTACCGCAAGGGGAATTCCGTAAACTATTAACATCTGAGACAGAAAACAAAGAAGAAATTTTGCGTCGTATTTTCAAAACAGATCGTTATAAGTTAATGCGTGAGTTACTTGATCAAAAACGAAAACAATGGAAAGACGTCTTACAAGAAAAACAGAAAGAGCGAGAGTTATACTTCCGTAATGTTTTTAAATTACCAATCCGCGATGGAGCATTATTAGAGACATTAGTGGAACAAGAGCATGTAAATACGCATCAAGTAGTAGAGGCGTTAGAACAAGAAACAGCTGTGTACAAGGCAGAGGTTGAGCAATTACAGGTAGAACAAGATGTTCAAACGAAGCAATTAAAGAATGCTGAAACACGTTTTCATGCAGCGAAGTCTGTAAATGAGAAATTTATAGATTTACAACAAAAGAATGAGAAATATAATACTTTAGAAGAAAACCGTACAGTGATTGAAGTGAAAGAAACATCTTTTAAACGTGCGGAACAAGCAAAGCGCTTATTACCATTTGAACAATGGCATGAAGAAGCAATGCAAAATGAGCAGAAGGTTGAAAATTTGTTGAAACAAATAATCGCCAAAAAAGAAAATATAACGAATAGCTTTGAATTTGCTCAGGAGAAATATGAAGCAGTAAAGAATAAAGAACCTGAGAGAGAAGATGCAAAAAAACTTGTTCAAAGATTAGAAGAGTTAAAACCGATTATTGCATCATTAGCTGAGAAACAGTTGAATTTACAAAATGCAGAACTTCAAGTAGGGAAACTAAAAGAAAGTATGCAAAACTTAGATCAACAATTAGAAGAGCATACAAATCAAAAACAGCTAATGTCTGGTGAATTACAGAAATTAGAACGAGCACTTGAACAATATGTAGCTAAAGTCGAAGAACTAACGAATATGCGAGAAGATGCAAAAGTATTAAAGCAAGCATATGATGTTTGGCAAGAAAAACAAAAATTTGAGCAAGAAAAAGAAGCGGCATATAATAAGATGCAATTGGCAGTTAATGCATATGAAAAGATGGAACGTCGCTGGTTAAGTGAACAAGCTGGTATATTAGCTCTTCATCTTCATGATGGCGAATCTTGTCCAGTATGCGGTAGTACGAACCATCCGAAAAAAGCTACAGAGCAAAGTGATGCGATCGATGAACAAGAGTTAAATGATTTAAGAGATAAGAAGAATAGTGCTGAAAAATTACATGTTCAATTAGAGGAGAAATGGAATTTCTATCATCTGCAATATGAACAGGTAATAGAAGAGGTTAAGAAGCGAGGTTATCGCTCTGAAGAATTAGTTGAAACATATAGTGCGCTTGTTCAAAAGGGAAAACAATTAGCAACTGAAGTGAATACGTTAAAAGCAAGTGAAGAAACGCGTAAGCAAACTGCAGTGAATATAAAAAGCGTAGAAGAAAAAGTAGATGTACTTCAGAAACAAAAGCGTGAGGTGGAAACAGAGCAGCACCGTATAGAAATGGATTGTATGCAGCTTCGTACGTCATATGAACTTGATAAGAAAAACATTCCTGAAAACTTACAAACAGTCCAAGCTTGGAAAGTTCAATTTGACCAAGCTATGCAAGAACTCAGATTAATGGAGGACGAATGGAAGAAGGTGCAGGAAGCGTATCAACATTGGCAAAACGAAAATATACGTATTCAAGCAGAACTAGAAGGTGCTTCTAATCAATTCGAAAGCGCAAAATTAAAAAAAGAAGAGACTTTCACACGCTTTATGAAAGAGCTTGAGCAGAGTGGATTTACAGATCAATCTACATATAAAGAAGCTAAATTAAGTGATGCTGAGATGGAAATGATACAAAAAGAAATTCAAAGTTATTATTCATCTCTTGAAGTACTTGCAAAACAAATTGAAGAGTTACATGCTGAATTAAAAGATAAAGAGTATATGGACATTACAGCGTTAGGTGAACATATAAAAGATTTAGAAATAAATCTTGATATCATTAAAGAAAAACGTCAACGTGCGCAAAATGCGGTAACATATATTTCTGATTTACATGAAAATATTAGACGTATCGATGAGCAAATTCATGAGGAGGAAAAAGAGTTCCAAGAACTTGTTGATTTATATGAAGTAATGAAAGGTGATAACGAAAGCCGTATATCATTTGAACGTTACATCTTAATTGAGTATTTAGAACAAATTGTTCAAATTGCGAACGAACGATTACGTAAATTATCAAATGGACAATTTTATTTAAAACGAAGTGAACGAGTTGAAAAGAGAAATCGTCAAAGTGGATTAGGCTTAGATGTATACGACGCATACACTGGCCAAACACGCGATGTAAAAACATTATCTGGCGGTGAGAAATTTAACGCATCGCTTTGCTTAGCGCTTGGAATGGCAGATGTCATTCAAGCGTATGAAGGCGGTATTTCCATCGAAACGATGTTTATCGACGAAGGTTTTGGTTCATTAGATGAGGAATCATTAACAAAAGCAGTTGATGCCTTAATTGACTTACAAAAATCAGGCCGATTTATCGGTGTCATTTCACACGTTCAAGAGCTGAAAAACGCAATGCCAGCTGTATTAGAAGTAACGAAGCAGAAGGATGGGTATAGTCAGACGAGGTTTGTGGTGAAGTAAGTTCAATTGTAATTTATAATTAAAGTATTGTTTACAATCTTCTAGTATAGAACTAATGATAAAACACATGCTATCTCTTTATAGAGGTGGCATGTGTTTGTTACTCAATATTAAACAATTCACATAGTAGTTATCTGTAGAAGGCGGTTTATTTTCCAAGCGATATATAAACATCACCTACTAAGAAAGCCAATCCATTGACTAATATGATACGACTGACATACGTTTCACGAGCTACTTCCACCTCTTCTTGTAACATTGTTGGTATTTGTTTTCCCAAAAAAATAACATTTATTTTATACATAGTATATACAAACGCCTAAAATATGTTAAAATCATTGGATGGTGTTAGGAGGAAGTATGTAGTTAGATGTGAATTGTTTGAAAAATCTTCATTACAAATTTATGCTAACTTCACATAGAGCACATATTAACATTGTATTATGTATA
>NZ_BOQB01000123.1 GCF_018332475.1 Bacillus sanguinis | reverse complement strand
TTATAAAAATATAAAAAAGCGAGTCATTCTAGTGTAATAGAATGACTCGCTATCAATTTGTAAGGACTAATAATGAGTGAGAATGAACAAAACTCATTATTAGTTGAATCTTATAAGAAAATAAGAGTAAGTACACCTACGATAATACAATAGAAAGAGAAATATTTTAAATTTCCTTTTGCCATAATGTTCATAAACCATTTTAAAGAAATATACGTCATGATAAATGTTGCGATAAAAGCAACGATATATGGTATGAATAATGTGTCTAGATTTGGATCTTTTGCAATGTCTGTAATACTTAGTAATAAGCCACCTAAGCTAACAGGGATATATAGTAAGAATGAGAAACGAAGTGCTGTTTCTTGCTTCATACCAAGTAACATCGCTGCTACAATTGTTGCACCTGAGCGGCTTATTCCAGGAATTAGTGCGCAAGCTTGTGCTAATCCGACAATGATTGCATCTTTCATAGAAAGATCACCATCATTTTTACGTCCACGCAAGTTTCTAATGATCCAAAGGCCGACAGCGGTAATAAGAAGGGAAATCCCCACCATTTTCACACCTTTTAAGTACTGGTCGATGTAATCTTTAAATAAAACACCAATAACACCTGCTGGAATGGTTGCAATCACAAGGTAAATAATAAAGAAGAAATCTGATTTTGCGTCTTCTGCTCTTGTAAATATATAAGATAGACCATTCTTAGTTAGACGAATTAAATCATTTCTATAAATAAGTAATACAGCTAATAATGAAGCTGAATTAACAAGTAGTTCGAAGCTAAATCCTTCTATTTTTAGTCCTAGCAAATGCTGTGCTAAAACGAGGTGACCACTTGAAGAAATCGGAATTGGTTCTGTTAGTCCTTGGAACAGGCCAAGAATTAAATATTTTAAAATGTAGTAAAATTGTTCCATAACATCCTCCTTGTTAATTAGTATAAAGAAACAACTTGTCCATTATAACAAAGATACGGATGAATATTGAGAAGAAATAAATATTCGGAATATAATAAAAATCCCTTATAACAGTATAAGGGATTTTTATTATTAATGAGAAACTACTGTTTCTTCAAGACTTTTCGTTAATTGAATATCGACTTTCTCAGCATCATGAATGTGATTCATAATAGTAGTATTTAACTTTTGGAACATTTGTTGTGTATTAGCGAATTCACGTAATATATCATCATTACAAGATTTTTGGTTTTCGATAGCTTTAATAACATTTGTAGCACCATTTTGTAACGTTTGAATCATTATTAAAATATTTTCAATTCTAGCGTTTGTATCGGCACTCATTTCTACACCTTCATCGACTAAATGTAAATTATCTTTTGTATTCTCGTATGCTTTTTCAATTTCTTCTTGAATTTTTTTCGTTAAGTTTCCGATATTTTTTGTACTTTCGGCTGTGCTTTCAGCTAGTTTTCTTACTTCATTGGCAACGACAGCGAATCCTTTACCGTGTTCTCCAGCACGCGCAGCTTCAATACTCGCATTTAAAGCAAGTAAATTTGTTTGTGCTGCAATGTTTTGAATGACTTCTACAATTTGCTCGATCTCTTTTGAGCGTTCACTTAAGTGATTCATACTATTAGACGTGCGCTGAGATTGTTCACCTAATTTATTAATTACAATAAGTAAACGGTGAACAGATTCTTTTCCTTCATTAGAGCAGTCAATAATTTCTTCAATAGACTGAATTAAGCTATGTTCTTTTTGTAACATTTCACTGTTTAATTCATTGGAATGTGTTGTACGCGTTGAAACATTTTCGAAACATGAGCTTAATTGCTGAACTAAATTTTGGAGTGTATTGTGCTGGTTATTTACAAGTTTATGTTCTTGAACAACGCTGTGTACACGATCGTGGATAGAAGAAATAGTCTCTTGTTGTTCGATATCCTTTTGTTTTAATTCTGCTTCTAGTTCTTGTATACGACTTTCTAATTGATCAATTTTATGTTGGAGTGATTTCTTTTGAGTAAACATATATTTATTTCAACCGCCTTTAGAAGTTATATTTTCTCTATATTTGGATTTTAGCATCTTTTATAATTTTTAAATATAGGAATTGTTAAATATTTAAGAATCTATTACATTTTATTCATAATTCCCTTTTTTTCGTCATGAAAAATAAACTGTATTTAATGGTATTGTAAACAAACTGTAAAATAAATCATGTATAACTGTATAAGAAGGGAGTCGGATTATGAACTATTTTAAGCGAATCAGTAGTCTAGTATTAGCAGGAATTATCGGTCTTTCTAGTACAGTCGCTGTAAAAGCAGAGTCAAACGACGAGAAACTTAACAACATGCAACAGCAATTGCAGCAAAACGATGCAGAAATGCAAAAGAAAGAGCAAGAGAAGCAAGCTGTTAGTAAAGAAATTCAAGGTATCGAAAACGAACTACATAATTTAAATAATACAATTGCAAAAAATAAAGAGGATCAAGCTGCTATTCAACGTAAAATCGATGAAACACATAAGCAGATTGAGCAAAAAAAGAACGAAATTGTCGTTTTAGAGGATAAAGTCCTTGCTCGTAAGGATATTATGAGAAAACGTATGGTTTCTGTTCAAAATAGTTCAAATACAAGTTTAGTAGTAGAAGTTGTAGTAGAGTCAAAAAACTTTGCAGATTTCTTACAACGTATGAATGCAGTTTCTACTATTTTAGAGGCTGATAAAGAAATTTTACGTCTACAAGAACAAGATCTTCGTCAAATTGAAGAGGATAAGAAAACAATTGATGAAAAAGAAGCATCTTTAGTAGTAGACAAACAAAGATTAGCAAAAGCACAAGCTGAGTTGCAAGATAACTTGAAAAAGCGTCAAGCTAACTTACAAACAGTTCAAGCTAAATATAATCAGGTTGCAAGCCAACTTAATTTAGCAGCAGAAGAAAAAGCTAAAATCGAATCAAATATGAAGGCAGTACAAGAAACAATCGCTCGTGAGCAAGAAGCAGCAAGAATTGCAGCAGAAGAGCGTGCAAAAGCAGAAGCAGCTGCAAAGGCTGAGCGAGAAGCATTAGCTAAGGCGCAGGCAGAAGTTGCTGAACAGCAAAAGCAAAAGAAAGAGCAAGAGCAAGCTAGTAAGCCAGCTCAAGCTAAAAATAATAATTCAAATGTAGAACCTGCACAACCTTCTAAGCCAACTGCTGGCGGAAAAGAAATTTATGTACATGCAACAGCATATACAGCAGACCCAGCTGAAAATGGTTATGGACCAGGTCAACAAGTATACTCTGCATGGGGAGGCTATAATTTAACTGCAAACCCAGGAATGAAATTAATTGCGGTGGACCCATCTGTTATTCCATTAGGTTCTCGTGTATATGTTGAAGGATACGGAGAAGCAATTGCAGCAGATACTGGTGGCGCGATTAAAGGTCACAAAATCGATGTTTTAATGCCAGATAAAGCTTCGTCTAGTAAGTGGGGCAGAAAAAATGTTAAGCTTACAATTTTAAACTAACACAAAATCCAACTTTACATATTGTAAAGTTGGATTTTTTTGTGAAAATAATGTTAAGTTGAGTTTACATTTTGTTAAGGGTAGCATACAATAAAATTAAGAGGTGGTAAATTTGACCATTTTAAACAGAGTAAAGGAATTAAGAGCTCGGTTTAATTTTTCGCAAAGTGTATTAGCAGAAAAGGTTGGAGTGACGAGACAAACAATCGCTGCAATTGAAAAAGGGGATTATGTTCCTTCTTTGTTATTAGCCCTTATGATTTGTGATGTATTTCAATTAAAGATGGAAGATGTGTTTGTTTTAAATAAGGAGGGAAAAGAGGATGAATAGACTTGTATTTTCCTATATGTTGAATGTACTTTTAATGGTATTAGCAGGTTGGGCATTTATTGAGTTGTATTATTTTACTATTGAAGTTGCTAATTTTATTCAAACGAAGAGGGTACCATTTGAAGTTTCGGTGAGTTTAATGCCACTAGGATTGCTTTTAATATTTGGTATTGTATCGACTGTTCTTTATAAAGTTCAAAAGAAAAAATATAAAGAGCTCTCGTATTGGATGTTTCCACTATTATTTCCTCAAGAAGACGAGAGGGAAAAGGCAATTACAGAAAAGGCTTGTCGTACTACATTTATGTCACTATGGTACGTGTTACCTTGTGCGGTTGGTTTTTTAACTCTTTCTCCGATTGTTAATCTATATGTTCCTGCATATCCGATATATATTGCATTTAGTATTTTCTTTATTCAGATGACGATTTTTCATGTGTCCTTATATCGAAATAAAATTGCTTAAAAAGAAACCTTCTTGCATCGGCAAGAAGGTTTCTTTTCAGCTTATACTTGTACATACAGCAATATTATCTTATCATTTTATATAGAGTAAGATTTTGTAAGGGAAAGGAATTGTATATGAATAAGCAAAGAATTTATAGTATAGTAGCAATCCTCCTATTTGTTGTAGGTGGTGTATTAATCGGAAAGCCATTTTATGATGGATATCAGGCTGAAAAGAAACAGACTGAAAATGTACAGGCTGTTCAAAAAATGGATTATGAAAAACATGAGACGGAATTTGTAGATGCTTCGAAAATTGATCAGCCAGACTTAGCAGAAGTAGCGAACGCATCATTAGATAAGAAACAAGTAATTGGTCGTATTTCGATCCCGAGTGTTTCATTAGAACTTCCTGTTTTAAAATCTTCTACTGAGAAAAACCTATTATCAGGTGCAGCAACAGTAAAAGAAAATCAAGTAATGGGAAAAGGAAATTATGCATTAGCAGGACATAATATGTCTAAAAAAGGTGTTTTATTTAGTGATGTAGCCTCTTTAAAAAAAGGCGACAAAATTTATTTGTATGATAATGAAAACGAATATGAATATGCGGTTACTGATGTATCTGAAGTAACTCCTGATAAGTGGGAAGTTGTTGAGGATCATGGGAAAGATGAAATAACGCTTATTACATGTGTATCTGTGAAGGATAATTCTAAGCGTTACGTTGTTGCTGGTGATTTAGTAGGAACGAAGGCGAAGAAATAAAAAAAGATGAGGGAAATCCCTCATCTTTTTTTAATCCATCCATTTCACTAATTTCTTAGAAATTAGTAATAAAACACAACCTAATACAATTGCTACAGCTCCGATTACGGTAAATACTTCAGCATATCCAAGTGAAGTTGTGAAGCTTGCAAGTTGTCCGCCTAAAATGTTAGCGATTCCTGAGCTTGCTAACCATACTCCCATTAATAAAGAAGCAAGTTTTACTGGTGCAAGTGCACTAACCATTGATAGTCCAACAGGTGATAAGAATAGCTCACCTAACGTATGGAAAAGATACGTAAAGACGATAAATAGTAAGTTTGCTTTTTCTGTAATGTTATGTTCATCACTACCTGTTTTTAATGTAGCGATAACGAGAATGATATAACCGATACCGAGCAAGATCATACCAAGTCCCATTTTTGTTGGGATTTTTAAATCCCCGCGCTTGCGAGTTGCAAGTTTTGCCCATAATGCTGAAATAACTGGAGCAAGTAAAATAATAAATAATGGATTGACCGACTGGAACCAAGATGTTGGAACTTCCCATCCGAACACAGAGCGGTCTACAAATTTGTTTGTATATAATGTTAATGAACTACCAGCTTGTTCAAAGCCAGCCCAGAAGAAGACAACGAAGCATGTTAAAATGACGATAACTGCGGTACGTTGTTTTTCTTTTTTTGTTAACGGTGTATCTCCTACTGACGGTTGTCCATCTGTTGTTTGCAAATCGCGAGTTGGTTTTTTACCGATATCACCAAGGAAGCGATTTGATAATGTTGTAAATAAAATTTGTCCAATGATCATTCCAATTGAAGCGGCTAAGAAACCGTAACGGAATCCGTAATGTACAACGCCATCAACCGTTGTTTTGAATAAATTTTCTGATAAAAATCCGCAAACGAGTGGAGCTAAAAATGACCCGACGTTAATACCCATATAGAAAATGGTAAATGCACTATCACGTTTTGGATCGTTCTCTTCGTATAATTCTCCAACAAGTGTAGAGATATTCGGTTTGAAGAATCCATTACCGATAATAATAAGCGCTAATCCGAGGTATAGGCCGACTTGGTTTTGCATGGCGAATAGTGTAAGGTTACCGATTGCCATTGTTATACCACCAATTGTGATGGCTTTTCGTCTACCTAGGAACCGGTCTGTTAAGTATCCACCAATCATTGGTGTGAAATAACAGGCTCCAGTGTAAAATCCGTAAATGGAAAGTGCCCATGCGGGACTAAACCCAAGACCACCGCTTACTAAAGCTGTCGTTAAATATAATGTTAATAATCCTCGTAATCCATAGTAACTAAATCTTTCCCACATTTCTGTAAAGAAGAGTAAGTATAAACCTGGAGGATGTTTCTTTTTTCTTTGTTGTTCTCTTTCTAGTTGTATCGCTGATTCCATGTTATTTTCCTCCTGACACAAACAAAAACAAAGTTAATAATTTTGTACATTTAATATTTTACCTTATTAACTATTATAAGTCAATAAAGGTTGATTTTTCAGAAGAAATTGGAAAAGAGATATAGCTATAGAATGGGTGTTTCTTTTATGTTAGACTATGGACTATGTTTTCTTTGTAAGGAAGCGGTTTATTGCACTTTTTTATATGTGAAATTGATTTCATAAAAGATGAAATTAAAGAAGGAGAAAGAAATGAAATTGTTACAGAAAAAAGAAATTTTACTGATTAGCCTTATGTTATTCTCGATGTTCTTTGGAGCGGGGAATCTTATATTCCCACCTTTCCTTGGGTATGAAGCAGGAGAACATGTGTGGATTTCATTAGTAGGGTTTATTATATCAGCAACAGGTCTTCCTATATTGGGAGTTATTGCGATTGCGAAAGCAGGAAGCTTTCAAATGTTAGCGGGTAGGGTTCATTCTTCATTCGCCATTATTTTTCCATGTATCGTGTATGTATTTATTGGACCAGGACTTGGTATACCACGTGCAGGAAGTTTAGCTTTTGAGATGGGGCCAGGTCAGTTCTTCCCAGAAGCGGGAAGCGTAGTTTTATTATGTTACACGGTTATTTTCTTTAGTATTGTGTACTGGTTAAGTTTATCACCGTCTAAATTAATGGGGTTGTTCGGAAAAGTTTTAACACCGTTATTATTAGGTATGATTGCCCTTATCTTTATAAAGAGTATGTTTACATCAGTAGGTAGTGTGAAAGAGGCTGCCGGAAACTATGGACAAGCTCCGATGTTTCAAGGATTTTTAGATGGGTATTTAACGATGGATGCATTAGCAGCTTTAATTTTTGGGATTGTTATTGCAAATGCTCTTCGGGCAAAAGGTATTGAAGATGATAAAGGTTTAGCGAAATATATGAGTATTGCTGGAATTGGAGCAGGACTATTATTATCTATTATTTATGTCATACTTGGATATGTTGGTTCAATTAGCGGTTCTTTAGGTACATTTAATAATGGGGCGAACGTATTAGCACAAGTGATGACGACGTTATTTGGACAAGGTGGAGTCGTTTTATTAGGTCTTATTTTTACGATCGCATGTTTATGTGTTTCAATTGGACTTGTTACATCGTGTAGTCAATTTTTCGCAAGTGTATTTCCGAAAGTAGCGTATAAAGTTTGGGCATTTATATTAAGTTTTGTTAGTATGATTTTAGCTAATCTGGGATTAACACAAATTTTAAAAGTATCAGTACCGATTCTTGGATTTATTTATCCAGTTGCATTAACGCTTATTATTTTAGGGTTATTCCATAAGTATATTGGAAAGTATGCATATGTATATGCAATAACTATTGGGATTGTAGCAGTATTTAGTGCAATCGATATTTTTAATAAAAATGTAATGATGAATCAGTGGACATCAGTGTTGAAATACATTCCGTTTTATACAGAAGGTGTAGGATGGATTGTTCCAGCTATTATAGGTGCTTGTATTGGCGTTATCATGAGTAGTGTTTTCAATAAGAAGAAATAAGTAAGAGGTGTTTTCCTATTTTGGAAAGCACCTTTCTTTTTTGGAAAAATGGTATTGAAAATGAATAGACTAATAGTATGATAAAGTTAATTGGTAATATATAGGTTTTGAATGAATGGTGAGGGGGGAGCGTATGAAGGAAGATTTAAATAAGAAAATAGAAGCGCTCGAAACGGCAATTGAAACGATGCAAGAAGCACTCTTTGAATTGAAAGCAAAACAAAAAGAAATAGAAGTAGAAAATGCTCAGCAACATGTTAGTAAGGAAAAGAAAGAATATATTGAAACGGTAACGGAAGAAAAACCAAAAGAAGAAGTAGTTACAATAAAAGAGCCCATGCAAGAACGAGAGGTAAAACAAGTAGATATATCTGCTTTTAAACCAGAACCATTTAATATTATTCAGTTTTGCCAAACGTGGTTACCACGCATATTTGTCGGTATTATGTTACTTGGAGTAATCTGGTTATTTAAAGCAGGGGTAGATGCTGGATTATTAACGCCAGCAATACGAATTGTGTTTGGTATTGTCCTATCAATCGGTTTTTATTATATAGGGGATATTCAAACTAAACGAGAGCGGCAAGCGTTAGGGTTAGTATTAGCAGGAGGAAGTATTACGGGTATAGTTTTAACGACGTTCGCGGCACATTATTTATATGGCTTTATTCCAGCAAGTGTTGCATTTGTGTGTAATATTGCATGGGTCATTTTAGGTATTTATGTAGCGAAGAGGTATCAATCGGAATATCTTACTATTTTCGTAGCGGTAGGAGCTTTCTTCGTTCCATTCTTATTAAATAGTACGACTCCTAATCCGTATATTTTCTTTGGATATGAGACGATACTAACAATTAGCTTATTATGGTATGCGCTGAAAAATCGTTATCAGTATTTATATATGATTTCTTATGCTGTTGCTGCTATTGTTCTTTTTGTCTTCTTTGCTGTTATGTCAATGTTAGTAGAGGATTTACAAGTACAGTTAACATTAGTTTATGGTTTAATTCACTTACTATTATTTTGGCATATGTTTACGGAGAGAAATTTTATAGTAGAACCACGCTTGGCAATATTTAGTGCGAATGCAGTTTTCTTTATATTAGCCATTTCAAAAATACCCGAATTTACAACATGGGGATTAATGATAAGTGCACTCGTACACGCTACTATGTTCGCGTTTGAATATAGGAAGAATCGACATTCTACGTTTACAAATCTTTTATTTGGTTTCGCAATGGGGGCATTTAGTTTAGCGATTTTATATGAGTATAGTTTAGTGAATGCAGCGATTGTACTATTATTACAAGGTTTCCTCGGCATGGTGACTGCTATTAAAGGAAAACAACAAATAAAATTGTATGTTAGTGCGACGGTTTACGCAATTGGAATGATACAGACTATTTTTAGCCCATTTGATCAATTTATTTCAGCAGGCTTTGTTGCTCATCTTATTTTAATAGGAACATTCTATTATTGCATGAGACAAGCGAAAGAAGTATTAGCAAGCTTTGGCAAGTATGTGTATTCTATAGTACTCTATTGGTTTATGGTGATTGTATTTATTACAATTACTAGAATCGGTGAAGTTTTGTCCACAGATGGAAGTATAATAAGCGTATCTGTATCCTTATTATGGATGGTATATGCATTATTTGCTGTTTGGCTTGGGCGGAATAAAAATATGAATGAAATATTGTATGCTGGCTTAGTCGTGTTAGTCGTAACGATAGGGAAGCTATTCCTTTTGGACTTACCAGAAGTATCGATGATGATTAGGGCAGTGTTATTCTTAATAGTAGGTAGTATAGGTATCGTTATTTCAAGGATGTTTTTCTCAAAAGAAGAGAAGTAGAAAGAAGGCAATCCATATCCGGATTGCCTTTTTTATTATTTCTTATTAATCGTTACAGTCTCACTATATTTCGCTGTTGTATTTTGGCGTAGACGAAGTGTTGCTTGTCCAGTCGTATTTGGGTTGATTTGCACATTTACAATCTTCTCAGCAGAACCTAAGCTGTTTGTTGTGAAAGAAAATGCACTACTATATCCGAAAGTAGATGGCCAAGTACCATTTGTATTTTGAACTTTTGCTACTTGTGTACCGCCAGTAGTGAATATACCTAAAGAATAATTATTGTATGTCGTGTTTGGTAATAAGTTATTTACTTGAATTTTCATTTGGAACACTTCATTGTTTGGTAGAATGCTAGGGTGTGTAACTACGTAGTCATTTGCTGTTACGGCACCGTTATAACCGTATGAACCTGGTTTGAAAGTATTTGTATTAAACCATTGATAACCTGCATTTGGCGCACTCCAAGGTTCAGGTTGTGGCTCAGTTGATAAGCTTGGTTGTTCAAATGATTGTAAAGCGGTAGGTAAATCAAGTTGTAAACCATTTACTTGATCTAAACTTGTGAATGTTTCTTTATTTGATAGCCAATTTACGATGTTTTCTAGTAAGATAGCATCGTTTTCTTCTTTATATCCATCGTAAGTTTTCTTTGTTTGGCCAGAATCTTCACGAACGTATTTTGGCGATGCATCTTCAACAGGAGAAGAGTCACCGATAAAGGCAGCTTTTCCAAGTCCTACTTTAGCGATAGCGGCATAAGGTCCCTCTGCAACACCACCGCCGTTATAAACACCGCTATCAACAGCGTTATTCCATTTTGACGGGTTTTCTGGAAGATAAACAAGTCCTTTTGCTAGTTTTGGATTTGTAATTGCTAGAGTAGAACCAGCATGCATTGCTACAGACGAAACACCTTTTGTAATTCCGAATGATTGTTCAGGTGACACAATATTTTTAGCTGCAACATCACCGATCGCATTGTAGCGGAAGCGAATACCGAAGTTGTCAGATAGCCAATCAGAGCTTTCTACTCCTTGCATAGCTTGTGAATTTACTTCCTCAGCAGACATTCCTTTTGCAGGATTATCCCATGCACCGCGTCTATATCCATTAAATACTTCAGAAGAGTCCCAGCGATTTTTATTACGATCTGCATTATAATGGTCAGCGATAAAAAAGATACTTCCGCCATTTTTCACATATTGTAACATTGCATCTTGTTCAGATTTTTTGTAAGGAATATTTGCCTCTGGAACGATAAACACGTTGTAATTTTTTAAGTCGTCGTATGTAATAGGTGTTGATTTACGAAGTTCTTTTACATGATATCCATTTTGGGCAATGCCGTTTCCGAAATCAGAAAAGCCGCCATCAATAACCCAGTCAGCTGTCCCTGCAGTTTGACCGTGCGTATTATCAAATAATACTTTCTTCCCATTGTTTTGATTTACAACCTTTGCAGCAATTTCAGGAGCTGGGTCTAAAGAGCTTTCTGCATAAGTAGACGGTATGAACGAAGCCCCTATACTTAGTGTAATTGCTGTTACTAAAGAAAATGTAATCCATTTTTTATTCTTCATAGAAGAATCCCCCTAATAATAAATATATGTGCTTTAATAATGTAATTTATTTTTCTGAAAAAATAAAGACAGAAAACGTAAAAAATATTAAAAAATTGTAAAAATACCGTGAATTTTGTTGAGAAATATTTATATAGACAATAAAAAATCCCTTCCAATTAATAAGGAAGGGATAGCTTGTTTAACTAATCTTTGAATTAGGTGTTTCATCAATCTTATGAAATCCTTTCATATAATACACGATAGCTAAGCCAATAAGCCAAATTGGGCCAACGATTAATGCAATTCGTGTATCTTCTGAATACGCCATTATACATAGTACAAGTGCAAGGAAGCCAAGTGAGAAGTAAGAGCTTAATGGATGTAAAGGCATTTTATACGTTAGCTTGTCTTTTTTCTCAGTTGATAATCCTTTACGGAATTTAATTTGAGCGACTAATATAATCCCCCAAGTCCAAATTGCTCCGAAAGTTGAAATACTAGTGAGCCATGTAAATACTTTTGCGGGCACAAGATAGTTTAATATAACACCAACGAGTAAGACGGTAGCTGTTGCTACAATTCCTTGACTTGGAATCCCGTTTTTATTTAAACGACCGAATCTTTCAGGAGCTTTTTTCTGCTGAGCTAATGTATACAGCATACGGCCTGTACTAAATAAACCACCGTTACAAGAAGAAAGAGCTGCTGTTAATACGACAAAGTTAATAATCCCTGCCGCTTTTGCAATACCGATTTGCTGGAATGTTAATACGAATGGACTACCTTTCTCACCAAGTTCGTTCCATGGATAAATTGCCATCATAACGAATAGAGCCCCAACGTAGAACAGTAATATTCTCCAAAATACGTTATCGATAGCTTTTGCGAGTGTTTTTTTCGGATTTTGTGCTTCACCCGCTGTAACCCCAATTAATTCAACGCCTAAATAAGCGAATAACACCATTTGCATGGAGAGTAATAACCCAGAAAAACCATTCGGGAACCAGCCGCCATGTGACCAAAGATTGGAAATTCCGGTAGCGATACCGCCGTTTCCAAATCCGAATAAAATAATACCAGCTCCAACAATTATCATACAGATAATTGTGACAATTTTGATGAGAGCAAACCAAAATTCAAGTTCTCCAAATACTTTTACGGATAAAAAGTTGAAAGCACTCATTAATAATAGAGCGAGTAAAGCCCAAGTCCAGCGCGGGATATCTGGGAACCAGTATTGCATGTAAATGCCAGCTGCTGTAATTTCAGCCATACAAGTAACAACCCATAAGAACCAGTAGTTCCAACCGGTAATATAGCCAGCTAGTGGTCCAAGGTAATCATAAGCATATTTACTAAAAGAACCGGCAACAGGTTGTTCAATTGCCATTTCCCCGAGTGCTCGCATAATGAAAAAAATAACGAGTCCAGCAATCATATAGCCTAGTAGAATAGAAGGGCCAGCTAGCTTAATAGCAGAAGCGGATCCTAGAAATAGTCCAACGCCAATAGCTGAACCGAGTGACATTAAAGTAATATGTCGTTCTTTTAACCCGCGGTTTAAAGTTCCAGATTTGTTTGTGTGCTGCATAAGAAGAATCCCCCTTGTAGAGTGAACGATATTTGAATGCGTTTACTAAATATTTAACTATTTCAAATTATAAAACATTTCTATCTGTTATGCTACAAAAATAATCATGATAAACTGTACTACATCTGTACTTGTCAGACTTAAACTTAAAATTCGAACTATTAGCGAATATATTGACTCTTCTTTTTATTGATTGTTAAGATTAAGTATTATATTTTCTCACATACTAGTAAGAAAAGAATATGTGATAATAATTCAGGTGTAGGAAGGGTACATAACCATGTTTCAATTACAAAAATATAACACTTCTGTGAAGCAAGAGCTTTTAGCTGGCATCACAACTTTTTTTACATTTGCGTATATTCTTGTCATCAATCCGAAAATATTATCTGATGCAGGTGTACCATTTGACCAAGCGTTTACAGCAACAATTATTGCAACAGTTGTTGGAACAGTAGGTATGGCGATTTTCGCTAATTATCCGATTGTTATTGCTCCAGCTATGGGAATGAACGCATATTTTGCGTATTCTGTTGTACAGAAGGCAGAAGGAATTACGTATGTAATAGCCTTTTCAGCGGTATTTGTAACAGGGATTATTTTTCTTTTATTATCTTTTACTTCGTTTAGGCAGAAGTTAATTTTAGCAATTCCTGATAGTTTAAAGCATGCAATTGCAGGTGGAATTGGACTATTTATTGCTTTTATTGGATTACGCCTTTCTGGAATTATCGTTGATCATCCATCTAATTTAGTTACGATTGGTGATTTTCATTCTCCAGCCGTTATTTTAACTTTAATTGGTTTAATATTAGCGGCGGTATTAATGGCATTACGTGTGAGCGGTGCATTATTTATTAGTATGATTGTGACAGGAGTTATCGCCTTCTTTACAGGGCAACTGAAGTTTACGGATAAAATTGTTGCGATGCCTCATTTACCCGAAGGGATTATCGTTTCAAACCCAATCAATGCCTTTTCAGATGTAATTGAATACGGATTATATGGTGTTGTATTTTCATTTTTACTTGTACTGTTATTTGATACAACAGGTGCACTACTCGGTTTAATTAAACAAGCAGGTTTAATTACAGATAATACAGAGAAACGTTTTGGTAAAGCGTTTATTGCAGATGCAATTGGCGGGACTACAGGCTCTATCTTTGGAACAAGCCCAACAGCAGCGACGATTGAATCGTCAGCTGGTATTGCGGCAGGTGGTAAAACAGGATTAACAGGTATTGTCGTTGTCGGTCTAACGATTATAACGGCATTCTTCAGCCCTGTAATTGCTTCTTTATCAAGTGTAGCTGCTATTACAGCTCCTTCATTAATTATTGTAGGTAGTTTAATGGCACAAAGTCTTCGTGATATTAATTGGAATGAATTTGAAGATGCATTACCAGCGTTTTTAATTTTCATTGGTATTCCGTTAACGTCTAGTATTGCGAATGGAATTGCAATTGGATTTTTAGTGTATCCAGTCTTAAAAATTGTGAAAGGGAAAGGGATGGAAGTACATCCATTACTATACTTATTTACAATTTTATTTGGATGTCATTTATTCTTATAATATAGATATAGGAGAGGGAGCTTCTTATGAGAGGCTCCTTTTTTGTGTATAATAAAGTGAAACTATAATCAGTGGGGGCAGTTAATTTCCCGCCTAACTACTTTGCTCTAGCCGAATATTGAAGTAGGGGTGTTCCTGCTTATAAATAGCGGGATAAAGTGAAATTATAGTCAATTAGGAAAAATATAAATTACTTAATGGAATATATATGTTACAATAAGGGTAGAGGAGGAACATGAATGGCTGTAAGTAAAATAAAAGTCGCGCGTGTTCAGTTAGATTTAACACAGCAACAATTAGCAGAAAAAGTAGGCGTTACAAGGCAAACGATTAGTTTAATTGAGAAGGGGAAATACAATCCGTCTTTAGATTTATGTTTAAAAATTTGTTATGCGGTAGATAAAACATTGAATGATTTATTTTGGGAGGAAGAGGAGTGAGGGGATGAGGATTGTGAAAGATGAACGTTTAATGATTGAGGGGCTAAAACATATTAAACTTGTTTTCATCTTACAAAATATCGTCATACTAGGTATTGTTTTTTATCGCTACGTTTTGCAAGATGCAGGGTATGAAAGTGTTTCAGATTTATTAATGGTATTTATGTGCGGGATAATAGTTATTAATTTTTTAAACTTAAAAAATTCGGTGGAAGTGTATGAGCATACAGGGGGAGTATCACACAGGTATTTCATGAAACTATTATTAATTCCTGTAGGTATTGTTATTGGGATTTTAACTATTTGTATCGTTGTAACACCAGATATTTCGATAAAAGAAATTAGTATAACAGGACTTATTATGTTTGCTTGTTTTTTAGTTCCTAGTTTGTTTATATACATATATATGAAAAGAATAAAAAGTGGAGATTGAAGTATAAGAAAAGCTTTCCCATATTGCGGAAAGCTTTTCTTATATTCTTTTATATAGTACTTTATGAAGGCCAATCGGTTCAATTTCAAAGATTTCACCATGTTCCTGGAAGCCTAAGCGTTTGTAATAGTCAGCTACAGTAATTCGGCCATTACACCATAATATATTTGCTTGACGCTCTTGCAGGATTTGTACCGCCTGCTGAATTAAGGAGCTTCCAGCACGGTTGTTTCGAAATTCAGGTAATGTTGCCATTCCTCGTAGCCGATAATGAATACCCGTTGGTAAGTCAGGATATATTTCTTTTGAGAAAGAAGCGATACTAATCAGTTCCTCGTTTATAAATGCGCCTAAGTGAAAGGTGTCTGTTTCATAATCGGAAGAGTATTTACAATCTGCTAATGTTTGATTCGGGCGTAAAATTTTTTGACGTAATACGTAAGTTTCAGATCCCTCAATATTTTTCACGGTAATCATATTAACATCCTTTCTTATAAAGCGTTTTCTGTTAATTGTATAAAGAAATAGGCAGGTGCGGCGAAAAGTCCGAGTATGCTAGCTGTTCCGAGAAGGAGTGAAAGTAAGAGGCAAGAGTATTTTATTCCATTCGATTTTTTCCATCCGTAACTGCAAATTTCAATGCTAACACCGATGAGAATAATGGCAATGAGTATTTCCGCTAATAATAAAAGAGCTAAAGTTACAATAGACATAATGTAATCCATCCTCATAATATGTGATAGTAACATTTTACCATATGAAATGGAAAAAATGCCCCTCAATTATGTGAGGGGCATTTTCTATTCTAATATGCTTTTTAGTGTATCGATATGTTCTCTTGAACCTGTTACAAGTAATGTATCGCCGTGCTGTAGTCTCGTATCACCATGCGGAATTAATGCTTTATTCCCGCGATAAATTTGAATGACTAGTACATCGCCTAAAAACGGGAGGCGGCGAAGTGCCACGCCGTTATATTTATTGCTTTGTAGTTTAACTTCACGGACTGTTTCGTTTGCTGTTGTAATTAAGCGAACGAGACTTGGTTTATCAATAAGTGCACGTAATAGAATACGTGTAGAGTTAATTGTTGAGAATACAGCGATATGTTCTTGCGTTGCTTTTTCTTGTAGGAGAGGATCTTCTACACTTGCAATAACATGTTCAACGCCTAGTTCTTTTGCGTGTTCTGCTAATAATAAGTTTTGTTCATCATCGCTTGTTGCAACAACAACGCGGTCCGCGTTAAATGCTGTTTGTTCAGTTAATGATGCGATCGTGATGTCATCTAATTTTACGATAGGGAAGTCATGTGATGTCGCTTCCTCATCATTTATTTTATTTTGACGCATCATATAAAGTGTTACGTCATAATCTTCTCGTTTTAAATCAAGTGATAACGGAAGGGTAATTCTGCTCGCACCAATAATAGAAACTTTTGGTTTTGGTGTTTCTATTTTCGGGAACATCTTTTTAAATAATATAGGTGCAAAAATACAAGTAATAACTGCGCTTAAAATAAGGGAAGCAGATAAACTTGGACTGATGATTCCTAGTTTTTCACCAATTTGTGCAGCTGCAATAACTAAAGAAAGTGTCGATGTTAATAAGATGGCACTTCCTAGTACGATATTCCGTGGATACCATTTGCGTAAAACGAGTGATGGTAACAGTTTTGAGATAAAGAGTCCTACAATTAAAATTGGGATCATTAGCATACTAGAAGGTTCTTTAAAAATAGACCAAACCTCTAAGTTTACGCCAACCATCACGAAGAAAATAGGAATGAAGAAACCGTAGCCGATGGAATCAAGCTTTTCAACCATATCTTCATTTGGTGATAATAACGATACAAGTACACCTGCTAAGAAGGCACCTAAAATATTTTCAGCTCCAACAGATTCAGATAACCCAACTAATATTAAGATGAGTGCAAAAACAGCTCGTGTATCAATTTGTACACTACCAGCTTTTAAGCTATCTAAGTATGGAATGTTTTTAAAGCGTTTTGCAACGAAGTAAATAACAATACCAGCGCCGAATAGAAGAAGAAGGAGCCACATACTTTGGCCGCTTTCGGAATTTAATCCGACGAATACAGCAAGTAAAATCATTGTAACTAAATCTGCAATAACAGCGACTAATAAAATGATTTGTCCAATTGCCGTTTTTCCTAAGTTATTTTCTTTTAATGTTGGTACAACAACACCTAAAGAAATAGTTGAAATAATTAAAGTCATAAACATTGCATTATCTACAAATCCTAGCCATACGAATAGTAATGATAGGGCATAAGATAAGATGAAAATAAATAAGAAGATAATGCTTGCTGCTTGGAATGTGTTTGGTTCGTTTGTCGTATTCTTTTTCCCTTTTTGTTTAAAGATAGAAAAATCAATTTCTAAACCGCTTAAGAACATTAAGAAGATAAATCCTAGTGTCGATAAGACTTGAAGCCACATATCTGGCTCAATAATATTAAACCCACTTTTACCTACAAAGATTCCTGCGATGATTTCTGCAACAACGACAGGAAGTGCTTTTAATTTAAAGCGTTGTAACAAAAGGGGAACGAAAAACGCGATTGCAACGACAACCATAAGTGATAGAACAGAAGTGTGATGTTCCATTGCGTTCTCTCCCTTCATATAAATATAGTACTTATTTAGCCATATAATAGGTAGAAAAGCAACGCATATGGATTCGATTTCATAAAGAAAGAGTTTTCTTAACATTTGTCATAATAAGTATATTTTTCATGATTCTGTTGTTAATTCCGTAAAGTGGATGTAATAGGGGAGGGGATAAAAAAAGACTGCTGAGATTCCTCAGCAGCCTTTTTCATGTACATTACATTGAGAAGAAGATCCATACAGTTAAACCAACTGTTGCAGTTGCAACGAAGAAACTGTATATCATTGTAAGGACTTGAACTCTTCCTTCTCCTTCTTTTAAATGCATGAACATAATTAATTGTAACAACGCTTGCGCAACAGCCATTGCGATAATGGACGTTAATATCGTTGAAAGTGGCAAGTTTGTGTAAAGTGCCACGTATAAAGCTAGGAACGTTAGTGCAAGCGATAAAATAAATCCGAAAACGTGTGACCATGGGAATCCGCTATGCGCATGCCCGTTTGCTTGATTGTTATTTTGACCCATTTACGCCACCATCCCGTTCAAGTAAACTAGTGTGTAAATAAAGACCCAAACAAGATCAAGGAAATGCCAGTATAAGCTGATAATAAATACTTTACGAGCTGTAACTGGTGTTAAACCTCGCTTTAAAATTTGGATAATAACACAAATTGCCCAAATGATACCACCTGTTACGTGGGCACCATGTGTTCCAAGAAGAACGAAGAATGCAGATAGGAAAGCACTTGTTTGAAGCGTTGCACCTTCACCAATGTATAAAATGAATTCTTCAATTTCAAAGAATAAGAAACCTGCACCTAAAAGTAATGTAAGGATGAACCATCCAAGCATTGCTTTTTGGTTGTTCTTACGCATTTCGTGAATTACGATACCACATGTGAAACTACTTGTTAAAAGTAGTAATGTTTGAATTAAAAGCGTTTTAAGTTCAAACAGTTGCGCTGGAGTTGGGCCATCTGCCGTACGACCAGCAAGTACTAGATAAGAGGCGAAAAGTGTTGCGAACAGCATAATTTCAGCCCCAAGAAAAATCCAGAATCCTAGGATGTTCAATCTGCTTTGCTCGGATTGATATTCCAAAGGTAAGCTTTTATCTAAAGCCGCCATATCATTTCACCTCTCATGCTATATGTTCTGTTTCTTTAATTTCATCAACGCTTACGTAGTAGCCATCATCATAATCGAATGAACGATAGATTAAGCAAGCTAAAATACCAATACCACCGATTGCTGCAAGCCAGAACCAGCTAAATACTAATGCGAAACCTGCAAGACCGAAGAATCCAGACGCAATAATAGGCACACCAGAGTTACTTGGCATGTGAATTGGTTTGATATCTTCTGCTGCTGGTATAACTGTTTCTCCGCGTTTTTTCATGAACCAGAAAGCATCAGCTTCTTTAATTTCAGGAAGTTTTGCGAAGTTGTAATGTTGTACAGGAGATTGAGTAGCCCATTCAAGTGTACGGCCATCCCATGGATCTCCAGTTGTGTCACGTTCACCGTGACGTGCACTCCAAATTACGTTGTAGCAAAGAATTAGGAAGCCGATACCCATCATTACCGCACCAACAGATGCGATTTGGTTTAGCCATCCCCATCCAAGACTTTCAGAGTAAGTGTACATACGACGAGTCATACCGTCTAAACCTAAGAAGTACATTGGGAAGAAACAGATGTTGAATCCGCTCATAAAGATCCAGAATGTCCATTTACCTAGGCGTTCATTTAACATATGACCAGTCATTTTTGGATACCAGAATGTGAATCCAGCAAGCATAGCGAATACTGTACCTGCGATTAATACGTAGTGGAAGTGAGCGATTAGGAAGTAGCTGTTATGGTACTGATAATCAGCTGCTGCCATTCCAAGCATAACCCCTGTAACCCCACCGACTACGAAGTTCGGAATAAATGCCAATGACCAAAGCATTGGAACTGTAAAACGAATACGTCCTTTATACAGTGTAAACAACCAGTTAAAGATCTTAACCCCGGTTGGAATCGAAATCGCCATTGTCGAAATCGAGAAGAATGAGTTAACCGCTGGACCTGCACCCATCGTGAAGAAGTGGTGAAGCCATACGACGAAACTTAGTAAAGAAATTGCAACCATTGAGTATACCATCGCACTGTAACCGAATAGACGCTTACGTGAGAATGTACTAATGATTTCAGAGAAAATACCGAATGCCGGTAAAATAACGATATATACTTCAGGGTGACCCCATACCCAGAATAGGTTGGCCCATAACATTGGCATACCGCCGCTCGCCATCGTAAAGAAGTGAGCATCGAATAGACGGTCAAATGTCATTAATGCAAGAGCAACTGTTAATACTGGGAAAGCGAAAATGATGATGACTGTTGTAATTAAGATTGACCAAGTAAACATTGGCATTCTCATTAAAGTCATACCAGGTGTACGCATTTTTAAGATAGTAACTAGGAAGTTAATACCGGTCATTAGCGTACCGAGACCTGAAATCTGTAATGCAATTGCGTAGTAGTTATTTCCTACACCAGAAGTAAACTCTGTACCTGCCATTGGGAAGTAAGAAGTCCACCCAGCGTCTGGAGAACCACCAATTACGAAAGCGATGTTGAATAACATTGCTCCGACAAAGAATAACCAGAAACTTAAAGCATTTAAGAACGGATATGCAACGTCACGAGCACCAATTTGTAATGGTACTACAAGGTTCATTAATCCCATAACGAATGGCATTGCCATGAAAAGAATCATTACTGTACCGTGTGTAGTAAAGATTCCGTTATAGTGTTCAGCATTTAAATAAGTTGTTTCTGGGAATGTTAACTGTGCACGGATCATTAAACCGTCCATACCACCACGGAATAACATGATAACCGCAGAAATAATATACATGGCCCCAATCTTTTTATGGTCAACAGTTGTTAACCATTCGTCCCAAAGCCATTTCCATTTTTTATACTTTGTTAGTACGAAAATGATTGCTAATGTCACAAGAACGATAGAAGCGTCTGCACCGTAAATAATCGGGTCACCTGTGACAAAGAATTCATCAAGCTTCACTGTGTTCACTCCAATCTGTTGGAATAATAGCTATTATTTTTTGTTTTTGTAGTAGTTGTAATCACAATATTCAAGTGATTTTGGATCTACATAACTTAAGTGATGACTAGAGAATGTCATACGACCAACTACACCAGGTTTAACAATTTCGTTGTACTTATCTTCTGTTAGTTTAGGAGCAGTTTGTTGTACTTCTTTTACCCACTTGTCATACTTCTCTTTAGTTTTTGCTTCAACTTCGAACTCCATGTGAGTGAATCCTTCACCAGAGAAGTTCGCGCTACGGCCTAGGTAAGAACCTGGCTTATCAGCTTGTAAATAAAGATCCATAATCATGCCATCCATAGTGTACTTCATACCACCAAGTTCTGGTACCCAGAAAGCATTCATTGGACCAACAGAAGTTAGTTTGAATTGAATTGGTACACCAGCTGGGATGTTTAAATAGTTAACGGTTTCAATTTTTTCCTCTGGATAACTGAATAACCATTTCCAGTTTGCAGATGTAACATAAATCTCAACTGGTTTAATATGTTTGGACTCTTCCGGAACCTCTTCCGAAGCATAAGTTGCTTTTACTGTTGGAATCGATAGTGCGATAACAATAATAACAGGAACAAGCGTCCAAATGATTTCTAATAATGTGTTACCGTGTTGATCAGGTGGCTCATAGTCCATATTCTCTGGTTTTTCACGATAACGAATCAAGATGACTGTAAACAAGATGAATACAATTGCGATAATTAATGACATAAGCAAGAATGACCAAACAATTAAATCATACTGTGCTTTTGCAACAGGTCCTTGCGGATTTAATACTGCGAGTTTTTTATCACAGCCACCGAGGAACAGAAGTAATGATAACGGAAGAAGCGAAGCCAGCTTCCAAAACGTTTTCTTTAGTTGCACGATTGAAAATCTCCTTTCTCCTTGGATTGAAACTATGCCAATAAAACAATATAAACCTATTAATTTATAGATGGCAATAGTTTTTATGATATTGTTAAAAAATAGACACAAATGCACACTTTTTAAGGTGAATATCATTTGTAACTTGATTACATTGTAAACTATTTTCCAGAGAAAAACGTGATTGTGAAAATTTTAAGATAAATAAAGTTATACCAAGATATCCAAGAAATAGAAAAAAGCTATCTTATCATAAGGAAGATAGCTGAATATTTTGTATATTTAGTTTACTTCTTTTTTTAGGTGTATTTGTTGTTCAAATGTGACAACTTTTTTATATTTTAATTGGTATAAAATGTAACAAATAATCATAAATGGAATACCGCAATAAAGAGCAATTCTCTGATTTGGAATGAAAGCTAAACTAACAAATGTAATGAAGTTGAGTGAGAATGCTACGATTGGAACGATTGGATAAAGCGGTGTGCGATATTTTAAATCGTTAATGTCTCCGCCGTTTTTTAAGAAGTTTCTACGGAAGAAAAACTGTGAAGCCGCGATTGACATCCAAACTACGACAGCGGCCATAGCTGCAATAGATGTTAAAACTAAAAAGACAGTATCTGCCGCAAATATACTTGTTAATAGAGACAAACTTGCAAAGATTAGACTGAAAATTAATGCATTTAGTGGCACACCTTTTTTCGTTAACTTTGTAAAAGCTGGACTTGCCATTCCTTGCTTTGCCATCGCCCAAAGCATACGAGAATTTGCGTATAGACCAGAGTTGGCTACGGATAATACTGCTGTAATAATAACAAAGTTCATAATGTCAGCTGCATATGGAACACCAGCCACATCAAATACAAGTACAAATGGACTTTCGACTAGATTAGCCTCTTGCCATGGGAGTAAACCTACAACAACTGCTATTGCTAGGACGAAGAAGAAGAGAGTGCGCCAAATGGTATTTTTAATCGCTTTTGGAATTGTTTTTTCAGGGTTTTCACTTTCTCCTGAAGCAATTCCGATTAATTCTGTTCCTTGGAAGGAGTAATTTACTGTAATCATCGTAAGAAGAACAGCTAATGCACCGTTTGGAAATAATCCGCCATTTTCAGTGAAATTGTGAAGCATTGGCGCTGGTTTTCCGTTAAAGTCTAGTAGACCGAACATAACTGCACCACCGAGTACGATGAAAATAACAATGGTCGCAACTTTTACACTTGCGAACCAAAATTCTGCTTCTGCATATGCCTTTGCTGATAATGCGTTTACAAGAAAGAGTGCTGCTGCAAATGTAACACACCAAATCCAAGAAGAAACATCTGGAAACCAGCGTTTCATTAAAATGCTTACAGTTGTTAACTCCACCCCAACTGTAACAGCCCAATTTAACCAGTACATCCAACCGACAACAAATCCAAAACCAGGTGAAATAAATTTACTTGCATAGCTTTGGAATGAACCTGCTTCTGGCATAGCAACGGATAATTCACCAAGACATAACATCGTTAAATACATAACAAATCCACCGACTAAAAATGCAAGAATAGCACCACCAGGACCGGCATTATGGACGATTTGACCAGATCCCATAAATAGGCCAGTTCCAATAACGCCACCAAGTGCAATCATAAATAGGTGTCTACTTTTCATTGTTCGTTTTAAATCTGTTTGTTCTACTTGTTGATTCATATGCCCCTCACCTCGTTATTTTCTTGTATGTATGAATTGATTTTCATTCCGAGTTTTTAATCATTAGTGGGGGATGTGATACATACTCGGTTTATTTATTATGAAATGAATGGAGTATGTAAAAATGCGAACTATGACTAAATACTTTAAGAATGTTTTTATTAACAAGGTGATATCTTCACTATGTTAATTATTTCGATTTTAACAAAAATATTCAGAAAAGTATATCGTTTTTTCTTTTTATTAAAAATAATTAGAATCTTATAACTATTAAAGTGTGAACAATAATTCACAGAATCTTTCTAGCAAACTAGTAAGAAGAAAGGTACAATGATAGGAGGTATGTCTGTAAAATAATAATTAATGGAGTTTTGTTTAAAATGAAAAAGTTAAAATATCTTTTTGTTTTTGGAATTATATTTGCTGCCGCGTTTTTTATAGGAAAAGATAAAATTATACAAAAGGCGCAAGTGTTCCGTTTAGAGTTTCTATCTGAAATGAAGGAAGCGACTATGATTGAAAATGTTCCGTTTATAAAACAGTTACCAGAATTACCTCGTGGATGTGAAGTTACAAGTTTGGCTATGTTGCTGCAATACAAAGGTATACAAGTAGATAAGATGCAACTTGCTAGCGAGATTCATCGTGTTCCATTTGAACAAAATGGTTTACGTGGAAATCCTTATGAGGGATTCGTTGGAAATATTTATACGAAGGCAGAGCCAGGATATGGTGTATATAATCAACCCATTTTTAATTTAGCAGAAAAATATATTCCTGGAAAAGTAGTTAATTTAACAGGTAGAGACGTGCAAGATATGTATAAAGTAGTTAGTTCTGGGTCGCCAGTATGGGTCATTATTAATACAACGTTTAAACCACTAGCTGAGAGTAGTTTTGAAACATGGAAGACAAGCTCTGGCGAAGTGAAAATTACATATTTTGAGCATAGTGTAGTAGTAATTGGATATGATCAAAACTTTGTGTATGTAAATGATCCGCTTAAAAATAATCCGCGTTTGGCTGTTCCGCGTGCAGAGTTTGAGAGAGCTTGGGAGCAAATGGGGAAACAAGCAATCACTATTTTATAATAATGAAAAAGTCATCTTTTTGATGGCTTTTTATTTTTAGTTCACAGTAACGGAAAATTCAGAAGATTCTTTCAAAAGTTAACAATTCACGTTATAATAACATTTAACTTAGTGAAGAAGGGATGAAGAGAAATGGATGTCGCAAAGGAACTTGTTTTATTAAAGAATCAGTTGATTGAGTGGAGAAGGCATTTTCATAAGTATCCAGAATTATCTTTTCAAGAAGAAAAAACATCACAGTTTGTATTCAATATACTTCGGGAAATCCCACATTTAGAAGTGTCAAGACCTACTAAATATAGTGTAATGGCAAGGTTAATTGGTAAACAGCCTGGTAAAACCATCGCGGTTCGTGCTGACATGGATGCTCTTCCTATTCACGAAGAAAATGAGTTTGATTTTATTTCCACATATCCAGGTGTGATGCATGCATGTGGCCATGATGGACATATAGCGATATTACTTGGGGTTGTACATAAGTTAGTAGAGGAAAGAGAGAAGATTAAAGGGGAGATTCGTTTTCTCTTCCAACATGCAGAAGAAAACTTTCCTGGCGGTGCAGAGGAAATGGTTGCAGCGGGTGTAATGGAAGGTGTGGATTATATTATTGGTGCTCACCTTTGGGCGTCGCTAGAGGTTGGTCAAATAGGTGTAATTTATGGTCCTGCAATGGCTGCCCCAGATGTTTTTAAAATTACGATAGAAGGAAAAGGTGGACATGCTGGAATACCCCATGAAACGGTTGATAGTATTGCAATCGGTACACAAGTTGTTGCGCAACTTCAGCAAGTTGTATCTCGCCTCACAGATCCGTTAGATTCCCTTGTAGTATCTGTTACGCAATTTCACGCTGGGACAACACATAATGTGATTCCAGAACAAGCGGAGATTGAAGGGACAGTGCGGAGTTTAAGACATGAGTTGCGAGAAGTAACAGAGAAAAGGATTGAACGGATTGTGAAGCATGTGACGGAAGCTTACGGGGCGAAATATACATTTTCTTATGAATATGGATATCGACCGGTAGTAAATGATTATGAAGTTACAGAGGTTATTGAGCAAACAGCATTACAGCTTTATGGAAGGGAACGCGTTACTCGTTTACAGCCGACGATGGCTGGGGAAGATTTTTCAGCGTTTCTACAAAAGGCACCAGGGACATTCTTTTTTATCGGAGCGGGAAATAAAGAGAAAGGAATTATATATCCTCACCATCACCCTCGTTTTACAATTGATGAAGATGCATTACCGATTGGAGTGGAAGTCTTTGTATCATCCATTATGAATTTTATAAGTAAAGGAGAATGAGATGAAGAAAATACACGTAGTAGCGCTTATTCCAGTTTTTTGTTTAGTTATTGGACCAGTATTTGCTAATTCAGTTACTCCTTACGTATTAGGGATGCCATTTTTATTATTTTGGGTATTATTATCGGTTCTCATTACGTCTCTTTGTATGGGGATTGTTTACGTATTCGATCCTGCTAATAAAGGGGATGTAAAATGACCGCATTACTTATCATTATTTTATTTCTATTTCTCGCACTATTTTTAGGAATTCGGGCACAACATGGAAAAGATATGAATTTAGAACAATGGTCAGTTGGTGGAAGGGGCTTTGGCACTATTTTTGTTTTTCTTCTGATGGCAGGTGAAATTTATACGACGTTCACATTTTTAGGCGGAAGTGGATGGGCGTATAGTAAAGGAGCGCCTACTTTCTATATTTTAGGTTATGGTGCACTAGCTTATATTTTATCTTACTTTTTATTGCCTCCAATTTGGAAGTATGCGAAAGAGCATAATCTCGTTTCGCAGCCGGATTTTTTCGTGAAGAAATATAAGAGTCAGACACTTGGCATTATCGTTTCTATCATTGGGGTTATTTCGATTATCCCATACCTTGTTTTACAGTTAAAAGGATTAGGAATTATCGTTTCGGAAGCGTCTTACGGAAGGGTATCACCAGTTATTGCAGTGTGGATTGGCGCAATTGTTATAACGATATATGTAATGGTTTCAGGTATACATGGCTCTGCTTGGACAGCTGCTTTAAAGGATATTATGATCCTGTTTATCGTTATGTTTTTAGGTATATATTTACCGTATCATTATTACGGAGGATTTCAGCCGATGTTTGAAGCGGTAGAAGCAGCGAAACCAGGCTTTTTATCTTTACCTGATGAAGGAATGAGCATTTCTTGGTTTGTTTCTACTATTGTATTAACAGCTCTCGGTTTCTATATGTGGCCCCATACATTCGCTTCTGCTTTCTCTGCAAAAAATGAGAAAGTATTTCGTAAAAATGCGGCCATTATGCCACTCTATTCTTTAGTTTTACTTTTCGTATTCTTTGCAGGTTTTGCTGCTATACTGCAAGTGCCTGGATTAAAGGGAGGGGATGTAGACCTTTCGTTATTCCGTCTGGCCCTTCAAACTTTTGATCCGTGGTTTATTGGGATTATTGGTAGTGCTGGGGTTTTAACCGCATTAGTTCCAGGTTCCATGCTTGTGATGGCGGCATCTACTTTGTTAGCAAAAAACATTTACCGAACAATGGTCCCATCTGCTTCAGATAGACAAGTTGCGAAAGTTGCAAAATTATTTGTGCCTGTAGTAACACTTGTTGCAGTATTGTTTACATTTAAAGGTGGAGAAACAATAGGGGCACTTCTTTTAATGGGGTATAGTATAGTGACGCAACTTTTCCCGGCCCTTGTGTGTAGTTTGTTTCCACGTCAAGTTATTACGAAGCAAGGAGCAATTGCAGGGATGGGGATTGGGTTGTTAGTGGTTGCGTATATTACTTTATCTGGTTCAACTATAGCTACGATGTTTCCGGGTTTCCCTCAATATATAAAAGATTTAAATGTAGGTATAGTCGCATTGTTAATGAATATGATTGTGATGTTTATCGTTAGTGGATTCACAAAAAATATATCTATAAAAACAGACAATATAATAGTAGGAAAGTAATCCGTGAGCTAGAGCTATCTTTGAAAAGAGATAGCTCTTTTTTGTATATATTTTCTTCTATTAGCGGAATCTAACTAAAAACTTGTTGAAAAGGAAGTTAGGTGGGGGACTTGTTAGAGCTAAAAGGTAACTTATTTGAAGTTATGAAAGAAATTAGGGATGAGTTAGGTTCGCCTAATGATTTAACGATTAGGGAAGTTGCCCTTGCTGGTAGTTTTACGCGCTGTGCTGTTATTTTTTTATGTGGGTTAACAGATAAGGATAATGTTTATAAATATGTCGTTCGTACACTTCAATATGAAGAAGTACAAAAAGAAGCAGCTATCATTCAGACGTTATTAGATCGTTTTATTTCTATTGCGGAAGTTGGTAAGAAGACAACGTTTCCGGATATTATAAATGCGATTTTAGCGGGAGATACGGTTATATTAATTGATAATATTCAAACCGCTATCGTGATTAATAGTAGAGCTTGGGAAAAAAGAAGCTTGGAATCGCCAGTAACAGAAGATTTAATACGTGGACCGAGGATTGGATTAAATGAAGATATTAACGTGAATAAAATGTTAATTCGCCGTAGTTTACGTGACCCAAAGCTGAGGTTTCAATCTTATATTATGGGGAAGAGATCCCAAAAAGAAGTGACGTTAGTATATATAGAAGACATTATCAATCCTTACATTGTAAAAGAGCTAGATCGGCGTCTTCAATCCATAGTGACAGATGTCGTTTTTGAGACGGGTACGATTGAGCAATTAATTCAAGATAATAATTTGTCGCCGTTTCCACAGTTTTTGAATACGGAAAGGCCTGATAATATTGTGGCCTCATTAGCAAAAGGAAAAGCGGCTATTTTGGTAGATGGATCACCGTTCGCCCTTATAGCTCCGCTAGTATTTGTTGATATTTTTCAATCTGTGGAAGATCATTATGAGCGCTGGGTAATTGGGACTTTATTAAGAATTTTGCGGATGGGTTCTGGTATAGTTGCAGTGTTAATGCCAGCGATGTATGTAGCTCTCGTATCATATCACCAAGGGCTTATTCCTTCTAAACTTGCTTATTCAATTGCTGGCGCAAGGGAAGGTGTTCCGTTTCCTGCTTATATAGAAACGTTAATGATGGCATTAACGATGGAGTTAATACGAGAAGCGGGAATTAGGTTACCGAAACCGATGGGGCAAACAATTGGGATTGTAGGTGGTCTTGTAATCGGAGAAGCGGCGGTGAACGCAGGAATTGTAAATCCGTTTTTAGTTATTATTATTGCGGTTACAGCTATTGCTACCTTTTCTCTCCCTGTATATAGCATTACGATTACGTTTCGGATTTTACTTTTCGTCTTTGTGTTAGCGGCGACTGCTTTTGGTTTGTATGGAATTATTTTAGCACTTATTGCACTTGCTGTTCATATTACAAATTTAACGAGCGTTGGTGTGCCGTATACAACTCCAATTGCTCCTGCATTTTATAAAGATTGGAAAGAAGAAATTATCCGTTTGCCAAAATCAATGTTGGAAGAGAGACCGGAGTACTTGCAAACAAAAGATTCTACAATACGTCCAAAGGAGCGAAAATAATTGAAACCATTTGAGTATGGCGATGAAGAAATTGGATCTCGGGAAATTGGGTTTGCGGTATCATCGACCATTATTGGTATAGGCGCATTATCTATGCCAAGGGATATTGCTAACCAAACTTTATTTTCAGATGGTTGGATTATTTTGCTTTTGGGTGGATTGATATGTGCAGTTTTAGGCTGGTTTGTAACGAGGGTGGCTATTTTATTTCCAAAACAAAACTTTGTTCAATATACGAGTGCGCATTTGACAAAGCCGGTGGCATACACGATTAGTATAGTTTTAGTATTGACGTTTGGAGCTTTGACAGCATATGAATCGCGAATGATTGCCATAATTTCGCAAACGTATTTATTTAGTGATACGCCGGTACAGCTACTATCCTTCTTCTTCTTATTAGTTGTTGTTTATGGAATAGCAGGATCGAGAGCAGCTTTATTAAGATTAAATGTTCTGTTTTTACCTATTGTTTTAATTGCGATAGTACTGCTTTCTTTATTGAATATAAATTTAATGGAAATCAATAATCTATTACCTGCTTTTCAAACGGAAGTAAGTCAATATGCTGTTGGGGTGAAAAATTCTATATTCACATTTATTGGATTTGAGGTAGCTCTGTTTTATGCTGTGTTGTTGAATGATAAGGCAGCAAAAAAGGCACCAATGGCAGTTGCAAAAGCAGTGATAGTAAATGTGCTCTCATACATTTTAATTTATGTAACTTGTATTAGTGTTTTTACGTATATGGCAACTCGTGGATTGACATATCCAACAATTGAATTAGGAAAAGAAATTGAAATTGGTGGAGGGTTTTTAGAAAGGTTCGATGCAATTTTTTTCACGACTTGGATTATTACTATCTATAACACTACAGCAATGTATTATGACGTCGCATCTTTATTGTTTTGCGCCATGTTTCCGAAAGTGAAGAAACATATTTTTATCTTCGTAAGTGCTCCTATTATTTTTATGGTGAATATGTTGCCCGGTAATTTAGATACTTTATCAAGTTACGGAACTTATTTAGCTTGGATTGATATGGGGTTTGTTGTGTTAGCACCTTTGTTAGTCTTAATTGTATATAAAATAAAAAAAAGGAATGGTGGAAATGAAACACCTTCTTAAACTTGTAATGGTTATGGTTTTAATTGGATTTATGAGTGGGTGTTCTGAGTTAGAGGAGATAGAAGAAAGGGGATTTGTAGTGGGGGCAGCTTACGATATTGTGAAAGAAAAGCAATCGAATCCAGTTATGAAAGGGACGTATCAGATGGTACTTCCAAGTAAATTGTCGCAACAGGGTGGGCAAGGGGCTGGAGATAATGAGAATTATATTAACGTAAGTGCGAAAGCAGATAGTGTGTTTGAACAAATAAGGATTATCGCAAAAAAAATTAGTCGTACATTATTTTTTCCGCATATACAAGTAATTATTTTCTCTGAAGAATTACTCTCGAAGCCATATGTTTTACAAAATACGTTAGATTTATATATTCGCGATCATGAGATGAGAAGAAATATTCGTTTGTTCGTTTCGAAGGAGAATGCAGAGGCGATTTTAAAGCAGAGTGCAAAGCCTGAAAACTTACCGGCGCAGTATATTGATATGTTAGCTGAGCATCCTCCTAAAAATGCTCAAATGATTGAAGCATCAAGAATTGGTGACGTACAGGAAAAGATGACTTCCAAGCGAAGCTTTGTATTACCTATTCTCATTCTAACAAAACAAGGAGTACAAATGGACGGGGCAGGACTGTTTCGAGGGAAGGATAATAAGTGTGTGGGACGTTTGAATGGAGAACAAACATTAGGGTTGAACTATGTAATAGGTAAAAAAATTGGAGGTTTTTTTACCATTCGTAAAAAGAATCAACTTATTACATATGAAATCCATAAGTTGCGCCGAAAGATCCAAGTGTCTACGGAAAATGCTACAAAACCGAAGTTTGATGTTCATTTATCCCTGGAAGGTACATTAGCTGAGTTACACTTTAGTAATCATAACAAAGTTTTGGATGAAAAGCGTTTAGAGAAGAATATATCAGATGAAATGGAGAAGAGTATTAAAAAATCAATTACACTTGTTCAAAAAAAATATAAGGTAGATGTATTAGAATTAGGGGAAGTGTATAAGCGACATAATTATAAAGAGTGGGAAAAAATAAGTAAGAATTGGGATCAAGGTAAAAATTACTTTAGTGATGCTGAAATTAATGTCCATGTTAATCCGACAATTGAACATTCAGGTTCAGCTTTACCGAAAAGAGTGAATTAAGGTGATGAAAGGTGTTTACTGGATTAGGAATTAGTTGCACGATATTAATGGCAGTTCTTCCGGGAACCATATACTACATTCATAAAAGAATCACAACGTATGGAGCGCAGCCTTGGAATACTGATGTGCAAAAAAAGAAACCTGAATGATTTCAGGTTTCTTTCGTGCAAAGCATATGTGAAGGGGATACCTTCTATGTATGCTTTGCTTTATACAAGCCCTAACCAATGTACCAATTGTGTAGAGAGGAATGTCACAACAATGGCGATAACGGTAGGGATTGCAAAAGATAAGAATGTCCATTTTGCACTTTTTGTTTCTTTATATATGTTAACCAGTGTTGTTCCACATGGGAAATGAAGAAGTGAGAACAACATTGTGTTTAACGCTGTTAACCAAGTCCAACCATTTTCTAAGAATAAATTTTTAATTTGATTAAAATCATCTATTTCAGTTAAAGCCCCGGTTGATAAGTAAGACATTAATAAAATTGGGATAACAATTTCATTCGCTGGTAGTCCAAGAATGAAAGCAGCTAGAATAAAGCCGTCAAGTCCTAGCATTTTAGCAAATGGATCTAGGAAGTTTACAAAATGCATAAGTAGACTTGTGTCACCGATGAAAATATTAGCAAGTAACCAAGTTAATGCAGCCGCAGGGGCAGCTACAACTACAGCTCGTTTTAAAACATAGACTGATTTATCGAGTGTTGCACGCACAATTGTATTCCAAACCTTTGGCTTACGGTACGGCGGTAACTCAAGTGTGTAGTGGGTTGGAACGCCTTTTAAAGCTGTTTTGGATAGTACCCAAGAAACAGTTAATGTCATAACGATACCAATTACAACCATTCCAACTACAACGCCGGCAGTAACTAATGTTTGCATACTACCTGTATAACCAGCAGCCATAAATAATGAAGCCATTAAAATTAACATAGGCCAGCGACCGTTACAAGGTACGAAGTTGTTCGTTAAGATTGCAAGCATACGTTCACGTGGCGATTCAATAATACGTGTTGACATAATAGCTGCAGCGTTACAACCGAATCCCATTGCCATTGTTAAAGATTGTTTGCCGTGTGCACCAGAGCGTTTGAATAAGCGATCCATATTAAACGCAACGCGTGGTAAGTATCCGTAGTTTTCCAATAGTGCGAACATAGGGAAAAAGATGGCCATAGGTGGTAACATAACGCTAATAACAGCACCGATACCACGGAATAAGCCAAGTATTAAAATGCCATGTAACCATTCAGGTGCATGAGCTGCCTGGAACCAAGATGTTAAATATCCTTCGGCCCATCCGAAGAACTCAGCAATCATATCAGATGGTACGTTAGCGCCTGCAATTGTAAGATAAAAAATGATAGATAAAATACCGAGCATAATTGGGAATCCCCAGATCGGGGATGTGAAAATTTTATCTAGTTTTTCAGAACGATATAATTTATCCGTATTTGTATATTGAACAGATTCTTTACAGATGCTTGCAGATGTTCGATAAATATCTCCGACAATATCATCTCGTATATCTTCTTTTGAAAGTGTTTGAGCGTGTTGAATAATATAGTCTAATGGAAGAGCTTTACTGGCTGAGTGAGATTCCATTGATTACGACCTCCCTTACAAGTGGTTCGTTATGATGTTTTTGAAGTGTAGTTAAGAAATTTTTATCTCCATCTAATATACGTAACGCAATCCAACGTGCTGGATACGTATCACCGAACACTTTATAAATTTGTGGTTCTAATTCCTGAATCATACTTTCGATTTTTTCGCTGTAAGAAATTTTAATTGGTGTTGGAATTAGCTTTTTGTTTGCTACTTTGGCAATGACACTTAGTAAATGACCGATACCAACTCTGTTACGAGCAGAAATTTTAACTACAGGTACACCAAGTGATTTTGCTAATTTCTGTTCATCAATAACGATGCCTTTTTTCTCAGCTTCATCAATTAAGTTAATACAAATGACTACGTTGCTTGTCATTTCCATCACTTGGAGTGCTAAATTTAAATTTCTCTCCATAGCAGTTGCATCTATAACAACTACAGTTACTTCTGGTTTTTCAAATATAATATAATCCCTTGCTACTTCTTCATCCGCAGAATTTGAATATAGTGAGTAAGTTCCCGGTAAATCTATTAATGTATATTTACTACTGTTATGTTCATATTCCCCTTCAGCTTTTAAAACAGTTTTTCCCGTCCAGTTTCCAGTATGTTGTTTTAAGCCTGTTAAAGTATTAAATAATGTACTTTTCCCGGTATTCGGGTTACCAGCTAAAGCGATGCGATGTTTGCTCATCTGAAATCATCTCCTATTAATACCCCGAAAATAAGGGAACTTTCTTCCTTGCGTAGCGCGATAGTTGTGTTGCTTACTTGATAAGCGACCGGATCTCCAAGTGGACTGCGTTGTAATACTTTAATCGTTGCGCCAGGGATAAATCCTAAATCTAATAAACGTCGTTTCATAGTTCCTTCTAATTGTATCTTCTCAATTTGTACAAACTCTCCTGTCTTAAATTCGGAAAGTGGTTTTATATTAGTCGATACCATAAAAGTTACCTCATCTCTATATTGTTAGTTTAAGTTTAAAAAGTTTCCTTAGGTAAACTTTTTGTTAGTAATATAGTAGACTACATTGGATGATGCTGTCAATTGGTACTTTAAAAATATTCATTTATTTTTAGAATTGTTCCAATTTATTTAGTTGTACTAAAAAATATTACTGAAATTCTGTTTAATGTAAATAAAGTAAGGATGTAAAAGTAAAAAAATATAATGGATTTGTAAATGTATTTTTAATCAGA
>NZ_BOQB01000122.1 GCF_018332475.1 Bacillus sanguinis | reverse complement strand
AAATTAAGATGGTTCAAGTAAGAGGAATACAACTTAAAGTGTTTTTTTGTTTTTTTTTTTTTTTTTTTTTGAGCTTTATCATCAACTATTTAGTGTTTCTTTAAATTAGTACATAACGTAGTTTTTTTGTACCAAGCTTTGTGAATGCAATTAGATTTATCCTTTAGTGTAGTTATATTATTAGAACATCCTGCGATATTTAGACAGAATGTAGTTAATAAAAAACATAGTATTAATTTCTTCAAATAACCACTTCTAACTCTTTTAAATTAACATTTTTTCATAAAATAAATTCCTTACTAATTTTACATTACATGAAAGGGTGGAAAATATTCTTATACTCATAATTTGTTACATTTGAGTGGGGGAGGGAGGTTTTTGCGTCGATTATTAAAAGGACTTGCTTTAGGCATAAAAATATATATCTAATGTATAAAAGTAAATCTACAATAATTCAATCCCTATTTTAACTATCTGATAACCTGTAAGCTTAGACCTTGCCCTACCGCTAAAAAGAAAAACATCCTCTGTGCAGAGGATGTTTTCTTTTTAGCGGTAGTTAATAAATTGTACGTCAATCGGTAAGTCGGCACTGCGAACTGCTGCGATAACTGCTTGTAAGTCATCACGGCTTTTCGCTGTAACACGTACTTGGTCATCTTGTACTTGTGTTTTTACTTTTAATTTCATTTCTTTAATGATGTTGTTAATTTTTTTCGCGTTATCTTTATCGATACCTTGTTGAAGCGTTGCACGTTGGCGAACAGTGTTACCAGTTGCAGCTTCAACTTTTCCGTAATCCAAGTTTTTAATTGGAACGTTACGTTTTACAAGTTTAGAAATTAGAACGTCTTTTACTTGGTCTAATTTGAACTCATCGTCAGAAGTTAAAACTAGAACTTCTTTTTCTAATTTAATATCACTTTTACTTCCTTTAAAGTCATATCGGTTTTGGATTTCCTTTAATGCGATGTTAATTGCGTTTGTTACTTCAGGTAATTCTACTTTCGAAACGATGTCAAAAGAACTATCTTTTGCCATAGTTAGCACCTCCAAATAAATTTCTAATCTTTTTATGTACTGTACATACTAAAGTATAGCTGAAAACGAGCTTAGACTTAAGTGTTTTCATACTTATAATCATGTAACCTCATTTTATTATAGTGAATTTTGGGCAGTTGGACAAATAAAGGGGAAATCGTGTTATAATTAACTTTTGTTTGGAATGATAAAAAAGATAATTTTATCCCGCATTAATGGGCATTCAGTTAGAGCAAAGAAATTAAGTGGGAGATCCACTGCCGTAAACGCCCGATTGGTGAGGGTTGACAATCAGTGGGAAGGAACAAAACCCCCACTGATTAAAGTTTCACTTTATATAGAGAAGGGAATTAAAAAATATGTATTTACAATTAGGAGCGATTGAACAGGTAACTGTTTTACGCGAAACGGAAATCGGATATATGGTTGGGAATGAAGAAGAAGAAATTTTCCTACATAAAAACGAATTAGTTGGAGAAATTGAAGAAGGCGATACGATTGATGTATTCTTATACCTTGATCATCAAAATCGTGTTTCAGCAACAATGAAGGAGCCACTTATTACAACTTTTGATTGGAACTGGGTAAAAGTTGTAGAAGTTATTCCTAGTTTAGGTGTGTTTGTTGATATTGGTGTGTCAAAAGATATACTAATCCCAGCTGATGAGTTCCCGATTTATATGCCAGTATGGCCAGAAGTTGGAGACGAATTATATTGTACGTTAAAATTAACGAATCGTGATCGCCTTATCGCTCTTCCGGCAAGAGACAGTGATATGCAAGAGATTATCGTAGATGCGACGCCATCTATGCGTAATAAAAACGTAAATGGACGTGTGTATCGTTCGCTTCAAGTTGGTTCATTCATACTAACTGATGAGCATTTCCGTGCTTTCTTACACCATACGGAAAGAAAAGAACAAGTCCGCATCGGTGAACGTGTAACGGGCCGTATTATTGACGTAAAAGATGACGGTACAATTAACATTTCACTTCTTCCTCGTAAAGAAGAAGGAATGGAAGATGATGCTGCTGTTATTTACGCATATATGGAAGAACGAGGCGGAGCAATGCCGTTTTGGGATAAGAGCCACCCAGAAGACATTAAAGAGCGCTTCAACATGAGTAAAGCTGCATTTAAGCGCGCGCTTGGTAAAATGATGAAAGAAGAGAAGATTTACCAAGAAGAAGGTTGGACGTATTTTAAGAAGTAAATGAAATAAAAAGCACCGCCTTATTTTGTCATAAAAAATAAGGCGGTGCTTTTTAATTTCCTTGCTCATGCGCAAGAGTAAACGTATCTTCCAAGTCACTATCGTTTATTTTAATATTTGCTTTTTTTAATTCGTCTTGTAATAGTTTTTTGCTGAATATAGGGTCAGCGATACGTTCTTCTTCTAAGTGTTTGCGAATAGAGTCTTTCACTTCATCATAGGGCTTTAAATCTTTTTTATCAGTTAATTTAATAATATGATAACCGTTTGGTGATTTAACGGGATTGCTAATTTGTCCGACTTTTAGTTTATAAGCAGCTGTTTCAAATTCAGGCACCATTCTGCCTGAATTGAAGTATCCAAGGTCTCCGCCTTTTTCTTTTGATAGTAGATCTTGTGATTCTTGTTTTGCTAATTCTTCAAATGAAGCACCAGCATCTAATTTTTTCTTTATTTCTTTCGCTTCGTTTTCATCGCTTACTAAAATATGACTCGCTTTAATTTCAGGTTTATAGTGGTCTTTCACGTCTTTTTCTGTAATGCTTTTCTTAATCGCTTCATTCATAGCAAGTTTAAATTTAATTTGATTTTTGAAATCAGCTTCATCTTTTAAACCATTGTTTTTCAATACGTTTTTAAATTGGTCTCCGTATTGATTTTTCGCTTTTTCTACTTCTTTATCTACATCATCGTCAGATACTTTATATTTTTTCGTGATAACGTCTTGTGCCATCATTTCGTATAGCATGTCTTTTCCGTAACGATCTTTCAACTGCTTTTCGAAGTCGCTTTTCGTAATGGTTGAGTCTGTTGCTGTAGCGACTGTAGCTGAGTTATTTTTTTGTCCGCAAGCAGCTAGCATTAATATACTTATTAGTGCAGTAATAATGAAAATGTGTTTCCCTCTCATGCCAACACCTCATCCGAATATGTTATCGCTATTGTAGAATATAGAAGTGAACATGAAGTGAATTTTTAATGTTTTTTCCCTGTAAAATGTAAAAAAAGTACATCAACAATACTGTTGATGTACGATAGAATCAAAGGTGATCGGTCTTTTTAGAATAGGCACGCTTACCTTGCTGAATATTTTTTTGTTCTTGTTCATTTTTTTGCGTACGCTTTGCATTATTATCGCGTGCTTTTTTGTCGTTATCACTCGTATGTGGCATATGTATCAACTCCATTTCTAAACGTTGTACGTTTATCATTTCCTTTTTCGTAAAGACTATGTATAGCGGTGCATTCATGAATAATAAAGGTGGATTAGAAATGGATTTGAAGTTGAATTATACCGAACTTATAAAGAAGTTAATCGTTGTAATCGTCGCAGGTTTGTTAAACGCGATTGGAATGAATTTATTTTTAACGCCAGCGAAAGTGTACGCGAGTGGCTTTGCTGGGTTGTCTCAATTGTTATCGCAAATATTAGGTGACTTTTTATCTATTCACATATCAACGGGGGTCTTATTTAGTCTGTTTAATATTCCTGTCGTTATTTTAGCATGGAAAAAGGTTGGAAAGGCTTTTACTTTCTTTAGTTTTCTTTGTGTTATATTTATGACTTTGTTTCTAGAAATTATCCCGGTTAGGGCAGTCTCGAACGACATCATATTGAATGCGATTTTTGGTGGTATTATTTCAGCAATTGGGGTAGGGATTGCGTTAAAGTGGGGGGCTTCTACAGGTGGTTTAGATATTATCGCCATGATTTTATCAAAGATGAAAGACAAGCCGGTCGGTACGTATTTTTTCTTCTTTAATGCACTTATCATTATCGCTGCTGGCTATGTGTATGGATGGGAAAAAGCATTATATACTTTGGTAACTTTGTATGTTTCAACGCGAATTATCGATGCGATTCATACGCGTCATGTGAAAATTACAGCATTAATCGTTACGAAGAATGGGGCAGATGTACGAAAGGCGATTCATTCACGCCTAGTGAGGGGGATTACAACTATCCCAGCAACAGGTGCTTATACAAATGAAAATAAAGAAATGTTAATGATTGTTATTACTCGTTATGAACTATATGAATTAGAGAGGGTTATTAAACAAGTGGACCCAGGTGCATTTACAAATGTACTGCAAACGGTCGGAGTGTTTGGGTTATTTCGAAAAGATTAAAGAGGACCAAAGCTGGTCCTCTTTTTTAATGCAAATTCGTAATGTTTTGCAACTGCTCCTGCATTTCACGTAGCTGAACTTTTTCAGCTGTTGAAGAGTTTGCATAAGCAGAGTGCAAAGCGTTTTTTGCTCTATATACGAGATCTTGTTGTTCAGCACCGCTTGAACAAGATACGGCATTTGCAACAGCATCTCTAGCTTGTTGGAATAGTAAGTTCCCCATTTAAACCCCTCCAAAAGAAGAGTTACTTCTCGCTTTTTCTGCCTCAGCTAATGTACCTCTGTACGGGAATCTTGCATCATGCTTCATTACAGCATCGGCTCCTTGTTGGATAAAACGTTTTGATTTGTTCTTTTTACCCATTCGAAAAACCCCCTTTATTTAGCTGAAAACAATCGACGCGCTGACTTTTGCGTCTAATAATAGTATGAGCGTTTGGCGAGAAACTATAAGCAGGGAATTTTTAGATTATAACCCAAGAACCTCTTCTAAATATAGCGCAATACCATCTTCTTCATTCGTTAACGTCGTATGGTTTGCGAGTGATTTTAATTCAGGGATGGCATTTCCCATTGCGATGCCGTGACCAGCAAATTCAATCATTTCAAAGTCGTTATCCTCGTCACCGAAAGCGATAATTCGCTCTTGTGGAATGTTATAATGACTAGAAATTTTTTGTAATCCGACAGCTTTATTTAACCCGCTTTTTACAATTTCAATAATCGGCCAAGGTGCGCCCCATTTTCTATGGTCGATTACTTCAGCGTGCATATCAGTTAAATGTTGACGAATTGCACTGGAATGCTCGTCATGTGCGTCAATTAATAAACAAGTTGGATGATCGTTTAAAATATTTAATAAGTCTCCTGTAAAGATCTTTGGAGAACCGAATTCGAAAATATGTTTTTTATCTTCATCAATTTCACGAACGTACACATCGTCCATTACTTCAGCGTATATATTTTTTACGCCAAACTCAAAACAAGCTCGGACAATTTCTTGTGCTGTTGCTAGCTCAAGAGGAGAGTGATGTGTTCCCCACTTTGAATCAAGAGGATGATGTACGTAAGCGCCGTTAAAGTTTACGATTGGTGTATTTAGACCAAGTTCTTTATAGTAATCAAAACTAGCGCGGAATGGACGTCCTGTTGAAATAACAACAATATGTCCTTGTTCCTTTGCCTTTGCAATTGTATGTTTTGTGCGAGTGGAAATTATTTTGTTGTCTGTTAATAAAGTGCCGTCTAAGTCTAATGCGATTAAATGTTGTTTGTTCATAATTTCACCTCTTATAATAATTTATTTTTATTTCTATCTGTATTTCCGTTTTAATATGCAGAAATAAGAGGTTAAGCTGGGTGAGACCACCAAAGATGGAAACTTCACTATATATCCATCTTACGTCGCAAAGCGATGCGGTGTCTACTATTTCTCGCTGGAAATTAAGAAAAGTCAACGTCTTTTTAGAAAGTTCAAACAATGTTTCTTTCATTATGGACAAATTGTGAAAAGGGTTACATCGCTTGCATGATGAGGCTTATAATGAACATGTAATCTTCTCGTATATGTTTGACTCTCCTTTGAAACTGGCCTATAGTAGGTTGGTTTCTTTTTTTTCTACAAATAGGAAAGAAATCACTTCCTCAGCTTGTGTCATTCATGTATATGTACAAGAACGAAATGTAGTACTTGTTTCCTAAACATGACAGAAAAGCTTTCTTTTAAAATGGATATACTAATGAGGCAAAGACGTCATGGAAGGAGAATGGAAATGGGACAAAATCGTAGGTTTCGTTCTGGACAAAAAGCGCCGAATGATGGCATTTACGTAGAAATTGGTGAAACGGGAAGTATGGTGAAAGATCCGCAGATGGTAAAGCTAACTGCTGGTGACAAGTTTCCAAATAACACGAATCATAATCGCCAGTGGACATATAAAAGAAAACCGTAACAGAAGCCGCAATCATTATTGCGGCTTTTTTGTCGTTGCATATTGTAATTTCATTTACCCCTTCTATAATGAATGTTCCTGTTTTCTTTTTCCAATAATAAGTTTGAAAATACATAAGCAAAATTATTGTATAAAAAAGTCAGTTGGCGTATAATCAAATCAAAGGTCAAAGAAAGTCAAACATTTGGAGGACTGTAAAGATGGACTTAAATCAAATGACAACAAAAACACAAGAGGCGATTATGAGTGCCCAATCTTTAGCGGTATCTCATCATCATCAAGAAGTAGATGCTGTTCATCTCTTGTTTACATTATTAGAAGAGCAAGATGGGTTAGCAGTGCGTATTTTTCAAAAAATGAAAGTCGATATAGAAGCGTTAAAACAAGGCGCTGAAAGTTTAATTAAGAAAAAGCCTTCTGTAACGGGAAGCGGTGCAGAAGCAGGAAAATTATATATAACAGGTGCTCTGCAACAACTACTTGTAAGAGCAGAAAAAGAAGCAGAGAAATTGCAAGATGACTACATTTCAGTTGAACATGTACTACTTGCTTTTTCTGAAGAAAAAGGCGATATAAATCAATTACTTACAAGATTTCATATTACGAAAGATAACTTATTACAGTCTTTAATGACAGTTCGGGGGAATCAAAGAGTGACTAGTCAAAATCCAGAAGCAACTTATGAAGCGTTAGAAAAATATGGCCGTGATTTAGTGGCGGAAGTAAGAGCGGGGAAAATTGACCCTGTTATCGGCCGCGATAGTGAAATTCGCCGCGTAATTCGCATTCTTTCACGTAAAACGAAAAATAACCCAGTTTTAATTGGTGAGCCAGGTGTTGGTAAAACAGCAATCGTTGAAGGATTAGCACAGCGTATTGTGAAAAAGGATGTACCAGAAGGGTTAAAAGATAGAACCATCTTTGCATTAGATATGAGTGCGCTTGTAGCTGGAGCGAAATTCCGTGGTGAGTTTGAAGAGCGCCTGCAAGCTGTATTAAATGAAATTAAAAAGAGTGAAGGCCGCATTTTATTATTCATTGATGAACTTCACACAATCGTCGGCGCTGGTAAAACAGAAGGTGCGATGGACGCAGGAAATATGTTGAAACCGATGCTTGCGCGTGGTGAACTGCATTGCATTGGGGCAACGACGCTCGATGAATATCGTAAATATATTGAGAAAGATCCAGCGCTAGAAAGACGTTTCCAACAAGTATTAGCAGAAGAACCAACTGTTGAAGATACAATTTCCATTTTACGTGGTTTAAAAGAGCGTTTTGAAATTTATCACGGTGTAAATATTCATGACCGCGCGATTGTAGCAGCATCTGTTTTATCAGATCGATATATTTCGGATCGTTTCTTACCAGATAAGGCAATTGATCTTGTTGACGAAGCGTGTGCAACGATTCGAACAGAGATTGATTCTATGCCAACAGAATTAGATGAAGTAACGCGCCGCATTATGCAGCTGGAAATTGAAGAAGCGGCTCTTGGAAAAGAGAAGGATTTTGGTAGCCAAGAACGCCTCAAAACGTTGCAACGTGAATTATCGGATTTAAAAGAAGTTGCAAGTGGTATGAGAGCGAAATGGGAGAAAGAAAAAGAAGATATTCACAAAGTTCGTGACTTACGTGAACATTTAGAGCGTCTGCGCCGTGAATTAGAAGAAGCAGAAGGGAATTACGATTTAAATAAAGCAGCGGAACTTCGCCATGGGAAAATTCCTGCAATTGAAAAAGAGTTAAAAGAAGCAGAAGAAATGGGCGCGCATAATAAACAAGAAAATCGTTTATTACGTGAGGAAGTAAGTGAAGAAGAGATTGCTGATATTGTTTCACGCTGGACTGGTATTCCTGTCGTAAAACTCGTTGAAGGGGAACGCGAGAAATTACTACGCTTAGAGCAAATTTTATCAGAGCGTGTCATCGGACAAGAGGAAGCGGTAAGCTTAGTATCAGACGCAGTTCTTCGTGCACGCGCTGGTATTAAAGACCCGAACCGTCCAATTGGTTCCTTCATCTTCTTAGGACCGACTGGTGTTGGTAAAACAGAACTTGCAAAAACGTTAGCGCAGTCTTTATTCGATAGTGAAGAGCAAATGATTCGTATCGATATGTCTGAGTATATGGAGAAACACGCTGTGTCACGCTTAATTGGTGCGCCTCCTGGATATGTTGGATATGAAGAGGGCGGTCAATTAACAGAAGCAGTAAGACGTAAACCGTATTCCGTTATTTTATTAGACGAAATCGAAAAAGCGCATCCAGAAGTATTCAATATTTTATTACAAATGTTAGATGACGGACGCATTACAGATTCGCAAGGACGTACAGTAGACTTTAAAAACACAGTTATTATTATGACATCAAATATTGGATCTGCTCATTTATTAGATGGATTAGAAGAAGATGGCTCCATTAAAGAAGAATCAAGAGAACTTGTCATGGGGCAATTAAGAGGACATTTCCGACCAGAGTTTTTAAACCGCGTCGACGAAATTATTTTATTCAAACCTCTTACAACGAATGAAATTAAAGGTATTGTTGATAAAATTGTAAAAGAATTACAAGGTCGTTTAGCTGACCGTCATATTACAGTACAATTAACAGACGCAGCGAAAGAATTTGTTGTAGAAGCTGGATTTGATCCGATGTACGGAGCTCGTCCACTAAAACGATATGTACAGCGTCAAGTTGAGACGAAATTAGCGAGAGAATTAATTGCAGGAACGATTACTGATAACAGTCACGTAGTTGTTGATGTAGAAAATAGCGAATTAGTCGTGCGTGTGAAATGAAAATAGGCTGTGGAGGAGGTTTTCTCCATAGCCTATTTTTGCGTCAGGACATCTAAGTTAATACATCATATTAATTAATATAATGTATTTTAAAATTACCTTAAAAGAAAGTTTATTCATTTTTTTACAAAAATTATCATGTATAATCACCTTTGTAAAGAAAAAACAAAGGAGTTAAAAAAATGAAAAGAATTTTATTTTTTATCTGTACTGTATTTTTAGTTTTTAACATTCTAACACCTTTCGCCAGCGCTCATACGGAAGAAGGAGTTGTAAAGAATGAATTAGCACATGAATTTGTGGGAGAGAACTCTTTAGAATTTGAAACGAAATTATTAGAAGTTGATAAGAAGCTTGAAGAGTATATTGATAAAATTCCATATACAGAAGAGGAATTCGAGGGTTTATCTGAGTTTGAACAAGATAGATTTATTAAAGAGTACTTCAGTACAGATGAGTATATGGCGATTCAACAAGAATATCAAAATGAGCTTTCTAATCCGCTAAATCCTGAGGTACAATATGCTTTACCTTTAGTGGTTCCAATTGCGATGATTGTTGGGCGTGAAGCACTAAAATTAGTAGCTAAAAAAGGTGTAAGTTTTGCTAAATCTTATTTAAAACCGCATATTCAAAAGCTTGGTAAGAATTATGATGTTGCATGGGATGTAAAGGGTAGAAATCATGAATTGAATAGTTTAGTTGTTGTATTTCAAAAAGCGAATGGAAAAAGGATTGGTAGGGTCTTTGCTGTAGATCATGGGCCGATCCCATTGAAACCAGGTTCAAAGCAATCAATTTGGCACTTTCATATAGCTCCGGATACTGGTATGCATAGAACATTAAAAGAGTTTATTCCTAGTGGTCATAAACCGGATACAAGAACAGTTGCATATTAAAAAAGCACTCTTAAGTGCTTTTTTTATTGTTTATAGACTCTGGTGCAACTTCATTATCGTTTTTAGTGTAGTAATTTTCATCGTGGTAGGGCAAAGCTAAGTGCTCCAATGTTTTTTCATCTTCTAGACAAATAATTTTCAATTCGTATCCTTCAAAATCGGTTGGATAGAAAACATCTTCACTTTGATTTTCAGTTAATGCTACATCAATCATATCCCTTAATTGTTCTAGTCCTTTTTTGTTACCAATAATTATAGCTTGATCATGCCACATTTGTTGGCCGTAAATATTGCAAATCTTATAATCTTTGAAATTCATAACATTACCCCTTTATATTTGGATATAGTCTTTTTTAATAAGTGAATAGTGCTTTTTGTCCTTATATTAGTTATTTAACCGTTAAAGGATGATAAAGGATTTTTTATCCGTGTTAAAAAAGAGTTCGGATAAAATCCGGACTCTTTTTTTAGTGTTGTTCTACTGGCTCGTTTGGAATTGCAGCTGAAATTGCTAGTACTAATACCGCAAGAACAACTGAGAAAATAGACGCTTGGTTAAAATCGTATGTACCGCCAGTCATAGAGCCGATTACGTAGCTCATCATATGTACAAGCGCGAACGACCAAATTAATGCCCAAATGAAACGCATATTTTACACCTCTATTCGTTCAATCTGTCCTTATTGTAACACAATTGAAAAAAGAATATAGAAAAATATTTGTAGATTTTTCAACGCAAATTTGCATTCCGTTCATACATTATAAAAGAGTACTTTTATACGTTTAGAAAATAAGGCGGGGGAAAAATGAGTATTACGGAACGTTTTTTTTATTTAGAAAAAGAACCATGTGTTATTTATTTACCGGAGAAGCCAAATGGATTTTCTGTCATGCTTCTTGGTGATTACAACTACTTTATTGAGAATGGTACAAGTTTATGGACACAGCATGCAGGTAGATCTTATTTTTTACATGGCCTTATTGAGAAAGGCTACACGGTCTTTTCTTCTAATTTATACGGAAGACATTGGGGAAACGACCAATCTGTTCGTCTAGCAAAACGCTTATATGACGTTGTTTTGAGAAAAGAGACATTAAATGCGAAAATGCACATTATGGCAGATGGTATGGGGGCACTTGTAGCGCTTGAAATGATGAACAAATACCCTGAATGTATACGCTCTGTCATTATGTTAAATCCGTGCTTAGATTTACCAGAATATGTGGAGTTTGAGAAAGAGCATAAATTTTTTTACAAAAGACTCGTGAAGGAATTAAGTTTAGCGTATGACTCCAAAGAAGAAGAATTAGAATCCAAAATAAATAAGAAATCATTTACGCTCCTTCCATCTTGTGTACCTGTTAAAGTTTTCGTATCAACACAAGAAAAAAGAGGAAGAAAACAGTTGTTACGTAAATACGAGAAAATGAGACAGTTCAATCAATGTGATACTTCAGTCTTATTCCATCTGCAAGATGTGAAATATAAAATGGTTAGGCAAACGACTGATTTCTTTAAAAAATATGAAGAAGAATTGTGAGGCTCCCATATACATAAATGAGGAGCTATTTGTTTCAAGGAGAAAGGGTTGGTGGTATGGAGCGCGTGCTAATTATAGGTGCACTTACGTTTGTAGGTTATCACCTTGTGAATAAAATGATTGCAGAGGAAGTAGAAGTGTATGGTCTTGATTTTGATGAATTCGATAATATGACAAAAATTAATGAAGAGAAGTTATTGTTAATTGGGCGAAATGCGTTATTTACGTATTATTCGATAAGAGATGAAGATGGATGGAAATCAGTAGAAGCAGAGAAGTTCGATACGGTTTACTTTTGCCTGTATGAGCCAAATCAACAAAGTGGCTTTCGGAATGAACGGGTCATATTACAGTATTTAAAGCGGATTATAAGATTGTGTGCAGAACATAAAGTGAAGTTAAATCTAATTTCTTCTATTGAAGCAGGAAACGCAGATGAATCCGAAAATAAACGTTTATTTTCGAAAGTGGAAGAAGGATTGAAAAAAGGAGAGGTGCAGTATAGTGTATTTCGAGTTCCTACATTATATGGGCCGTGGCAACCATCTTTTATGATGTATCACCAGCTCATTTTATCGGAATTGGGTGAGAAAGAGTGCCATTATGCCAGTGAGGAAAACGGAAGGGATCTACTGTATGTGGAAGATGTATGTGAATACTTATGGGAAAATCGAATGAACGAGGGGCATCTCGGTATATACAATTTACTTAGTGGCAAAAAATCATTATGGAAAAAAGGTATGAACCTTTTACGTGCAGAGGATAAAGTAAATAAAGAGAATGAGGAAGAAAGAGATGAAGCTGTAGAGGTGATTTCGATAAAAAGAAATACTCCGTTAGAATACGGTTTAAATAAACAATTGGCACATATGAAAAAATATAAAGAGTTATACGAAGGGTAACGAGCGTGTTACACTATGTATGTGAAAGTTTTAATGGAGAGGAAGAACGTAATATGAATGAGAAAAGCATGCAATTTTTACAAATCGCAATGAAGCATTTACCAGAAGCAAAGGCCATTTTAGATGATAATGGAATTGCGCTTGATATGGAGAAAGCACAACCAGTATTAGAGTTATTGATGAAAGTTATGAACGAAGCATATGAGCTTGGGAAAGCAGATCAAGAATAAAAAGCATTTTTTTAGATGGAAAAGAGGCTCGAACCGTGGATAGAAGCGGTTCGGGCCTTTTTATATTTCGAAAGAAACAGGGAAAGGTATGTTTCTGTTTCTTTTCATAAACAATAAGGTGAATAATGTGCTCGCTTTATGTTTTAGCTGAAATATATTCTAGACAAAAATACATTTATGTTTTAAAATTAGTACCAAGTCATAATAATTGATATAAAACGGAGGGCTGCGATGTGAACGTGGGCATTTTAGGGATCGGAAGATATGTGCCGGAAAAAGTAGTCACAAATCACGATTTAGAGAAAATAATGGATACATCAGATGAGTGGATTCGTACGAGAACAGGGATTGCGGAAAGACGCATTGCCGATGATACAATAGATACTTCATATATGGCCGTAGAGGCTTCTAAAAAAGCGCTTGAAGATGCAGGGATTAGTGGAGAGGATATCGATCTTATTTTAGTAGCGACAGTAACGCCAGATCGTGCTTTCCCAGCAGTTGCTTGTGTCATTCAAGAAGCAATTGGCGCAAAACATGCAGCTGCAATGGATTTAAGTGCAGCATGTGCTGGTTTTATGTACGGAATGATTACAGCGCAGCAATTTATTCAAACGGGAACTTATAAAAATGTATTAGTAGTGGGTAGTGATAAACTATCTAAAATTGTAGACTGGAATGATCGAAATACAGCGGTACTATTTGGAGACGGAGCAGGTGCTATCGTAATGGGAGCTGTTTCAGAAGGGAAAGGCGTTCTATCTTTCGAATTAGGAGCAGACGGAAGTGGCGGTAAGCATCTTTATCAAGACGAGTATGTTATGATGAATGGCAGAGAAGTCTTTAAATTTGCTGTTCGTCAACTTGGAGATTCTTGTCTTCGTGTTTTAGATAAAGCTGGTTTTACGAAAGAAGATGTAGATTTCTTAGTACCGCATCAAGCGAATATTCGTATTATGGAATCTGCAAGAGAAAGATTAAATTTACCACAAGAAAAAATGAGTATGACAATTGAGAAGTTCGGTAATACATCAGCTTCTTCAATTCCAATTGCAATGGTAGAGGAATTGCAAAACGGACGTATTCAAGATGGTGATTTAATTATACTTGTTGGTTTTGGCGGTGGATTAACATGGGGAGCAGTCGCTCTTCGTTGGGGTAAATAAGGACTGAGAGAAAAAAGGAGTGTATTTTGTATGGAAAAAAAGAGGGTCGTAATTACAGGACTAGGAGCTGTTACACCGATCGGTACAGATGTTGAAACAGCGTGGGAAAACATTAAAAAGGGCGTATCTGGAATCGGACGACTTACAAGAATTGATCCGGAACTATTTCCAGCAAAAGTAGCAGCAGAAATTAACGACTTTGAAGTCGAGAAATATATTGATAAAAAAGAAGCGCGCCGTATGGATCGCTTTACACAATATGCAGTAGCAGCAGCGAAAATGGCAGTTGCGGATGCAAAGCTTGAAATTACAGAAGAAAACGGACCTCGAATTGGCGTTTGGATTGGTTCTGGTATTGGCGGTATGGAAACATACGAAGAACAATTTAAGATTTTTACTGAGAAAGGCCCGCGCCGCGTGAGTCCATTCTTCGTACCGATGATGATTCCAGATATGGCAGCAGGTCAAGTATCGATTGCAACAGGGGCAAAAGGAATTAACACTTGTTCAGTAACAGCTTGTGCATCTGGTGCAAACTCGATTGGTGATGCATTTAAAGCGATTCAGCGCGGTGATGCGGATGCAATGATTACAGGCGGAGCAGAGGCGCCATTAACAAGTATGGCATTCGCAGGATTTAGCTCAGCGAAAGCATTAACATTCAATGAAGATCCAGCAACTGCTTGTCGTCCATTCGATAAAAACCGTAGCGGTTTCGTAATGGGTGAAGGCTCAGGTATTGTAATTCTTGAAGAATTAGAGCACGCATTAGCTCGTGGTGCTCACATTTACGCGGAAATCGCTGGTTACGGTGCAACTGGTGATGCGTTCCATATTACAATGCCAGCTCCTGGCGGTGAAGGCGGCGTGCGTGCAATGCGTCAAGCTTTAGCAGATGCAGGTCTACAGCCAGAAGATATTGATTACATTAATGCGCACGGTACAAGTACGGATGCGAATGAAAAGTATGAAACGATGGCAATTAAAGAAACGTTCGGTGAGCACGCGTATAAAGTAGCGATTAGCTCAACGAAATCAATGACAGGTCACTTATTAGGAGCAGCCGGTGCTGTTGAAGCGATCTTCTCGATTAAATCAATTACAGACGGAGTAATTCCTCCAACAATTAACTATGAAACACCAGATCCAGAATGTGACTTAGATTACGTACCGAATAATGCGAGACATCAAGAAGTAAACGCCGTGTTAAGTAATTCACTAGGATTCGGTGGTCATAACGCAGTATTAGTATTTAAATCGTATAAATAATAGATGAAGTAAGGAGTTTTTTCGTAGCATATTGCGAAAAAACTCCTTATTTATTTTTACGCCTTTTTCTCCTTTTGCATATACATAAGAAAAAGGAGGGATAAAGATGGGGATTGTTGAAACAGCCGAGTGGTTACATCTATATTATGGACGACCAGAAAAGCTGTGTGAGAAGTTTACGAAGTATATCCCGCTGCCAAAAGAAAGATTGTATCGCTTTTTAATTTCTAAAGGTATGTATCGCCCGGTTATGCGAGGAGAAAAAGAAATTAAAGAGTTAGAAAAAAAGGAAGTTTGGAAAGAATTACGTACGGAGTATGAGAAGTTGAAAACTTGGTTAAAAGGTCCGGATGTCCCTGTCTTTATTTTATTATCAGATTCCTATAATCGCACTGTACAAGAGGAGTATAACGGCAGGGCTGGATTATCTATGCGTCACGTTATTTTCTTATTCGTATGCGGGCGGAATTCGGTGGAAGAGTTAAAAGTGTTATTGGCGCATGAATATCATCATATATGCAGGTTACATCAAATTGAGACGAAAGAAACAGAGTATACATTACTTGATACGATGATTATGGAAGGGCTAGCTGAGCAAGCAGTAACGGAAAGATATTCAGAAAAAAACAATGCACCGTGGACGACGTATCTTTCAAAAGAAGAGGCTATTTATTATTGGAAAAACGTTGTACATGAAAGAATAAGTATAAAGCGAGGAACAAGGGAGCACGACATCTTATTAAATGGATTTCACTCTTATCCGAAGATGCTTGGCTATGCGCTTGGATTTCATATTGTTAAAGAAAGTGTAACTTTGCAAGGAGAAGATACACTTTCTTTATTACCTATAGATGCGAAAGAAATATTGAATAAAGCCAATACATTTCATATATAAAAAAACAGGAGCTTTAGTTCCTGTTTTTTTAGTATTAATAGAAGAAAAAATAATAATTAGAATATATTTCCTTAGGTGGAATAAAGTTAAGAAAAATTGAACATAATGATTGATACAAACAGTAGTGAAGTGAGGGGTAGTGAATGTTATATCTACATGATGTATGGGTAAATTGGTTTGAAGGTGAAGAGAATGGGTATAACGTTTGTCATTTTTACGAATGGCGAAAAGATGATACGATTGAGCTATTAGATCAAGTGCCATTATTAAAAGTAGATTCCACATTATATCATTACATCGAGGACGAATTGTTAGAGCTTCCGCAAAAATTGTTGGAAGACGTACATCATAAGGCTTATATTCGTAAAAATCATGAACGTTTGCAGCAAGAGTATTGCTTTGTAGTTACAGATGGAAAAGGAATTATTGCGATCGACACAATTGGTTACAATGTACCGATTCGAAAAAGTAGACTTATACCGCGCCAAGAGCAGATGGTATATGAGATGGTAGAAAATGTACAAGCAGAAAAGTATGAGTTCCAAGTAGAAGAAATGGAAAAAGAACATCATATTTTATCGCCATCACCTTTCATTATGAATGGCTTAACTCGTAAAGAAAGACAGCTTAAACAATTATTGTTTATGGCGTTAGATCAATTACATACAACGAAAAATACAGCAGAAATTCGCTATTGGTTCACAGAGTGGGATCCATCAGCATATGGAATGGTTCAACATATGGAATTTGAAGATATTTGGGCTAAGCTGTATGATGAAGCGAAAACAGGTTGGTCTGAGAAGCACGAACAATTATGCGAGCGTCTCGTAAAAGGACAGCCATTTTTTGAAAAGTTATGGGAAATGGAAAATGAGCAGAAGGTAAATTAAAAAAACCGCCGATTGGCGGTTTTTTTAATTTGTTCTAACTTAGCTCCAGCGGCAAGAATGTTCGGTGGCTTCGCGCCTTCCTGCGAGGCAAAAAGCACCTCTACGTCAGGAGCTCCATCCCCCTCACATTCTAAGCAAGCCGCCTCCGCTTTATAAGTTACCTACGTTTTCTACTTAACCCCATTGCGTTTTCTACTTTGCGTAGTTGTTTGAATGCAACGCGGTTTGCTTTTTCGGCACCTTTGTCTAGAATTTCGTCTAGTTCTGGTGAGTTGATTAGTTCGTTATATTTGTCTTGGATTGGACGAATTGCTTCTACGACTACTTGTGCTAGGTCGCCTTTGAAGTCTCCGTATCCTTTTCCTTCGTACATTGCTTCGATTTCTTCTACTGTTTTTCCTGAGAATGAAGAGTAGATTGTTAATAAGTTAGAGATTCCAGGTTTGTTTTCTTTATCAAATTTCACGATACCTTCAGAGTCAGTTACAGCACTCTTAATTTTCTTTTCAATTGTTTTTGGTTCATCAAGCATACTGATCATTGATTTTGGATTCGGATCAGATTTACTCATTTTCTTCGTAGGCTCTGTTAATGACATAACGCGAGCTCCTACTTTTGGAATGCGAATTTCAGGAACAGTGAACACTTCACGGAAGCGTTTGTTGAAACGCTCTGCTAGGTCACGAGTTAATTCCATATGTTGTTTTTGATCATCACCAACAGGCACGATTTCAGTGTTGTAAAGTAAAATATCAGCAGCCATTAATGGTGGGTAAGTTAGTAATCCAGCTGGAACTGAATCTCTACCTGATGCTTTATCTTTATATTGCGTCATACGCTCTAATTCTCCAACGTAAGTAACGGATTGCATAATCCATCCTAGTTGAGCGTGTGCTGGTACTTCTGACTGTACAAATAAAGTAGCTTTTTCAGGGTCGATACCGCATGCTACATAAAGTGCAGCAAGACTGCGGATGTTTTTACGAAGTTGTACGGGATCTTGAGGTACTGTAATCGCATGTTGATTTACAATACAGAAATAACAGTCGTGTTCGTTCTGAAGCTCTGTAAATTGCTTCATAGCTCCTAAATAGTTTCCGAGTGTAATCGTTCCACTCGGCTGAATACCAGAAAAGATAACTGACATAAGTAATTCCTCCTAAAGTTGAATGCGTGATAGGGGAGAGAGGGCAAACAAAAAAGCCCATTCATCCCAAAAAACTATAGGGACGAATGGACCGCGGTACCACCCTAATTATTTCACTACTGTGAAATCTCTCTAATCCATAATAACGTTTGGATATAACGCCAAAGCCTACTACTTTCGGTTCGGTTTGGTGCTCAAAAGCCCATTCCATACTGCACAATTACTTGTTCACACCAGCCACAAGCTCTCTGAAATTGCCTCAATATGTACTCTTCTTTATCATCGCATACATATAAATTTATTTATTGTTACCTGAGCTCTTTAATATGAAAGAACTAAAGTTTTATAACAAAATGTTTTGCTGATTATTATATCATATGGGATAGTGTTTGCAAACTACATCAAAATAGTAAAGCTAATGAGGGTCGAGAACAACCCAAGAACGATACCTGTAATACAAATTGGATACGTCCATTTGAATGAATATGTTTTATAAATACGTTCTTTCTTATCGACAGGTTCCTCTACCTCTTCAATTAAAGACTCAATTTTTTTGTTCGTACCAAACACTCTTTGGAAGGCGTAAATTGTTACGTTAAAAAATCCATTTTGAAATATGAATAAAAACCCACCTATAAGAATAAAAAATAGTGCGATATAAAACGAGATGTTGACAAAATTCAACAAAAATTGCGATGAAACGAGGAATGCGCCAATACTGGAAGCGATTACCGCTATGAAAATTAGTATACAAGTATGAAAAAAAACTTTATTCAAAATGTTCCCCTCCGTCAAAATATTACTAGAATTATTATACTATAAAAGCTATAATATGTACTAGAATTAATTTTTTGAAAATTATACGCAATTAAAGGTCTGATTTCAAGATGATGGTAGCAATGTTAACGTATCCCTTTACAAAAAATATAAAAAATAAACATTTTATTAAAAATTTTAACAAAAAAACAAAAAACTATATTCACAATTGTTATATTATATGTATAATGAAAATTGTAGAAACTTGGAGATTATTCTTTCAATTCTACTTTTTTACAAGTGAGGGTACAGGAAGTGCAATTAGGGGAGGCAACACAACATGAAGAAAAAGATACCGTTATTACTTGCATCGACTTTAACTGCAAGTATGTTGCTTGGTGCGTGTAGCTATCAGAAAGATGACGCAAAAGCAAAAGGGAAAGAAAACGCTACGAGTAGTAGTAACGGAAAGCAGATTCTTAATTTAACAGAGTTATCTGAAATTCCGTCAATGGATGCATCATTAGCATCTGACTCTGCATCTTCTACAGCATTAAATAATACGATGGAAGGTTTATATCGTATCGGCAAAGATCAAAAGAGAGTGCCTGGAATTGCTGAAGATGTTCAGAAGCTAGACGATGGAAAGAAATACATATTTAAATTAAGAAAAGATGCGAAGTGGTCGAATGGGGAACCTGTAACAGCAAAAGACTTTGTGTATTCCTGGAAAAGAGCAGTAAATCCAGATACAAAAGCGACGTATTCGTACATTATGTTCGATATTAAAAATGCAGAGAAAATTCATAAAAAAGAATTACCTGCTGACCAATTAGGTGTAAAAGCGATTGATGACTATACATTAGAAGTGGAATTAGACAATCCCGTTCCTTACTTTGTTGATTTAACGGTTTATCCAGTATTTTACCCGCTCAATGAGGACTTTGTAAAAGCACAAGGTGATAAGTTTGGGTTAGAGGCAAATACAACATTATATAATGGGCCATTTGTTATGAGTGATTGGAAACATGAGCAAAGCTTCCAGTTTAAGAAGAACCCATCATATTGGGATAATAAAACGGTTAAAATCGAAGAAATTAACTTTAATATTGTTAAAAATACGTCAACTGATGTAAATTTATATGAGACAAGCTCAATTGATCGTGCGGCTCTATCTTCAGAATTTGTTGATAAGTTTAGACAAAGCCCAGAATTCCACACAAGAAAAGAAGCCGGGGTTGCTTACCTAAGATTTAATCAAAGTAATCAATACTTAAGCAATAAAAACTTAAGAAAAGCAATTTCAATGTCCTTTGACCGTGATAACATTGCGAAGGTTATTTTAAATAATGGTGCAATTGGAGCTTATGGATTTGTTGGAAAAGATTTCGCTGAAGGTCCGAATAAAAAAGATTTCCGAGCTGAAAATGGGAATTTAGTTGAAACAAATCCAAAAGAAGCGAAAAAATTGTGGGAAACAGCGAAGAAAGAGCTTGGCACTGATAAAATCGAACTAGAATTCTTAAACTTCGATAATGAAGATGCGAAAAAAGTTGGTGAATTCTTAAAAGGTGAGATGGAAAAGAACTTACCAGGTTTATCTATTAAAATTAAACAGCAGCCATTCGCACAAAAAAATAAATTAGAAGATTCTCAGCAATATGATATTGCGTTTGGTATTTGGGGACCAGATTTCCCAGATCCAATCTCATATTTAGATATGTTTGTTACAAATGGTTCTCAAAATAAAACAGGCTATTCTAATCAGAAATATGATGAGTTAATTCTAAAAGCTAAAACAGATACAAAAGATTTACAGGCACGCTGGGACAACCTATTAGAAGTAGAGAAGATGTTAATTAAAGAGGATGCAGTTATCACTCCAATCTTCCAAAAAGGTTCAGCGTATGTAGTAAAAGGTGCTGTGAAAGATATTATCCCAATTAACTATGGTGGTAAATTAACTTACAAATGGGCATCTGTTGAACAAAAATAATCTTTTTTCCATCGTTTACTAGGGTATATGCCTATGATGGGCATATGCTCTTATTTTAAAAAAATAAAAGTAAGAATATTTTAAACTATCTTATTGCTTTTGAGAAAAACGGGGAGGTGCTTGACTATGGGACGTTATGTATTAAAACGTTTCGTGTACATGGCTTTGACATTATTTTTAATTACTACACTGACTTTCTTTTTGATGAAATTACTTCCGGGTTCTCCGCTTAAAAACCAGGAGAAACTATCACCGGCACAAAAAGAAATCATTCTTGAAAAATATGGTTTAAATGATCCAGTACCAGTTCAATATGCACGTTACTTAGGTAACTTAGCAAAAGGTGATTTAGGGGTATCATTCCAATATGATAACCGTCCAGTAACAGATATGATTGTGGATCGTATTGGACCATCAGCACAACTTGGTTTACAAGCGATTATATTAGGAACATTTATCGGTTTAATTTTAGGAATCGTTGCGGCACTTCGTAACAATACGTGGGTCGATTATGGAGCGACAATTATTTCCGTACTCGGGATGTCAGTACCATCGTTCGTATTCGCCGCATTACTACAATATTTCGTAGGGGTAAAACTCGGGTGGTTCCCAGTAGCATTCTGGAAAGGACCAGAGTTTACGGTAATGCCTACAATCGCTTTATCGATGGCAGTTATCGCGACAATCGCTCGTTTCGCTCGTGCAGAGTTAATTGAAGTTATGCAAGCTGACTACATTTTAACAGCGAAAGCGAAAGGAATTAGCCAAGGTGTTATCATTATTAAACACGCACTTCGTAACGCGTTAATTCCAGTTGTAACAATTTTAGGACCAATGGTTGCAGGATTAATTACAGGTACATTAGTTATTGAGCAAATCTATGCTGTACCAGGACTAGGGGAACAGTTCGTTAAATCTATTACAGTGAATGACTATACAGTTATTATGGGAACTACAATTTTCTATAGTGCAATCTTCATCTTAGTTATTTTCATTGTTGATATTTTATACGGAATTATTGATCCTCGAATTCGTTTAGCGGGAGGGAAAAAATGATGAAAGATGTACAAAAATTATCTCCAGATTTATTTCAACAAGCCAATCAAAATAATGTGGATAATGAAGTCATTGCCCGTCCAAGCTTAACGTTTTGGCAAGATGTAAGAAGACGTTTGTTCCAACATAAAGGAGCAATGTTCGGTTTAGTTTTATTAACAATTATTATATTACTAGCAATTTTAGGACCGATGGTAAGTAAACACTCGTATAAAGAACAAGATTTAGGACGTGCGAAATTACCACCGAAAATTCCAGTTATTGAAAATGTTCATTGGTTACCATTTGACGGTACAGATCAATATGGTGTTGACCAATATGAAAAACGTGATATTAAAGAGTATTTCTGGTTTGGTACAGATGATCTTGGCCGCGATTTATGGACAAGAACATGGGAAGGTACGCGTGTATCATTATATATCGCTCTTTTAGCAGCAGCAATTGACTTAGTAATTGGGGTTGCATATGGAGGTATTTCAGCGTTTTATGGCGGTAGAGTAGATAACATTATGCAACGTATTATGGAGATTATTAACGGTATTCCATACTTAATCATCGTTATTTTAATGGTAATCATTATGGGATCTGGTATATGGTCAATTACACTCGCAATGGCAATTACAGGTTGGATAGGGATGTCGCGTATCGTTCGTGGACAAATCCTAAAATTAAAAAATCAAGAATACGTATTAGCATCTCGTACATTAGGTGCAACAAATACACAATTAATTGTAAAACACTTAATCCCGAACGTAATGGGACCAATTATCGTAATGACAATGTTTACAATCCCAACAGCGGTGTTTGGTGAGGCGTTCTTAAGCTTCATCGGTTTAGGTATTCAGCCACCATTCGCATCACTTGGTTCTCTTGTAAATGACGGTTATAAATCAATCCAAACGTATCCGCATATGATGTTCATCCCTGCGGTTGTTATCAGTATATTAATCTTAGCGTTTAACTTAATGGCAGACGGATTACGCGACGCGTTAGATCCAAAAATGCGTAAGTAAAAGAGGGGAGAGGCAAAGATGAAAACATTGTTAGAGGTAAAAGATTTACAAGTCTCCTTTGATACACATGCAGGTGAAGTACAAGCTGTCCGCGGCGTTACTTTTGATTTGAAAAAAGGAGAAACATTAGCGATTGTAGGAGAATCTGGTTCTGGGAAATCAGTTACTTCTAAAGCGTTAATGGGATTAATTCCGAATCCTCCTGGACGCATTAAAAATGGTGAAATCGTATTTGAAGGTCGTGACTTAACGAAATTAACAGAAAAAGAAATGCAACAAGTACGTGGTAAAGATATCGCGATGATTTTCCAAGATCCAATGACATCATTAAACCCAACGATGACAATTGGAAATCAAATTATGGAAGGTCTTATTAAACACCAAGGGATGAGTAAAGCAGATGCACGTAAAGTTGCTTTAGAATTAATCGACCTTGTAGGTATTCCAAATCCAGAAGCTCGCTTAAAACAATATCCGCACCAATTCTCTGGTGGTATGAGACAGCGTGTAGTTATTGCGATGGCGTTAGCTTGTAACCCAAAATTATTGATTGCCGATGAGCCGACAACAGCGCTAGACGTTACAATTCAGGCGCAAATTTTAGAGCTTATGAAGGACATTCAGCAAAAAACAGAAGCAGCAATCATTTTTATTACGCATGACTTAGGTGTAGTAGCAAATGTTGCGGACCGCGTAGCAGTTATGTACGCTGGTAAAGTTGTTGAAATCGGAACTGTAGATGAAATTTTCTATAATCCAAAACATCCGTATACTTGGGGCTTAATCGCATCTATGCCAAGTTTAGATGGTTCAGAGGAAGAGTTATACGCAATTCCTGGAACGCCTCCAGATTTATTGAAGCCGCCAAAGGGAGATGCTTTTGCGCCACGTAACCCACAGGCACTGAAAATTGACTTTGAAATGGATCCACCTTTATTTAAAGTAAGTGATACACACTATGCGGCAACTTGGTTACTTCATGAGCAAGCTCCAGAAGTAAAACCGCCGGCAGTCGTTGAAAAACGCATTCTTCAAATGAAAGCAGGTGAACAACATGACTAAACAACGTGAGAAATTAATTGAAGTAAAAAATGTAAAGCAGCACTTCGACGTGAGTGGTGGTGTTGTCAAAGCGGTTAATGATATTTCATTTGATATTTACCGCGGAGAAACATTTGGTCTTGTAGGAGAATCAGGTTGTGGTAAATCAACAACTGGAAGAACGATTATTCGTTTATATGATGCAACTGCTGGTGAAGTATTGTTCGATGGTGAAAATGTACATGGTAAAAAATCACGCGCAGAGCTGAAGAAATTCAACCGTAAAATGCAAATGATTTTCCAAGATCCATATGCATCATTAAACCCACGTATGACAGTAGGGGATATTATTGCAGAGGGTATTGATATTCACGGGCTAGCAAAAAATAAAAAAGAGCGTATGGATCGTGTTCATGAATTATTAAACACAGTTGGTTTAAATAAAGAGCACGCAAACCGTTTCCCGCATGAATTCTCAGGTGGACAACGTCAACGTATCGGTATCGCTCGTGCACTTGCTGTAGAACCTGAATTTATCATTGCCGATGAGCCAATCTCAGCACTTGACGTATCAATCCAGGCGCAAGTTGTAAACTTACTGAAAAAGTTACAAAAAGAAAAAGGTTTAACATACTTATTCATTGCCCATGATTTATCAATGGTAAAATACATTAGTGACCGCATCGGTGTAATGTACCGTGGTCAAATCGTTGAGCTAACAACAAGTGAAGAGTTATATGCGAATCCAATTCATCCATATACAAAATCACTATTATCAGCAATTCCGCTTCCAGACCCAGATTATGAGCGCAATCGTAAACGTATCGTATACGATCCATCTCAGCATAATTACGGTAGTGAAGCACCAACAATGCGTGAAATTCGCCCAGGACATTTCGTACTATGTTCTGAAGCGGAGTATAAGAAATATAAAGAGATTTATCAATAATAAAAAAGGCCATTCTTCTATTACTGAAGAATGGCTTTTTTCTACTATATAAAAGAGTTATCAATATTTCTCGGTAAGTCGATATATTTAAAGAATCGCAAATATAAGTTTCCTATGCTAATGACTACACCTTAATTAAACGAGTATTATTGCGCCTGAACAGAAACAATCTCCTCTTGTTCTTCCGGTTTAACGAGTGCATAACGTTCCCACGCTCTACTTTTCCAGCGGAAGAACATAATAATGGCACGCGTCCATTCATCAATAGCAATCGCTAACCAAATACCAACGAGCCCCATATCTAAATGGAAGGCGAAAAAGTAACCGAGTGGTAAACTCATTAACACCATAGAGAATGCGCCAATTAAAACTGGGTACTTTGCATCGCCAGCTGCGCGAAGTGAATTGATAATGACGATGTTCATCGTACGCCCTGTTTCCAGTAGTACACTTAGTAAAAGAACGCTTGCGCCTAACGCAATAATGTGCGGATTATCTGTAAATAGTCCCATTAATTGTGTGCGGAACGTAATAACGAGAGCAACCATACATAAAGTGACGCCAATTGCCCATTTGACACTTTTCCATACTCGTTCATACGCTTCGTCTTTTTCACCACCGCCAACGAGGCGCCCGATAATAATGGCTGTTCCCATACCGATTGCAATCGCGAATAAATAAGTGAACATAGAAATGTTCGTAGCGTATTGTCTAGCCGCTAATGATTCCGTTCCTAAGTACGTTGCATAGTATAAGAAGACAATTTGGCAAGCTTGATACATAACCTGCTCAAATGCAGATGGAATCCCGATTTTTAAAATTTTCCCGATATATTCTTTTGATAAGGTGAAGTAGTATTGTAATTTCACACGGTACTCCATAACGCGGTACAGTAACCAGAAGAAAACGATAAGCGCTATAAGTCGGCTGACAGCAGAAGAAATGGCAGCCCCTTGTACACCAAGCTCTGGAAAACCAAATTTTCCGAAAATAAGTACGTAGTTTCCAGCGATATGAATAATGTTCATTCCAAGTGAAATAAACATCGCTTGCTTTGTGAAGCCATGTACGCGGATAATTGCGGCTAATGAATTAATAATAGCTTGAAGGAAAATAGCCCCTCCGACGATGGATAAATAGCTTTGTGCATACATAAGTACATCGCCCTGTAAGTTCATTGCCATCATCATATGTTTTGAAAATAATAGAAAACCAGCGCTTATAACGAGTCCGACCACTAAATTTAATGTGACGGCTAAAGCTGATATTTTTGATGCTTCCATAAAACGTTTGGAACCGAGGTATTGAGATACGACGATAGCTGCGCCGTTCCCGATCACTTCTAGTACCAAAATAGCGATATGGAGATATTGATTCGCTGCACCAACCCCAGATACAGCATCGTCTGATAATGCACTTAACATGAAAGTATCAGCGATCCCCATTAACATAAATAGAAAAACTTCTAGAAAAATAGGCCATGTTAATAAGAATAAACTTAATTTCTCAGTAGGCCCGTTTTTTGCCTGAATTGCTGTCATGTCCGTCCCCTCTTTACCGATATCTATTTTTAGCAAAGTGTATCGTAACATACTTTCTTAACCTTTGCACTCATTTTAACCTACATATCTTTATTATGAAGGTAGTGCTATTTTATGATAAAAAGAGAAGGATAATTATGCGCAAAGTATTATAAGATATAAAAATCATTTTTCTCTGATAATTTAGAAAAATATAAAAATAATTATTTTTAACACTTTAGTAAGGAAAATAGGCACTATGAAACGTTTACAAAGGTTTATTTTTAAACAGAAAATTTTAATAAAATAGAAATATAAATATACAAAAAATATATTTGTGTGTATAATATGAATTATTAGAACATATATATATTTCTATTTGTTTGAAAATGAAAGGGCTAACATTTTTGTGGAGGGTGGAAGTATGAAAAAAAAGATGCCAGTTTTTGTAGTATCAACAGTAGCGATGAGCATGATGTTAGGGGCATGTAGCTACCAAAAAGATGAGCCGCAAGCGAACGCAAAAGGGGATAGCGGGAAAAGCGGTGCGAAGCAAGTTATTAACTTAATTGAAACGCAAGAAATTCCAACGATGGATCCAGCGCTATCAGCTGATGCAGTTTCTTCAAGAGTAATGACGAATACGATGGAAGGCCTATACAGTTTAGGGAAAGATGATAAGCTAGTTCCAGGTGTAGCGAAGGAATTTAAGAAGTCAGAAGACGGTAAAAAATATACATTTACATTACGTGAAGACGCAAAATGGTCAAATGGTGAGCCTGTGACGGCGAAAGATTTCGTATACGCATGGCAAAGAGCAATTAACCCAGATACAGCTGCGAAATCAGCGTACATTATGTATGATATAAAAAATGCAGAGAAAATTAATAAAAAAGAGATGAGTCCGGATCAATTAGGTGTAAAAGCGATTGATGATCATACATTAGAAGTGGAATTAGACAATTCAATTCCATACCTTGTAGATTTAATGGTATATCCAATCTTCTATCCTGTGAATGAAAAGTTTGTGAAAGAGCAAGGTACGAAGTTTGGCTTAGAAGCGAATACAACACTTTATAACGGACCATTTACATTAAGTGATTGGCAACATGAACGTAGCTTTAAAATGACAAAGAGCACGTCATATTGGGACAATAAAGAAGTGAAGATTGAGGAAGTAAACTTTAATATTGTAAAAGATACGTCTACGCCAATTAATTTATATGAAACAAACGCAGTCGATCGAGCGACGTTATTAGCAGAGTTCATCGATAAATATAAAGGAAAACCAGATTTCCAAACAGTAGAAGATACATCTGTATTCTTCCTTCGTTTAAATCAAAAAGACCCAGCTTTAGCAAATAAAAATATTCGTAAAGCAATTTCACTTGCTTTTGAACGTAAGCCGTTCGTTGATACATTATTAAATAACGGTTCTAAGCCAGCGACAGGATTAATTCCTGATAACTTCATTAAAGGGCCAGATAAGAAAGATTTCCGTGCTGTAAATGGAGATATTGTAAAGCCTAACGTGAAAGAAGCGAAGAAATATTGGGAAGCTGGTAAAAAAGAACTTGGTAAAAATGAAATCGAATTAGAACTATTAAATGAAGACGTTGAATTATCGAAGAAAACAGGTGAATATTTAAAAGGTGAATTAGAAAAGAATTTACCAGGTTTAACAGTGAAAATTAAACAGCAACCATTCGCGCAAAAACTAAAACTAGAAGATGCGGGCGATTATGTCATGTCATTCTCTGGATGGAGTGCAGACTTCCCAGATCCAGTTACATACCTTGATATGTTTGTAACGGACGGATCGCAAAATAAAATGAAATATTCTAATCCGAAATATGATGAAATTATCATGAAAGCGAAGAAAGATGGAAGCGATGTAAACGCTCGTTGGAAAAACTTATTAGAAGCAGAGAAAATGTTACTTGATGACGCAGCGATTGTTCCAGTATATCAACGTGGTAGAGCATACTTACAAAGAGAATCAATTAAAAATATGTACAACCATAAATATGGCGGCGATTTAAGCTTTAAATGGGCGTCAGTAGAGAAATAAGAAAAAAAGCAGGTGATTACCTGCTTTTTTTAATACGTACGTTTCTTATAAATACCCTTCCCGCCGACCTTGTTCCATCCAGATTGAACATCCAAACTTTTATTAACAAACTTCATCTTTTCTTTTCCGCCAAAGAGTTTTTCACCAATGCTATTTGTAATGACACCAATCAATGCTGTTATTCCGATGATGAGGGCAGCAACCGTGACAAAATCAATAAAAAAAGCAATCATATGCAAATTCCCCCTTTGCCTGTCTGTATTTTTATTGTATGAGATAAAAGGTGAAAAAGAAAGAAATGTCAGAAAAATAATTGATTTATTTTAAAAATCGTATAGACATGAATGAGAATGTTTGTTAAAATAATAACAAACGTTCCTTTTTGTTCTCAATTGTATAGTCTTACATTTCTTAATTGATTTATCAAGAAAAGGTAAGAAAACGTTCTCTTTTTTATAGGAAAGATTCTGGGAAAATAACTATATATCATATGAATAATCTATGAAAAGCAAGCTTTAAGAGGGTTGAAGATATTGTTAAAGTACAGATGAATCGAGTGTGATCATGTTACATAGCAGTGGAATACACGGAAGAGTTTTCTCAATTAGAAGGAAATTTACTGTATATTTCTTGCAAAATCTATTGTATAATGATTATAGAAGTTACTTATTAAAAGTAATTGTTGTTTGCTAAAAGTTGTTGCTTACATGAAATGCGATTTTTGCACCTTATTTTAAGACAAGGTATCGCGAAAAATTGCTGAATTTAGAAATTTAAACTGTAATTAGTACAGAATTTGTACTCTTTAAGGAGAGTGAGCTTTGTATGGTAACATTATATAGTTCTCCAAGCTGTACGTCTTGTAGAAAGGCGAAATTATGGCTAGAGGAAAATCATATTCCTTATACAGAACGTAATATTTTCTCAGATCCATTAACGATTGAGGAAATTAAAGAGATTTTACGTATGACAGAAAGCGGAACGGATGAGATTATTTCTACTCGTTCGAAAGTTTTCCAAGAATTAAATGTAAACTTAGAGTCTTTACCACTTCAAGATTTATATAAGATGATTCGTGACTATCCAGGGATTTTACGTCGTCCAATTATGATTGACGAGAAACGCCTTCAAGTAGGTTACAATGAAGACGAAATCCGCCGTTTCTTACCACGCACAGTAAGAACGTTCCAATTACGTGAAGCACAGCGTCTTGTAAATTAATTATAATAATATGAAAACCTTCTACTTATTATATAGTAGAAGGTTTTTTTTTAATGTTTCGCATTCCGTAATCGAACTTGTTGCACGATAATACCGATGCATAAAATGGTGAAAATAAATAAGTAAGGAATGCTTGTGGTGAAACTTGGATTGTTATGAAAGAAGGGTGCAAGCCTGTCTTCATGTGTAACCATTTTTCCTGCTGTATAGGCGAGAATCGCTGATCCGCAATAAATGAGGAATGGAAAGCGTTCCATAAGTATTAAAATAAGTTTGCTGCCCCAAATAATAATTGGGATAGAAATGAGTAAGCCGATTATTACGAGTAAAAATCTTCCGTGAGCTGCACCTGCAATGGCAATAACATTGTCAAACCCCATAACGAGATCCGCGAATACAATTGTACGCACAGCTTGAAATAAAGTTGTTTTCCCCTGAATAGCAGAAAGATCGTTGCTATTATCAGTTAGTAAATTTACTGCAATTAATGTAAGTAAAAGGCCTCCGATAAGTTGCAGAAATGGAATGTCGAGTAAATAGACAGCTAGTATAGTAAGGACAATTCTTAGTACGATTGCTAAAAGAGTACCAATCAAAATGGCTTTATTTCGTTTCGATTCAGGTAAATTTCGGCTAGCTAGTGCGATGACGATTGCGTTGTCACCACCTAATACAACATCGATACCGACAATCATTAGTACAGATGTTAAAAACTCTAAGTCCATTCGTCTGCCTCCATTTATGATGTTTTAATAAGCGAACTATATGTATGCGGTGAAGAGAGAGACTACATCATCTTCTCTAATAAAAGTTTCACTTTATTACAGTGTACGGGGGAAGGTGGAAATGTATGTCCAAATTTTTTGTGAGTGAGAAATCGCTATAATGATATATTTGTGTAGGTGGTCAAATGAAGATAGGCATATAACTATTTTTGTAAAATAAATCGATTTTATTTCCATTCTGGAGAATCTTATCATAAAATGAGAGTACAAGAATCTATTGATTTGTCATATGAGTGGGGAATCCCTTCATAACAATTCTAAGCAGGAAGGGAGAGTTGTATTTTGGATATTGAAAGAATTAATGACCATACGATGAAATTTTTTATTACGTACATTGATATAGAGGACAGAGGCTTTAATCGTGAAGAAATTTGGTATGACCGCGAAAGAAGCGAAGAGCTCTTTTGGGAAATGATGGACGAAGCTCGTGATCATGATGATTTCTTTATTGATGGACCGTTATGGATTCAAGTGCAAGCAGTCGATAAAGGGATTGAAGTACTTGTAACGAAAGCAGAGCTTTCAAAGGATGGACAAAAGCTAGAACTACCAATAGGGGTAGATAAAATTATAGACATTCCTCTAGATGAAGGCATTGAATCATTATTCCAGCAAGAATTAGTGGAAGAGGTAGAGGAACAAGCAGGAACAAACTTTAACGAAGATGGTACGTTCGGCTTTTTAATTAAATTTAGTGATTTTGAAGATGTCATTTCATTAAGCCACCGTCTTATCTTTGAAGATATAAAAGATGAGCTGTATTCATTTGAGAACCGCTATTATGTATATGTGGAATTCGATGAAGTGCTACATGATGAAGAAGAAATTGATCGTATTTTAAGTATTGTTTTAGAGTACGGAGAAGAATCAACTTTAACAATTCATCGTGTAAGTGAGTATGGGAAACAAATTGTGAAAGAGCATGCGCTTGAAACAATTCGCAATAATTTTCCTGCTAAAACGTAGGCCGATTTCTGTAGTATGAAATCGGCTTTTTATATGAAGAATAGGAAAGCTTTCTTAGTAAGGAGGTAAGAGATGAAAAATACGTTAAAGTTGATTTTCTTTGTTTTACTATTGTTCGCATTATTTGTTTCGTTACGTATGTTTATTGATGTAGCATTTTATTCGGATGTAATTGGGATAAAAGATGTGTCGATTCTAGGTATTATTAGTATTTTATTTACAGTATCTGCATTTTTAATTGGCTGCGTAATTTTCTTAGAGAACCGACATCCGTCAAAAACACTTACATGGCTCATTGTGTTAGGTATTTTTCCGGTATTTGGATTCTTCGCTTATTTATTATTCGGACAGAACTTTCGGAGGAAGAGAATGTTCCAAAAGAAGGCGTTGCTCGATGAACAAGCGTTTTTACAATATAAGGGGCATGAAGATTACGAAGAACGAATTTTGCGTAATCATAAGCATCAAGAGCTGTTATTTCGTTTAGCGGATCGCCTAGGCGCTTTAAATATTTCATTTCAAACTGAAACGAGAACATTAACAAATGGAGATGAAACGTTTCAGGCCATTTTAGATGGATTAAAACGAGCGAAACATCACATTCATATGGAATATTACATTGTGCGTGATGATAAGCTTGGAACAGAAATTAAAGATATTTTAATACAAAAATCAAAAGAAGGCGTAGTTGTTCGTTTTTTATATGATGCGGTTGGAAGTTTTAGATTATCGAATTCATATATTGAAGAATTAAACGACGCAGGTGTTGAAATGATTCCGTTTTTCCCTGTGCGTTTTCCGATTTTAAACGATAAGATTAATTATCGAAATCATCGAAAAATCGTTATTATTGATGGGAATGAAGGATTTGTAGGTGGATTGAATATTGGTGATGAATATTTAGGGAAGGATAAGTACTTTGGCTTTTGGCGAGACACACATTTATATTTGCGTGGTGAAGCTGTTCAAAGCTTGCAACTGATTTTCCTTCAAGATTGGTTTTATATGACTGGTGAGGCTGTGCTAGCCCCTGAATATTTACAAGCGAAAGCAGTTGAGGGGGAGCATTGGGGAGGCGTGCAACTCGTTGCAGGTGGACCGGATAATAAATGGGAAACAATTAAACATTTATATTTTGCCATGATTTCTTCTGCGCGGAAATCCATTTGGATTGCGACCCCGTATTTCATTCCGGATGATGACATTTTATCTGCATTAAAGGTAGCGGCACTTGCTGGTATTGATGTTCGTTTGTTAATGCCGAGTAAGCCTGATAAGCGCACTGTCTTTTACGCGTCGAGATCGTACTTCCCAGAGCTTTTAGATGCCGGGGTAAAGATATATGAATACGAAAAAGGTTTTCTTCATAGTAAAGTTGTCATTGTCGATTCTGATTTAGCTTCAATTGGGACAGCTAATATGGATATGAGAAGTTTTCATTTGAATTTTGAAGTAAATGCCTTTTTATATGATACAGATAGCATTCGAAAACTTGTTCAAGATTTTAAAGAGGATATAGAAGAATCAAGTGAAATTCATGTCGATCGTTTTCATAAAAGGCGTCTTCATAGACGAATCGTGGAATCAACGTATCGGTTATTATCACCATTATTATAAAAAGAGATGTCCGAAATTGGGACATCTCTTTTTTTAAAAGGAATTTGTAATAAATTGTAGAATATAAGGAGCTGAAAGGGTGTGATTACGATGTTTATCGCCAAAAGAGAAAACGGAGAAAAAATTCACCTACTCTATCATCATGATGAAGAGCTTTTACACCGTATGCGTAAAATGGAAAGTTTCTTTTGCATAGCTTGCGGGAAGGAAGTGCAAATGAAATTAGGAAAACAAAAAAGCTGGCATTTTGCTCATAAGAAAATGGATGCGTGCCTTGCCTTTTATGAAGCAGAATCTATGTATCATAGGCACGGTAAAGAATTACTATATAGATGGTTCAAACATCAAAATTTTCATGTAGATATAGAGCATTATTTGCCAAAGATTCAGCAACGACCAGATATTTTCATAGAGAGAGCAGGGAGAAAAATTGCGATTGAATACCAATGCGCAAATCTCCCTATAGAACAGCTGTACAAACGAACCTATTCGTATTGGCGTGCTGGTATACAGGTCATTTGGATCATTGGTGGAAATCAATTGAAAAAGCAATCAGCGTATTGGATGAAATTCTCCTCCCTTATGGCTTTCTCCTTACAATCTTATCCTCAGCCATTTCTTATTTTCTTCTGTTCGAAACAAAAATCATTTATGAAATGCGCGTTTCTCACTTCATTTTTTACAAGCGTCTCTTTCTCACATATTATATATTTGCCAATTGAAACGACTACTTTTGAAACGCTCTTTTCCCCTGTTACTTTCCAAAAAGAAACATTAGACCGAGAATGGAAGCAGCGAAAGGACTATTTTCGAAAAAATGCGTTGCCTATTTGGAATTATAATCATAAGTCACTATTACGCCTCTTATATCAATATAAATGTACCCCAGCAAATTTCCCTTCTGAAATTGGTGTGCCGCTCCCGTCCTCATTCGCTTTTCAAACAAATCCATTTATATGGCAAGCTTTTCTATATATGAAGTGTATAGGTAAGCTTGCAGTAGGGGAGTGTATTTCCCTCGAGTATGCGTGTAGCTATGTGAAAAAGTATACGAAAAGGCGGATGCTCCCGTACTTTTCACCACATATATGGAAAGTAGCAGTTACTGAGTATATGACATTTTTATGTTATGCAGGTGTATTACGTAAAGTAGGGACTTATAAATACCGGAAAATAAGGGGGATAGCTATGTTAAAAACTGAAGAGGAAGTTATAAAATATGATGCAATTTGCTTAGCGTATGCCTTATCTTTATTTGAGGCAAAGTACAACATGAGAGAAGGAAAAGGGGATATAATAAAGACTGATCGTGAAGGAATTACATAAGAAAAATCGAATTGTATGTAAGTAGAGATATTTAAAGGAGGGCTTAAAGGATGTCTGAACAAAACACAGCAAAAACATTACCGGATCGCAACGAGATTGAAGAATCAAGTACGTGGCGATTAGAAGATATTTTCCAAACAGATGCAGAATGGGAAAAAGAATTCCAAGCTATTAAAGAGCTATTACCGAAGTTAACTGAATTTAAAGGGAAACTTGGTGACTCTGCGAACAATTTACTTGAAGCATTGCAATATGAAGATGAAATTTCAATGCGATTAGGTAAGTTATATACATATGCACATATGCGTTACGATCAAGATACAACGAACTCTGTGTATCAAGCATTAAATGACCGCGCAACAAATTTATATTCACAAGTATCTAGTAGCACAGCATATATTGTGCCTGAAATTTTATCGATTTCAGAAGATACACTGCAAACATTCTTGAAAGAGAATAGAGACTTAAGTGTATATGAGCATGCGTTAGAAGAAATTACGCGTCAACGCCCTCACGTATTATCTGAAGCAGAAGAAGCTTTATTAGCAGAAGCATCTGAAGTAATGAGTGCATCAAGTAATACATTTGGTATGTTGAATAATGCGGATTTGAAATTCCCATCTATTAAAGGTGAGGATGGAGAAGAAGTGGAAATTACACATGGTCGTTACATTCAGTTTTTAGAAAGTGATGATCGTCGTGTGCGCGAAGATGCATTCAAAGCTGTATATGAAACGTATGGAAAATATAAGAACACATTTGCAAGCACGTTAAGCGGAGCTGTGAAGCGTAATAATTTCAATGCGCGTGTTCGTAAATATGATTCTGCACGTCAAGCGGCATTAAGTAATAATAACATTCCTGAAGCGGTGTATGATCAACTTGTTGAATCTGTAAATGATAATTTACACTTGCTACATCGTTACATTGATATTCGTAAGCGTGCACTAGGTCTTGATGAGCTTCATATGTATGATTTATATACACCACTTGTACCAGAAGTGAAAATGAACGTGAAATATGAAGAAGCACAAGACATGTTATTAAAATCTTTAAACGTACTTGGTGATGAGTATGTTGACATTTTAAAAGAAGCATATGAAAATCGCTGGGTAGATGTATATGAGAATAAAGGAAAACGAAGCGGAGCATATTCATCTGGTGCATATGGGACAAATCCGTATATTTTAATGAACTGGCATGATAATGTAAATAATTTATATACACTTGCTCATGAGTTCGGTCATTCCGTGCATAGTTACTATACAAGAAAGACACAGCCGCACGTATACGGTGATTATTCAATCTTCGTTGCGGAAGTAGCATCAACTTGTAATGAAGCGCTTTTAAATGATTATTTATTAAAAACGACAGAAGATAAGAAAGAGCGTCTATACTTATTAAATCATTATTTAGAAGGATTCCGTGGTACTGTATTCCGTCAAACGATGTTCGCAGAGTTTGAGCATATTATTCATAAGAAAGTACAAGAGGGACATGCGGTTACGCCAGACATGTTAACGGAGATCTACTATGATTTAAATAAGAAATATTTTGGTGATGCTTTAGTAATCGATGAAGAAATTGGTTTAGAGTGGTCTCGTATTCCGCACTTCTACTACAACTATTATGTATACCAATACGCAACAGGATTTAGTGCAGCAACGGCTCTATCTAAACAAATTTTAGAAGAAGGGCAACCAGCAGTAGAACGTTACATTAATGAGTTCTTAAAAGCAGGAAGCTCAGATTATCCAATTGAAGTGTTGAAAAAAGCGGGAGTAGATATGGCATCTCCAGAACCGGTAAAAGAGGCATTGCAAGTATTTGAAGAGAAATTAAATGAATTAGAAGCATTATTATTTGAAGAGAAGTAATAGAAAAGACGAGGAATTTACCTCGTCTTTTTTGTTTTAAATCTTTTTTGTCGATATTTGTCGAAAAAATAAAGTGAATGTCCTTCTTTTTTCTAAAGTAGAAGGCAGTTTTACAGTGAATTAAAATCCTTTAAATCGTTTTTTATGGTTGAAATAAGAGAGAGCGATGACGATGACTCCGAATAAAAGAGGGAAAGCAATAATTTTAGGAAAAGCTTGTAGTAGAGAGAGGATGTACAAGAAAAAAGAAACGATGACAGCTAGAATGATCAGTAAAATATACGTTTTTTTCATACAGAACACCTCCAAAATAGCTTTTTTATAGCTTATTCAGAAATGAAAACGTTTAGAATGTGACAAAAGTGTGAAATTCGACAAAAGGGGTTGTCATCTGACGTCGAATCTTGTAATATAATAAGCGTGAACGAATTCACATACAAACATATACCCCTTTGTTTGAACGTGAAAATTTCTCCCATCCCCTTTAATATTTTTATAAGCCGTAAAGAAAAAGACCTGGTGTTTACACCAGGTCTTTTTCTTTTGCTATCCATTTCCAATAACGCTCACATTTTACGTCAAGCATTTGTACTTTTCGTTTCAGTTGTAATTTTTTCAGTTCACGCTCGATTTCTTGCTGCGAGCAGTCATATATAAATGCTACTTCTTTTGAAGATATAAATTGCGTTGCTTCTAATAACACTTCTAAAGGTGGTAATGGTTCTGGCTCGATTTCACATTTTACAAGTTCTTTCAATAATTGTACGTATACGTCGTAGGAATAAGTTCCAGCGATTTTAATACCTTCTTCATCTGAATTCGCATGAAAAAATACGAGAGAAGGTATTTCTGTAATATGCATCTCATTTGTGAATTTCAAGTCACATTGGAAAGCTTTTTTTGCGCTAGCGGAATGTAGGTCTTTTTTAAATTCTTCTACATCAATATCACTATCTCTTGCGCATGCAAGTAATAATTCGCAGTCAGGGTTTGATACATTTTCAAGGAAGATGTATTCTTGGAGTTTTCGCAAAAACTTCGAACCTGCTTTTCGGCCCTGCAACTCCGCTGCCTTAATTGCCATCGAAACTAAATATGGTGTTGACGATGCCTCTTGCATATGTACTTTTCCATCACATGAAAAACCTTGTAAACTTGTTGTCTTTTCCCACACAAATCGAATATTAGCAGGTTTATTCCATTTGTGTGAGGAAGCGTTCGTTCCGTCCACTTTTCCTGTTACGATATGACGAATAGAGAAGTATTTCCCATATTCAAGCCATAGTTTAATAATAAAGGGCTCGATTTCCCAGCAATCTTTACAAAGTGGATCAATAAATAAATATGCTTCTACAGACTTATGCTCACATGCGGAAGGAGATGGCATATTTATATGCTTTGCTTCCTGCTTATCCATTACACTTCACCTGTTTCATTTGGAGTATTAACCATATGCTGAGCAGTTAATGCTAAACGTTCAAAAACGAACTCTCTTATATGACCGTGCACTCCTGTGTCATCCATTGCTTGCTCCATACATGATAGCCAAGCCTCTGCTCGTTTTGGCGTAATCTCAAACGGGAGATGGCGTGCTCTTAACATAGGATGACCATGTTCTTCAGTGTACAAATTAGGACCACCTAAATACTGTGTTAAAAATTGTTTCTGCTTCCTAGCGGTTTCTGTTAAATCATCCGGGAAGATGGGAGATAGGTCAGGGTGCTTACTGACATAGGAATAAAATGTATCTACTAATATTGCAATGCATTGTTCACCGCCAATTGCTTCAAATGGTGTCATCGGTTGCTTGCTCATCCTTTATAAACTCCTTTTTCCATGAAATGTATATCTATTGTAGCAATGGAATGTTAGGGAGGGCAAATAAATAGCCTTCATAACGCTCTTTGCTTCTTCTACAGATGTAAATGAATCTTTTCCTTTTCAAAAGTGAGATGTATCCACTAGTAAAACGTATTCACTAGTGGAATTTTCACTTTAGCGTGCTTTGTTTTGTTTGGCAAGGAAAAAGCGTTTTACTTTATTATTTGTATGACGGATTGGTATGTCGTATTGCTTTAATAAATGCATAAATGCAGCTTTGCCTGTTTCTTCATCTTGCACTTCAAATTCAATTTCATAATCATCGTGATTGTAATAGAAACTATGGTCAAAGACAAGCGTTCCGCCTTCAAATAACGTTTCGGCTCTTTCAGTTGTTAAACTACCCATATAAGTTAAAGCAGAAACAGGAATTTGTAATTTGTGTAGTTGATCCATTACAGCCCCTTGGATGATTACGTTTGTTTCCATCATCATTTTTGCTTCGTCTTCTGTTACGACTTGATGTGTTTCTAACAAGCCGACTTCAGCAGGTTGTTTCAATGTTAATGTATAAGTTTCTCTTTTATGACGAATACGAAGTGCAGAGCCAGCTTCTTTTAACGAGAAGTTCGGTGTTTCAAAGTAATGATTCACCTGTTTCGTAAATACTTCAATAGAGAATGATTTACATAATGTACCGAATTCTTCTTCTGTAACAATATTTTTAAATTCAATTTCAATTTCTTGTGTCATTGTATGCGCTCCTTTTGAAAAATAATTCTTTACACATTATCGCTTTTTCACAAATTTGGTTCAATGTTTTATTTGTTTGCGTCCATGTTATGATACAATAATACTGTTAAGTAAGACAGGAAGTTGAGATGGAGGAGTTAGAGCATGCAAAATAAAATCCAAGTTAAGAGCGTAGAAAAGAGAGAGAATGCTCTTATTTTTTGTGCGGAAAATAGTGAAATAGAGGTAAAGGAGTTAAGTGCACGTAATCACGTACTTGTAGACTCAGACAATTTATCATTTTTATATATCTTAGAAAACGAATCATCTTTCATTTATGTAAGTATTCCGCACACATGCTGGGAAGCAATGCATGAAGCGATGAATAACGATGTGGTTATGTTCGTTCGCGTGAATGACATTGAAATGGAATTAGAAGGATTAAAAGAAGAAGTAGAATATTTAGTTGAAAATATTGAAGGTAATGCAAATTACGGAGAAGAACTAGTAACTGCTGTAGAAAAAGTATTTCTATAAGCAAATGGATTGATTTTGGTGGTGGTTGAAATGAATCGAAATTGGGAAGAATTTTTAGCACCTTACCACCAAGCGGTGGCAGAGCTGAAAGTGAAACTAAAAGGAATGCGTACTCAATTTGCAATGTTAACAGAGCATTCTCCAATTGAGTTTGTAACAGGAAGGGTAAAGTCGGTTGCAAGTATTATTGATAAAGCGGAGAAGAGAAATGTACCGCTAGACCGGTTAAGAGAAGATATGCAAGATATCGCGGGCCTTCGTATGATGTGTCAATTTGTTGATGAGATTAAGCCTGTTGTAGAATATCTTCGAAAACGAAATGACTTTGAAATCGTGGAAGAACGTGATTATGTCACGCAAAAGAAAGATAGCGGTTATCGTTCTTATCACGTTGTCATTAGTTACCCAGTTCAAACGATTCAGGGTGAAAAAAAAGTATTGGTAGAAATCCAAATACGCACGCTAGCAATGAACTTTTGGGCAACAATTGAGCATTCTTTAAATTATAAATATAGTGGACGTTTTCCTGAAGATATTAAAATACGCTTGCAACGTGCAGCGGAAGCAGCATTTTTATTAGATGAAGAAATGTCTTCTATCCGTCTTGAAATTCAAGAAGCGCAGAAAGCTTTTTCAAGAAAGCAAGAAACGAAAGATTCCGAATCATAAACTAAAGGGTGTTGGGCGATGAAATTTACAATTATGTCAAAGGGAGATCAATCATCAGATGCACTGGCAAGCACGATGAAAGAATACTTGCTAGATTTCGGATTTATAATGGATGAAAAGGAACCCGATATTGTAATTTCTGTTGGGGGAGATGGAACGCTTTTATATGCGTTTCATCGTTATTACAATCGATTGGCTGAAACGGCATTTGTTGGTGTACATACAGGGCATTTAGGTTTCTATGCAGATTGGTTACCGACAGAAGTAGAGAAATTAGTAATTGCAATTGCTAAAACGCCATTCCAAGTGGTGGAATATCCGCTTTTAGAAGTGATTATTCGCTATGTGAATGGGAGTAAAGAGTCGCAGTATTTAGCGATGAATGAAGCGACTGTGAAAAGTGCAGAAGGTACATTAGTAACAGAAGTGGAAATACGCGGAGAGTACTTTGAAACGTTCCGTGGGGATGGCCTTTGTATTTCTACTCCTTCGGGAAGTACTGCGTATAATAAGGCGCTTGGCGGAGCAATTATTCACCCTTCTATTGAAGCGATTCAAATTGCAGAAATGGCATCTATTAATAATCGTGTGTTTCGTACGGTAGGTTCGCCGCTCGTACTGCCGAAGCATCATACATGTGTGTTGAAGCCGGCTGCAGGAATGAACTTACAAATTACGGTGGACCATTTAACGATGGTTCATCAAGATGTGAAATCAATCCAGTATCGCGTTGCAAACGAAAAAGTACGATTTGTTCGTTTCCGTCCATTCCCGTTCTGGAAACGAGTACGTGACTCGTTTGTTGCAGATAAATAGAAAGGGTTTATATATTTGAACAGATTTACATTGAAATGGGATATAGAATCAGCTGAAGAGGGAGCTTTAGTTAGAGAGTTTTTAAAAACAAAAGGGATTTCTAAAGCTGCATTAACGGATATAAAGTTTCACGGTGGAGCTATTGAAGTAAATGGTCAACACGTGAGCGTTCGTTATCAGTTGCAAGCTGGTGAGGAAATACGTGTCTTTTTTCCAGTGGAGGAAAGAAGTGAAGGGATGATTGCAGAAGATATCCCTTTATGCATTGTATATGAAGATGATGCGGTTCTTGTCATAAACAAAGAGGCAAACATGTCAACGATTCCGTCTAGAGAACATCCAGCAGGGAGTGTTGCGAATGCGCTCTTATCTCATTATGATAAGCAACATCTTGCAAGTACAGTGCACATCGTAACAAGGTTAGATCGTGATACTTCAGGGCTTATGCTGATTGCAAAAAATCGTTTCGTGCATCATCTTTTATCGAAACAGCATCAACAAAAAGCGGTGAAAAGAACATATGAAGCGATCGTTCATGGTGAGATGATTGAACGAGAGGGAACGATTGACGCACCGATTGGACGAAAATCGGATAGCATTATTGAGCGAACCGTTTGTGAGGAGGGGCAAAGAGCAGTTACTCATTTTAGAGTGATTGATAGCGCGAATCATAAGACGCATGTATCGCTTGAGCTTGAAACAGGAAGAACGCATCAAATTCGTGTACATATGGCCCATATAGGATATCCGTTACTTGGCGATACTTTATATGGTGGGAAAAGGGATGAAATGAAACGACAAGCGCTTCACAGTACATCATTGACGTTTTATCATCCTATTTTAGAGACAGAAATGTCTTTCACTACAACGATTCCAAGCGATATGCAAAAAGTAGTAAGGCATACTTAAAAAGGGAACAAAATTCTTATGTAATGAAGAATTTTGTTCCCTTTTTCTTAGCGGAATAATATTAAAATTTGATTTTCACCCGTGCGCTTTATAACGAAAAATCCACTTTCGGATTTTGTAGCAATGCCATCGTTATTTGGACGACAATATCCATGCGTTTCGCAAGTACCGTCATCACGTACTAACATTTGTCCAATTAATCCGACAGGAAGCCACTCGGTACGATCTTTTCTTGCTATATATTTGCAAGCTGGATCCCATTCTGTATTTAAAAGAGGTTGTATGTCTTGTGATTCCGTACGTACATATTGGCGTTTTCCAAAGCTATCTGTTTTATATCTTTTCTGCCAACTTAAAGCACCGCTATTTCCTATAAGGGCAGGGGTTGCACTAGATATTCCTAAAATGAATGAATCGTTTGAAGTAGCGATTCGAATTTTTTCTTCGCTACTAAATGTAACGAAATAACCTACATCAATAAAATTATTGTCTGCTGTTTCAAACATTTGTGCAAAATCAGTTCCACTTGCATTGTAAGAAGCACCATCAATATACATTTCCCCATTATGAGCAAGCCACTTTGCACCGATATTATGGTCAGTTTCATTTGTACCATTTGCAATAAACCAAGAATAAGATTCTTCTGCTGTGCCGAAGCGCCCCATAATATGGCTACCTGCAAAATGAGCTGTTGATGTATGATTACCTTCCGCATGAGAAGAGAATCCGTTAGCGATAGTCGCGGTTCCTTCTGCATGAGCTGCTTCGCCTAAAGCGATTGTATGTTTACCTTCCGCATGAGAATAAGAGCCGCCTGCTGTCGTTTCACTTCCTTCACTATGGGAACTATGTCCAGTTGCTTTCGTTTTTGATCCTTCTGCATGAGAGAAAGAAGCTTTTGCATGTGTAAGCAGCCCTTCTGCATGTGAAGCTGTACCCTCTGCATTAGAGTGAAGCCCCTCTGCATGTGCATACCGCCCACCTTTTTTTACTTTTGTATTTTCAGGTGTAGGGGTTTGAATTATGATCGTTTTTTCTGTTTGTATATCACCTGATGGTGCTAAAGCTTCTTTTATTTTCTTCACTTGATTGATAATAGCAGTTGGAATTTCTGCTTCCACCTTTTTATTTATTACTACAGGTATATTTTCTTCTATATTTTTCTTTGTTTGCTCAGAAGGCACAACCTGTTCATTCTGAGTAGAGAGAGGTTTATTTTTTTGCTGCATCTTTGTTTTTCTATTATCAATTATGCGGCTCATTACAGCATTTTCTAAAGAGACATATTTAGGCCTAGCTTTGTTTTTGGGGGATGCCTCTTGTCCTTCCAGTTCTTCTAAAGCTGCAGCTCGAATGCTGCACCAGTTGTTAATTCCGTACATGGGCAGATAAAAAGGCGGGCATTTTCTTTTTTGTTTAGAAGATTTTTTCTTCATACGGTCACCTCCTGCGACAGTATATGCCGTGTAATGAAAAAAAGATGCACTTTATTGCATCTTTTTTTCATTACTTTACCTAGTTTTTATAGGAGAGCCGCCTAAATGATATGATAATCTCTCGTAAGTTTTAAATGAGGATTATGAAATTGGGCGAAATTTCTCAGGGACAAAAGGTAGGGAGGAAGGGACGGAAACAGCCTCCATTTCAGGATAACGTAGTCCGGTTAGTTTGCCACCAAATACAGCGCCAGTGTCAATATTGACTGTATGATTTACAAAACGAGGTTCTTTTACGGGTGTATGTCCATATACAATCCAAGTTGTTCCTTTATATTCCTTCGCCCAGTCGCGACGGACAGGAGAGCCGTCAGCATGTTTTTCTCCTGTAATATCTCCATATAATACAAAGGTTTGTACTTTTTTATCTTGTCTTCCTATGTAATCTTGCCGAATGCCGGCGTGACATACAATTAACTTTTTCTCGTCGAGTACGTGATAAAAAGGAGAATGCTCGTAAAGGGTGATGAATTTTTCTTTTATCATGTTTTGTTTATGAGAAGGCAGTGCTTCATATTCGGCGACAGTTGTTTCGAGTCCATGAGCGATTGTCACATTACGCCCAAGGAAAAAACGGTATAGTTTATTACAGTGATTTCCCGGAGCGTAATAAGCTACTTTTTTATTTATAACAAGTTCCCATACAATTTCAATCATACGTAATGAATGAGGGCCGCGATCTGTAATATCACCAACAAATGCAAGCTTACGTTGGTCAGGGTGAATCGGCAGGTCACTATTCCAGTTATATCCGAGTTTCGTCGTTAAATCTTGAAACTCTTGAAAGCATCCATGAATATCCCCTATAATGTCATATTTCATATTTAAACCTCCACCATATTTTTCATTAGTATATCTAAAAAAGGATAGAGATAAAAATATACTGTTTTTGTTCGTCATTTAAACATAAAGAATTTCGTTCTTGAGCGAACGTTTAAAACGAATCCAATCGCTATCATGTATGTGAGTAAGGAACTTCCTCCGTAGCTCATAAGGGGTAATGTGATTCCTGTAATAGGAAGTAATCCGATGGTCATCCCGATATTTTGAAATACTTGAAAAGTAAACATTCCGATTGTACCAGCGCAGATGTAACTACCGAAAGGGTCATTACTTTCTAAAGCGATATGAATCATGCGGAAAATAAGTAGGAAAAAAAGTGAAATAATGACACTTGCGCCTAAAAAGCCGAATTGTTCAGCGACATTGGTGAAAATAAAATCTGTATGTGGTTCTGGAAAGTATACTTGTCCATTTTCCCAACCTTTTCCTTGCATTTCCCCTGATCCAGTAGCTAAGAAAGCTTGTCTTAATTGATAGCCTTGTGCATCATATTTGTATGGCGCTAACCAGCCGTAGAAGCGATTTAGTTGATATTCTTGTAAAATGTGTGCTTTAAAGAATTTTGTATGAGTAAAAAAAATATACGTTAATGTAACGCCAGCTGCAAAAATGCCAGAAACTAATCCGAAAATAAAACGCCAACGTATACCAGAAACTAGTATCATTGCTGCGAGCATAGCTGAAATTACCATCGTGTTTCCTAAATCAGGTTCCTTTGCAATAAGTAGCAGAGGTGGTAAACTTGTTGCACATATTTTTCCGAGTAATAAAAAATCGTCGTGTATTGTTCGAAAAAAATATTTCTCATTGTGATTTGCTATAATTCGTCCGGTGACGAGAATTAAAAACAATTTCATAATTTCAGAAGGCTGGAAATTTCCGATGCCTGGGAGCCTGTACCAAGCGGTAGCACCTTTAATTGTAACGGCACCTGGTACTTGAAGTTCTAGTCCAATGAGTAGTACCAGTGCAAAGCTATATAAATACCAAGCAATTTTTTGATAACGATCGAAATCAATAATCATAATGACACCGATGGCTATAAATCCAATGAAGTACCATTGAATTTGCTTTAATACAAAATTTACGCTTTGTAAAAATGGTGGTAAAGAGGCTTGTGCACTTGCAATTGCAAAGCAACTAACAGTCCCAATGGCAAATAAGATGAATAGTAATACGTAGTCTATTTGATATTGAGAATTTGGATCTTTCAATGTATGTATTCCTTTCTATCGCCTAGTAAGTATATGGATCATGTCATGATAAAAATAATATACAAGCAGACTATGCATACATTTATTCCACTATTTGTGGGAAGTCATACATCACGAGGAAGGAATAGCTCCTCCCTTGTGATGGGCTATATTGCATGGAGCTCTTTTGTAATGATATTTAAACAATAAGAAAGACGTGCATGTGTATTTATATCTGGAATGAGGTGTGGAAATAAATCATAAAATTTGACCGCATTTTTATACCATCCGTAAGCTCTTATCAAACCTTTTTTATAATATTTAGTGTCTTGTAAGAAACCATACTTTTTCGAGGTTAAAACGAGTTGAGAAAAATCTTCACAGCCCTCAAGGAATTTGTGACGTACTTGCTGTCCAGTATGAAGGCGGAATGAGCTTAAAGGCTCAGTGATATACATCGCATCACCTTTTGAAAGTAAACTTATCCATGAGGCCATATCAACACTACAACCATATTTTCTGCCATTTAAAGTGCCGAAAGGTTCCATTAATAAGCTTTTTCTAAAGAGTACGATTGTAGGCTCACCGATAATATTTTGTCCTGCCATAAGCATACGGTTTCCAAAATCTTTCCCATTTAGTAGCGTATCTTCATCGTATAATTTTTTCATGGAGGGATGTTGTTCAATTATATCTCCATTATCATCAATCCAAGTGCGATAAGATGTGATAAGTGCGAGATTCTTATTTAAGTCTTGTTGGAAATGAAACATCATTTTTTCGATTTTATTATTATAAAATACATCATCGTCCATTAAGAAATTTATGTACTCGCCATTTGACTGTTCTAAGAGCATAAGGGCGTTATGAAATTGTCCTAGAGTAGAGCTATTTCGAATGTATGTTATATGTTTATGCTTATGTAAATAATGTCTGTATATTAATTTTTCTGTTTCATTATTTGTACTATCGTCTCCTACAATGATTTCAATATTTGAATACGTTTGTGCTAATGCACTTTCTAGAGCAAGTTTAAAATAATGTGGTCGATTATAGGTGGGAATAAGAATGGAAACGAGAGGTGGATTTTTTATATTATTCATATACAACTACCTTTCAGAAGTTTTTTGTGTAAGAATAATATCTTGATAACTTGTGTGTTCAGTTCTGCTACACCATGAGCCATAATGGGGCGGGGTCTGTACCTCTAACCCATATTTATTTAATAGAGTACGAATATCTTCTTCAGGATAGGCAACTGCGAAATTAGGGATATCTTTATTTAGAACATAACAATTGTCAATTTGGTGATAAAAACTTAACGTACTTAGTCCTGTATTTAAGTAATAGGATGATTCAGGGTTAATTAAAAAGAAAGTAATAAAACATCTACCATCTTTTTTCAGAACTCGTGCAATCTCGCATACGTAATGTTCTAATTCTTTCGGAAGGAGATGGGTAAATACAGACGTTAAAAAAATAAAATCGAATGATTCATCTTCATATGGAAACTTGTATTGGGAGGCATCTTCTTTTCCATCGGGATTGTAGAATTGATTATATATATCGACATGTTCAAAATGGAAATTGTTACGGCGTGTAGAAATGTTATTTTTGCACCATGTAATTCCTGCATCGAATAAGTCAAATCCATAATAAGTACCATCATCGCTTAAATAATCCATTAATGGAACCGCCATTCGGCCGATACCACAGCCTACATCTAACACTGTTTCATTTGATTTTAAATTGCCAATTTCAATAAAATACTGCAAAAACTCTTTTCCAACTTCTTCAAAGTCACCACCTACATATCGAACGAGTTCTGGGGGTGGAATTAATGTGATTTTTTTCTCATTTTCGTTCATACATTCACTCCGTCCTTGTAGTAAAGTAAGAGATTTTTATTGCATATATAAGTTAAGCGTTTATAGTGAGGGGAACTTTACACGATTGGTTCTTACGAATCAGTAGTGTGATAGAACCCCTCAAAAGAATAAAATTGTATTCTATTCTTTTCGCCAATAAATACCGAAATCATCAATTTGAGTCATAGGAGCTTTTATGTTTCTTTCGCTTCTGAAATCTGTTACAGCCTCTGCGCATGTTACCAATCCGTAATCATCAATAATAATATAGCCACCTGTTGAAACTTTATCGTATAAGTTTACAAGACTATCCATCGTTGATTCATACATATCACCATCAAGGCGAGCAATTGCAATTTTTTCTACCGGTGCTGAAGGCAGGGTATCTTTAAACCAACCCTTTAAAAATTTCACTTGATCATTTAATAAATCGTATTTTCTAAAGTTTTCTTGCACAGTTTCTAAAGAAACTCGTAAGTAATCGAATGTGTGTAAATAATCACCGTAATCTTTCGGATATTGTTCTAAGTTAGGTGCCGGCAGACCTTCAAATGAATCGGCAACCCACACAGTACGATCCGTAATGTTGTTTGCTTGTAAAAACCCGTTCATAAAAATGCATGATCCTCCGCGCCATACACCAGTTTCAATAAAATCACCTTCTATATTTTCCCTGACAACAGTTTCCATAGCCTCTTGTAATTGATTCATACGCTTTCGACCAACCATACTGTGTGCAGCTCTTGGCCAATCCTTGCCACCTTGACGCTCATTGTTTGAAACGTTAGGATTAACGATTTTTAAATTGTGATTTTCTACATACTGCTTAAGAAATAAAGGAAGTGGAACCGTAACTGGTTCATATGATAGTTCTTTAGATATATGTAACGAAGCAGGTAAGTATGGTTCGTATTCTAACCATATTTCAAATAAAATTGTTTTCTTTAGTAACTCAAGATAAAGCTGGACAGCCGATTTATTTTCCATATAAGTGCCTCCTGCGGAATGTCATACAACATTATGACTATGTAGAAAAGGAAGATTTAATGATTGAATTTAAAAATGAAAAAGCAGTAAAACTGATATCAGTTTTACTGCTAAGTAAAAAATTAAGCAACTTTTTCAATAATAATAGATGCACTCGTACCAAGAGCTAATGATAATCCAAGTCCTGTAACAATTACTTCAACTAATGATGGAGTTGTCGTAATTTGCGTAATTGCTTGAACAACGATAGGTGCTCCAACTGAGATTAAAGTCATTCCAGTACCAGGTACAGGTAGCCCGTTTACTTGGATTGTAAGGCCTCCTAATAGACTTACGGCTGCAGTATATACGATGACAGTGATTTTATAGAATCCAGTTTCACTAATTACGAAAGTATCGGCATCTAATTGAGAAATTGCTGTGCCAAACTGAGATCCAACAGTATTAAATGGTACTGGGTCATTAATTCCAAGATCTAAAGAAATCCCAGCGGAGTTAAATGCATACAATCCTGCTGGAAGTCCTAGTCCGGATGGTCCAGTCGGCCCAGTCAGTCCGGTAGCACCAGTAGGTCCAGTCGGCCCAGTCAGTCCGGTAGCACCAGTAGGTCCAGTAG
>NZ_BOQB01000121.1 GCF_018332475.1 Bacillus sanguinis | reverse complement strand
TTATTGTTTTCATTGTTTCAATTAGTTTATTTAATTGAATTAATAAAGAACGATATTCTTGTTCTGTAATTCCTAAATTTGTTGCCATTGTTGTCGGTAATGAACAAGCCTTTTCTTTTAAATCTTTACCTTGTTCTGTTAATTCAATACAAACTTTGCGCTCATCTTCTTTGGAACGAACGCGTTTTACAAGATTTAATGATTCCATTCGTTTTAACATAGGTGTTAGCGTACCGGAATCTAAAAATAGACGTTCTCCAATTTCTTTTACTGTTAGTCCATCTTGCTCCCACAGTACGAGTAAAGTAATGTACTGAGGATACGTAATACCCATCTCTTCTAAATATGGTCGATAAAAGCGGGTCACTTCTTTAGAACAGGCGTAAATAGAAAAACAAAGTTGGTTATCTAGATGTAAAGAATTCTCTGTCATACATAACTCCTCTCTAATTAAGTTGTGCACAATTTAATTTTGTAAAATCAATATAACGGAAAAGAAATACAATGTCAAATACATTGTATTGAGAAAGTTTGTGCTACAATTTGGAACAATCATACATATTTTCCTTCATGATGAAAGAAGATAGGAAAGATGATGTTATAATTCATATGGAATAGTTTCCATCACTTGATTATGAGGGCTTTTTTTGGTAACGTACAAATAGAGTTATTAATTTATAATCATTATAAAGTAGAAAGCCTTTATTAGTTTTACTGAATCTCCTTTATTACATACGGAGAATAAATAAAAAATAATCGGTTGTTCACACGATTGTCAGATTCATAAGAGGAAAGTTGTATTATGATAGTAGATAAAGTGATAAAACGGGTGAAGGGGGACATGCTGCGTGCATATTCTTGTTGTTAGTGTAAATTATCGAACAGCCCCTGTAGAATTTCGTGAGAAACTCACATTTCAGGCAGCAGAGCTAGAGCAAGCAATGACTACATTACAAAATCAAAAGAGCGTGTTAGAGAATGTCATTGTATCAACTTGTAATCGTACTGAGATTTACGCTGTTGTCGATCAATTACACACGGGACGGTATTATATTAAGAAGTTTTTAGCTGATTGGTTTCAGCTTGAAATAGAAGAAGTCGCACCATATTTAACTATTTTTGAACAAGATGGTGCAATAGATCATTTATTCCGCGTAACGTGCGGTTTAGATTCTATGGTAGTCGGAGAAACGCAGATTTTAGGTCAAATAAAAGATAGCTTTTTAGAAGCACAACAAGTAAAAGCAACAGGCACAATTTTTAATGAATTGTTTAAGCAAGTGGTTACGTTAGCGAAACGTGCGCACTCAGAAACGACAATTGGTGAAAGTGCGATGTCGGTTAGTTATGCTGCTGTCGAGCTTGGGAAGAAAATATTCGGCGAGCTAACAGATTGTCATGTACTTATTCTGGGTGCTGGCAAAATGGGTGAACTGGCACTGCAAAACTTATATGGAAGTGGTGCTCGTAAAGTAACAGTTATGAATAGAACGCTTACGAAAGCGGAAGTAATGGCTGAGAAATATATGGGACATGCAAAGCCTTTAAGTGAATTACAATGTGCATTATTAGAAGCAGATATTTTAATTAGTTCAACGGGTGCATCGGAGTATGTCATTACGAAAGAGATGATGACAAAGGTAGAGAAAATGCGCTCTGGTCGTCCTTTATTTATGGTTGATATTGCAGTGCCACGTGATATTGATCCAGCGATTGATGAGCTAGAAGGTTCTTTCTTATATGACATTGATGATTTGCAAGGAGTAGTGGAAGCAAATCGTACTGAGCGTTTGAAAGAAGCAGAGAAAATTCAATTTATGATTGAAGAGGAAATTGTTTTATTTAAAACGTGGTTAAGTACACTTGGTGTTGTTCCGTTAATATCAGCTCTTCGTGATAAGGCACTTGCTATCCAAAGTGAAACGATGGAAAGTTTGGAACGAAAGATACCGAATCTTAGTGATCGTGAGAGAAAAGTAATTAGTAAGCATACGAAAAGTATTATTAATCAACTATTAAAAGACCCCATTTTAGTAGCGAAAGAAATAGCTGCTGAAGAGGGAGCAGACGAAAAATTAGCGTTATTTGCAAAGATTTTCGATTTAGAAATGGAAGACGTAGAGAGTAGTGCGGAAGAAGTAGAACATAAAAGAGCGTGGACACCATCCGTTCCATCTTTATAATTTGGAAGGATGATCGGATGAGTTTTTTAAATAACAGTATTATTTATCATATTGCAATTATTTTATATGCTTGTAGCATTAGTTTATATTTTATAGATTATTTCCAAAGTAACCGAAAGGCGAACCGATTTGCTTTTTGGTTACTTTCGATTGTGTGGGTTCTGCAGTCTATCTTCATGTTACTTCGGGCTACAGATTCAGAAACGAACCCTATATTAACTTTATTATCAGGGATTTATTTTTATGTTTGGCTATTGATTACAATGTCGTTAGTCATTAATCGATTTATGAGAATCGATTTTCTAGTCTTTTTTACAAATGTTGTCGCATTTGGCGTAAGCGCTTTTTCTATTTTTACACCGCTCGGAAAGATGTCGCCGGTACTTGCGGAGCAATTAGTTTCGGAACTTGTATATGTACACGTCGGTATGGCTATTATTTCTTATGCAACTTTCACTGTATCGTTCATTTTTTCTATCATGTATTTACTACAATATCGCCTATTAAAAAAGAAAAAATGGAATGCGAGATTAAGAAGGTTAGGGAATTTACCGAAGCTAGAATCGATGTCTTACGGATTAAATTTATTTTCTGTTCCATTTTTCTTACTAGCTATTTTATTAGGATGCATATGGGGATATACGAAGTTGGACAATTTCCATTGGTATGATACGAAAGTAATCGGGTCTTTTGTCGTTCTATTTGTATATTGTGCTGGTCTATATTTACGAGCGGCAGATGTGTTGCAAGGAAAGAAAATCGTACAGTGGAACATCGGAGCATTTCTCGTAATGCTAATTAATATTTTTCTATTAAGCAGTTTATCCAACTTCCACTTTTGGTATTTATAATGAGGAGAGAGAATTATGCGCAAAATTATTGTAGGGTCACGAAAGAGTAAATTAGCATTAACGCAAACAAATTGGTTTATTGATCAGTTAAAAGCGCTAGGTTTACCATATGAATTTGAAGTGAAAGAAATTGTCACAAAAGGTGATGTTATTTTAGATGTTACTCTTTCAAAAGTAGGCGGAAAAGGTTTGTTTGTGAAAGAGATTGAACATGCGTTACTTACGAAAGAAATTGATATGGCTGTACATAGTATGAAAGATATGCCGGCCGTACTTCCAGAAGGATTAATGATTGGTTGTACACCAAAGCGTGTTGATCCTCGTGATGCTTTTATCTCAAAAAACGGAGCGTCGTTTAAAGAGTTAGCAGAAGGTGCTATTTTAGGTACGAGTAGTTTAAGACGCAGTGCACAGCTACTCGCTGCAAGACCAGATTTACAAGTGAAGTGGATTCGCGGAAATATCGATACACGTTTACGTAAATTACAAGAAGAAGATTATGATGCAATTATTTTAGCGACAGCTGGATTACAAAGAATGGGCTGGGATAATGAAGTGATTACAGAACATTTAGATGAGACGTTATGTGTACCTGCTGTAGGGCAAGGTGCATTAGCGATTGAGTGCCGTGAGGATGATAAGGATTTACTACAGTTGTTAGCGCATATGAATGATGCCGTAACAGAAAGAACAGTGGCGGCAGAACGAGTATTTCTTCATAAACTTGAAGGTGGATGCCAAGTTCCGATCGCTGGATATGCAACCCTTACAGAAAATGATGCAATCGAATTAACAGCTCTTGTCGGTTCTATGGACGGTTCTGTTTTGTTGAAAGAGACAGTAGTAGGGACTAATCCAGAGGAAGTAGGATTAGAGGCTGCGGACCGTTTAATTAAACAAGGCGCAAAAGAACTCATTCTTGCTGCGAATAAGGGGCAACAATAAATATGAACGCTCTCGCTGGCAAAACGGTATTGATTACACGTGCCCAGCATCAAGCAAAACAAATGAGTGTAGCGGTTAAAGAAAAGAGCGGAATTCCATTGGAAATTCCGCTTTTGCGTATGGAAGGTATGTCTCATAGACAGATTCACCATATAGCAGGGCAACTACATTTATATGACTGGGTCATTTTTACGAGTAAAAATGGGGTAGCTTTTTTTCTAGATTGTTTGAGAAGGAGGCTCCCTGTAACGACTAAAATTGCTGCAGTAGGCGTGAAGACAAGAGTAGAGTTAGAAAAACGAGGCTATGAAGTGGACTTCGTTCCAACTTCATTTGTTGCAGAAGTATTTGCAGAAGAGTTTGTAAAAAGACTAAGTGGAAACGAATGCATTTTATTTCCGAAAGGGAATTTAGCAAGAGATGTAATTCCAATTGCACTTCGCGAAATTGGTGTTTCTCTAGATGAGCTAATCGTATATGGTACGAAAGAGAATGTAGAGAAAAAGCGAGAGCTGAAAGAAGCGTTAGAAGTAGGGGAAGTAGACATTATTACATTTACGAGTCCTTCCACTGTTACTAGTTTTGTTCGTTTACTTGAGGGGACAAACTGGAGAGAATGGACAAAAAAATGTACAATTGCTTGTATAGGGCCTATTACGGAAAAAGAGGCGAGCCTTTATTTTCCGCACATTATTATGCCGAAAGAGTACACTGTAGAAGCATTGCTACAATGTATTTGTGAATCTATAAAGTGAAACTTTAATTAGTAGGGTCTTACTGCCCGCAAATAGTGGGATAAAATAAAAGAATGGGGATAGAAATTTATGAACTCTTTACAATTTAATCGTCATCGTCGCTTAAGACAAAGCGGTAATATGCGTGCGCTTGTGCGTGAAACGTTTTTACATACGGAAGATTTTATTTACCCTATTTTTGTATTAGAAGGAGAAAATGTTCGTAATGAAGTGCCTTCTATGCCAGGCGTATATCAAATGTCTTTAGATTTATTGCAAGCTGAAATGCAAGAGGTTGTTGATTTAGGTATTCGTTCTGTTATTGTATTTGGTTTACCTGCTGAAAAAGATGAAGTTGGATCATCAGCTTATTGTGATCGTGGAATTGTGCAACGTGCAATTCAGCAAATTAAAGGTGAATTCCCTGAGTTAGTAGTAGTTGCGGATACATGTTTATGTCAATTCACAAGTCACGGTCATTGCGGTGTAATTGAAGATGGTATTATTTTAAATGACGAGTCTCTTGCAGTTCTTGCGAAAACAGCTGTAAGTCAAGCGAAAGCAGGAGCGGACATTATTGCGCCATCAAACATGATGGACGGATTCGTAACAGCAATTCGCCATGCATTAGATGAAAATGGTTTTGGGCATGTACCGGTTATGTCCTACGCTGTGAAATATTCATCAGCATTTTACGGGCCATTCCGTGATGCGGCACACGGTGCACCACAATTTGGTGATCGTAAAACATATCAAATGGACCCAGCGAACCGTATGGAAGCATTCCGTGAAGCAGAATCAGATGTAATGGAAGGGGCAGATTTCTTAATTGTAAAGCCAGCTCTTTCTTACTTAGATATCGTTCGTGATGTGAAAAATAACTTTAATTTACCAGTCGTTGCTTATAACGTAAGCGGCGAATATTCAATGATTAAAGCTGCAGCGCAAAATGGTTGGATTAATGAAAAAGAAGTTGTACTTGAAAAATTAATTAGCATGAAACGTGCAGGAGCAGATTTAATTATTACGTATCATGCAAAAGATGCGGCAAGATGGTTACAAGAAGGAGGCGCTAAATAATGAAAAAGTTTGATAAGTCGATTGCGGCGTTCGAAGAGGCACAAAATTTAATGCCTGGTGGCGTAAATAGCCCTGTTCGTGCCTTTAAGTCTGTCGGTATGAATCCGTTGTTTATGGAACGTGGAAAAGGCTCTAAAGTATATGATATCGATGGAAATGAATACATTGATTACGTATTATCATGGGGTCCTTTAATTCATGGTCATGCGAATGATCGTGTTGTGGAAGCTTTAAAAACTGTTGCTGAAAGAGGGACAAGCTTCGGTGCGCCAACGGAAATTGAGAATGAATTAGCGAAACTTGTTATTGAGCGTGTACCATCAATTGAGATTGTACGTATGGTTAACTCAGGAACAGAAGCGACAATGAGTGCGCTACGTTTAGCTCGTGGTTATACAGGCCGTAACAAAATTTTGAAATTCATTGGTTGTTACCACGGTCATGGTGATTCGTTATTAATTAAAGCGGGTTCTGGTGTGGCGACGTTAGGTTTACCAGATAGCCCTGGTGTACCAGAAGGTGTAGCGAAAAATACGATTACAGTAGCGTATAACGATTTAGAAAGTGTGAAATACGCTTTCGAACAATTCGGTGATGATATCGCTTGTGTAATTGTAGAACCAGTAGCAGGGAATATGGGTGTTGTTCCTCCGCAGCCAGGATTTTTAGAAGGTCTTCGTGAAGTAACAGAACAAAACGGTGCATTACTTATTTTTGATGAAGTCATGACAGGATTCCGAGTTGCTTATAATTGTGGACAAGGTTATTACGGTGTAACACCTGATTTAACTTGTTTAGGTAAAGTAATCGGTGGTGGATTACCAGTAGGAGCATACGGTGGTAAAGCAGAAATTATGCGCCAAGTTGCACCGAGCGGACCGATTTACCAAGCAGGTACTTTATCAGGTAACCCACTTGCAATGGCAGCAGGTTATGAAACGTTAGTGCAATTAACGCCAGAATCATATGTAGAATTCGAGCGTAAAGCTGAGATGTTAGAAGCTGGCTTACGTAAAGCGGCTGAAAAACATGGCATTCCGCATTATATTAACCGTGCGGGTTCTATGATAGGTATCTTCTTTACAGATGAACCAGTTATTAATTACGATGCGGCAAAATCTTCAAACTTAGAATTCTTTGCGGCTTACTATCGTGAAATGGTAGAACAAGGTGTATTCTTACCTCCATCTCAATTCGAAGGTTTATTCTTATCGACAGCACATAGTGATGCAGATATTGAAGCGACAATTGCAGCGGCTGAAATTGCAATGTCAAAATTAAAAGCTTAATTGTTGAAAGAAAATCGCTCTCCATAAGGGGAGCGATTTTTTTTATTCATAAAGTCAGCTTTCCATACATAAATCTGTAATGACATATAGTTTGGGAGGGGGAAAAGAAGTGGCAACAGATCATTCATTACGTTTTTCATTAAAAGAATCTGTTTGGTTCCAAAAAGGACAGGAAGTCGAAGAACTTTTGTCAATTTCGTTAGATCCAGACGTTGAGATAGAAGAGCTTGATCATGAAGTTATCGTGAGAGGGCAATTAGATTTAACGGGAGAGTATGTTGCGCGGCAAGATGATTCGGCATATTCATTAAGAGATCTATCGCCAGCGAAGTCAATTGATTATGTAGAAACAAGGGAAGATGGGGTTAATGAACTTGTTCATTCCTTTCCGCTTGAAATATCAATTCCGAGAAACCGTGTGAAAGTAATTGAAGAACTATATGTATCTATTGAGGAATTTGATTATGAATTAAAGGAAAATGGTTGCTTACAATTATTAGCGGATATATCTATTACTGGTTTATGTGATGAAGAAAGAATCGAGGATGAAGAGGAAGAAACGGCGCATGCTGAGTTAGAAGCTGATTCAGCGCAAGAAGATGAAAATAGACCTGCGCCGCACGTAGAAGAACCCGTCTATAAGGAATCAGATGAGTGGGAAGATTACGCATTTGAACCGTTTCAATTAGAGGAAAGAAAAGAGCAGGAAGTAGAGGAAGAGGAAATAGAAGAACATGAATTGGTAGAGCGTGAAGAGGAGAAAGAAACAACGCCGCAATTTGAATTGTTCGGACGAAAAGATTTCAAGAAAGAGAAAGCGAAAAAACAAGAAGAGCAAGAAGAGGAAACGTATTCACAGCGAGATGAAAATGCGCTGTATTTAACGAAATTATTTACGAAAGAACCGGAAGAAGAATTTACAAAGTTAAGAATGTATTTCGTGCAAGAAGGAGATACAATTGAATCGGTTGCAGATCGTTATGAAACGTCTGTACAAAACTTATACCGTGTCAATCAAACAGAAGATATATATTTAACTGCAGGACAAATTATTTATATTCCTGTTTCAAGAGCAAAAGCGAAATAAGTGGGTGAGTGTTTTCACCCACTTATTTTTCTAAAGGCTATGTTTTGAATAGAAAGGGTTATTCGTATGGATATGGAATTACGAAATCGCTATGAACCCATTGTAAGTCAATATAGATTGGATACGCAGCATATGGAAGAGCACGGAAGCGTAACGAAAATTTATACGAATCAAGGTCCATATGCGCTCAAAAGAATAGAAGGCAGGAAGTTAGAGCGGAATAACTTTTTGCATCATATTCAATATTTGAAGGAGAAAGGTTTTTCAAATTATGTACCGATATACCATGCGACGGATGGCAATTATATTTTAAGTGACGGGACGTATAATTATTATTTAATGCCTTGGTTAGAACGTGCGGAAGGGAACGGCGAGGACAATGATCAATATCATAAAATGTTTCAAACTCTCGGGACGTTGCATCAAAAAACGGTAAAAGAAGAAACGTATACAGAAGAAGATTTAGAAAAGCATTATACGAATATATCTGATCGCTGGGATAATGATGGTGAAATGTTAGAAGAGTTCCTCGTAGAATCTGAAGCAAAGTGGTATATGTCTCCGTTTGAATTACAATATTGTACGTACTATCATCATGTAATGAGGGCGCGTGAGTTTGCAACGAAGCAATTAAATGAGTGGAACGATGCGATGAAAGAAAAAGAAAAAACACGCATTACTTTTGTGCATGGTAACGTATCACTTAATCACTTTTTATTTGATTATGAACGGAACGGCTATTTTATTAGTTTAGAAAAATCGAAGTTTGCAACACCTGTGCAGGATATTGTAGGGTTTTATTCTCGGTCGTTAAACACATACCCAATTGCGCGAAGTGATCGGTTTGAATGGTATCAAATGTACCAAAAAAATTTCCCTTTTACGAAAGAAGAGCAACTACTTATGTTTGCGTATATGACGTATCCATCGCAATTTATTCGGCAAATCCAGTCTTATAAGAAAAGAAGAGAGAGTCGTAATGAGGAAAATGAACTTCTCGGAGTAAAGAGCTTGCAACAAGCGCATTGGCTCGTTAGTAATATAGAATATTTCCTATCGCAATTACAAGCTGCCCAGCAGGGGAACGGATAAAGTGAAATTTTAATTAGTACGGGTAGGACTGCCTGCAAATAGCGGGATCAAAAGATAAGTAGAGGATGCTACTTATCTTTTTTGTGTGCCCGAAAATTCATAGACTTAAATTTATCTTGACGAATAAGGTTTCGTTTTTTACACTATTGTATATAATAATTAACAATCATATAAATGCCTTGAAGGGGAAGAGTATAACAAGAAACGTCTTCAGAGAGGAGAATCATTAGCTGGGAGATTCTCTAGATAGTTATGTTAGAAGGTAGCCCTGGAGCATCTTTTCTGAACGGAATAGTTCTCATTAGGAAAAGACGGATTTGTCCGTTATCAAATTAAGAGTATAAGCAAATCTTGGATTTGTTTGTAAATAAAGGTGGTACCGCGATGTCCCTCGTCCTTTTTTGGATGAGGGGCATTTTTTATTTTAAGGAGGGAAAATAATGTCAAACACGGAAAAGAATTTACCAACTAAATATGATCATATGTCCGTTGAAGAAGGCCTTTATCAGTGGTGGCTAGAAGGCAAATATTTTGAAGCAACAGGAGACGAGAAGAAACAACCGTATACAATTGTAATTCCACCTCCGAACGTAACTGGTAAGTTACACTTAGGTCATGCATGGGATACAACCCTTCAAGATATTTTAACTCGTACAAAGCGTATGCAAGGTTACGATGTATTATGGCTTCCAGGAATGGACCATGCTGGTATCGCAACACAAGCGAAAGTAGAAGGGAAACTTCGTGAAGAAGGTATTTCACGTTACGATCTTGGCCGTGAGAAGTTTCTTGAAAAAGCTTGGGAATGGAAAGAAGAATACGCGTCTCACATTCGTCAACAATGGGGGAAAGTTGGTTTAGGACTAGACTATTCTCGTGAACGTTTCACATTAGACGAAGGTTTATCTGATGCAGTTAATAAAGTATTCGTTCAATTATACGAAAAGGGCTTAATTTACCGTGGTGAATATATCATTAACTGGGACCCAGCAACACGCACAGCTCTTTCTGATATTGAAGTAATTCATAAAGAAGTTCAAGGTGCATTCTACCATATGAACTATCCGTTAACAGATGGTTCTGGTCATATTCGTCTTGCGACTACTCGTCCAGAAACGATGCTTGGTGATACAGCGGTAGCGGTTCATCCAGAAGACGACCGCTACAAGCATTTAATCGGAAAAACAGTTACACTTCCAATCGTAGGCCGTGAGATTCCAATTATTGCTGATGAGTACGTAGAAAAAGATTTCGGAACAGGCGTTGTAAAAATTACACCAGCTCATGACCCGAATGACTTTGAAGTAGGTAACCGTCATGACTTACCACGTATCTTAGTAATGAACGAAGATGGATCGATGAACGAAAAAGCTGGTAAGTATAACGGCATGGATCGTTTCGAATGCCGTAAAGCGTTAGTAAAAGATTTACAAGAAGCGGGCATATTAGTAGAAATCGAGCCTCATATGCATTCAGTAGGTCATAGTGAGCGTAGTGGTGCAGTTGTTGAGCCTTACTTATCAACACAATGGTTCGTAAAAATGGCTCCACTTGCTGAGAAGGCAGTAGAGCTTCAACAAAAAGAAGAAGAGAAAGTAACGTTCGTACCAGAGCGTTTCGAAAACACATATTTACGTTGGATGGAAAACATTCACGACTGGTGTATTTCTCGTCAATTATGGTGGGGACACCGCATTCCAGCTTGGTATCATAAACAAACTGGTGAAGTATACGTAGGTACAGAAGCACCAGCAGATATTGAAAACTGGAATCAAGATAACGACGTACTTGATACATGGTTCAGTTCAGCACTATGGCCATTCTCAACACTTGGTTGGCCAAATGAAGATGCAGCAGACTTCAAACGTTACTATTCAACAGATGCACTAGTAACTGGTTATGACATTATCTTCTTCTGGGTATCTCGTATGATTTTCCAAGGTTTAGAGTTTACAGGCGAGCGTCCATTTAAAGATGTATTAATTCACGGTTTAGTTCGTGATGAGCAAGGACGTAAAATGAGTAAATCTCTTGGTAACGGTATTGATCCAATGGATGTTATCGAGAAGTACGGTGCAGATGCAATGCGCTATTTCTTATCAACAGGAAGTGCACCAGGTCAAGATTTACGTTTCAGCATGGAAAAAGTAGAATCTACTTGGAACTTCATTAATAAAATTTGGAATGCATCACGTTTCGTATTAATGAACATGGACGACATGAAGTATGAAGAAATCGATTTAACTGGTGAAAAATCAGTTGCGGATAAGTGGATTTTAACTCGCTTAAATGAAACAATCGAAAGCGTAACACGTAACATGGATAAATATGAGTTCGGTGAAGCTGGTCGTTCATTATACAACTTCATTTGGGACGATTTCTGTGACTGGTACATTGAGATGGCGAAACTTCCACTATACGGTGAAGATGAAGCAGCTAAGAAAACAACTCGTTCTATTTTAGCTTACGTATTAGACCAAACAATGCGTCTATTACACCCATTCATGCCATTCGTAACAGAGAAAATTTGGCAACATTTACCGCATGAAGGCGAGTCTATTACAGTAGCAGCTTGGCCAACAGTTCGCGAAGATTTACAAGATAAAGAAGCGGCAGCAGAAATGCACCTTCTAGTTGATATCATTCGCTCTGTTCGTAACATCCGTGCAGAAGTAAATACGCCAATGAGCAAAAAAGTTCAAATGCAAATCAAGGCAAAAGATGAGGCTGTACTTGCTCAACTTACGAAGAACAGCTCTTACATTGAGCGTTTCTGTAACCCAAGCGAATTAACAATTCAAACGGATTTACAAGCGCCAGAAAAAGCAATGACTGCAATCGTATCAGGTGCAGAGCTATTCTTACCGTTAGCTGATCTTATCAATCTTGATGAAGAGAGAGCGCGTCTTGAGAAAGAGCTTGAGAAGTTTGACAAAGAAGTAGAACGTGTACAGAAGAAACTTTCGAACCAAGGTTTCGTAGCGAAAGCTCCTGCAGCAGTTATTGATGGAGAGCGTGCAAAAGAGCAAGATTACCTAGAAAAACGCGAAGCAGTTCGCCAACGTCTAGCAGATCTTGAAAAGTAAAATATTTTTTAGAGGCTCACTATATTGGTGAGTCTCTTTTCTTTGCGTATAATAGGAGTATGAAGGTTGTCTTTTGAAAGGGGAAAGCATACGTGATACATACATACGAAGAAGCGATAGGGTGGATTCATAGTCGATTGAAGTTTGGTATTAAACCAGGATTAGAAAGAATGAGATGGATGCTAGAAGAGCTAGGAAATCCAGAGCGTCACATAAAATGTGTTCATCTTGCTGGTACAAATGGAAAGGGTTCAACGTTAACATATATGCGCTACATGTTAGAAGATGCAAAATATAAGGTAGGAACATTTACCTCTCCTTATATTGAAACGTTTAATGAACGTATTAGTGTGAACGGAACGCCGATTGCAGATGAAGAGATTGCGGAACTTGTAAAGATGGTAAAGCCAGTCGTTGAAAAACTAGATGATACAGATTTAGGGGAAGCGACTGAGTTTGAAATTATTACGGTTATGGCGATTTGTTATTTCGGCAAAGTCAATTTCTGTGATGTTGTTTTATTTGAAACAGGGCTTGGAGGGCGCTTTGATTCTACGAATGTTATTCATCCTGTTCTCACGATTATTACAAATATCGGCCATGATCATATGCATATTTTAGGTAATACACTAGGAGAAATTGCATATGAAAAGGCGGGGATTATTAAGTCTGGTGTGCCGGTTATTACTGGGGTACAAGATGAGGAAGCATTGCAAGTCATTCAAAAGGTTGCAAAAGAAAATCATGCAAACTTATACGAGATAGGTAACCATTTTACAGCGTTACATAAACAGTCTAGCGAAGATGGAGAACAGTTCGATTTCACTTGTCCTTTCTCCACTTTTGAAGATGTGCGAATCTCAATGAAAGGTAGTCATCAAGTAGGAAACGCAGCACTTGCACTTATGGCAGTCATGTATGTCAAAACATACTTATCGTTTTTAATTGAGGAAGAAGAAATAAGAGCTGGATTACAGGAAGCGTATTGGATTGGGCGCTTTGAAAAACTGCAAAGTAATCCAGATATTATTATAGATGGTGCTCATAACCCAGAAGGTATCGAAAGTCTTGTGAAAACAGTAGAATCACATTACAAAGATAAAAATGTAATAGTTTTATTTACTGCCCTTGGTGATAAACAGTTGCATAATATGGTAGCTCAATTAGAAACAATTGCAGATGAAATTATTTTTACAACATTCGCCTTTGATCGTGCTATTTCTGCTGACAAGCTTGCATCGTATGCAAAGAAAGAATCAAAATTAGTGTTTGAAAATTGGAAAGAGGCAATTGATACGAAGGTTGAAGTGATTGGGGAAAATGATGTTTTTATCATAACAGGTTCCCTTTATTTCATTTCGGAAGTTCGAAAATATATTCGCGAGAAAAACTAGATAGTCTTTGCTATCTAGTTTTTTTGTTCTACAAATGAAGTCAAATGCATACATATAAGATAAATATATAGGGTTATTTGGCGAATTCCTCTGACAAATATCTCGTTTTTTTGTGAAATGAATATGATATGATGCGGACAACGATAAGAGGTGAGGTGTGAGTGTATGGACAAGCAATCACGAACGATCTCAGTGAAAGTGAATGGAACAGAAGCGAAATATGAGGAGAAGAAGAAAGATGAATTTGAATGGATGGTAGTAGAAAGTGAAAGGCCAAAAAACGTTGTTCCATTTCAAAAAGCGAAAGTAGCGTCTACGGAAAAAAAACGAAAGAAGTGGAGCAATACGTTAATTGCAATCGTTGCAACTGCGATTGTTATTGGTACGGCGTTTGGGATGGGAATGCTACAGTTACTTAAAGGGCAAGGTGCGACAGGGGAAAGTGACATAACAGCTTCGAAGCAGATGCAAAGTGAAGAATCAAAGGTGGGCGGAACGTCAGAACAAACACCAGCACCAAAAGAGGAAAAACAAAAAGCGCAGATAGGAACATCATTGGATCCAATGAAATTATTTTTTGTTCAAGGAGGAATTTATTCTTCCGAAGAAAAGGGACAGGCTGCTCTTGAAGAGTGGAAAGGTAATGGGGGCGTAGCAGCTTTAAAACCGATCGGTGATAAGTATGCATTAGTTGTTGGTATTGCAAGCGATGAACAAGGCATAAATCAATTAATGACGCAGTATAAAAATGATAATGTCTCTGTATTGAAAAAGAACTGGGATATAACAGATAAAGCGTTACTTAAAGATGATAAAGAAGTTGGGGCATTTTTAACAAAAGTACAGCCATTATATACTCATTTAGCAAAATATGCTTCTAGCGTACAAGCTAGTGGAAAAAGTAATGCAAAAGGTATAGGTGTGATTGAAAAAGAGTGGAAAGCAATTGAAAAAGAAGGAAAAAGTATGAAGCAGGAAGAAGCAAAGAAATTGTATATGTATACGTCAGTAGCTGTGCAAACAGTGCAGGATGGAAAAGGTGATAAGGAATCTTTGGCGAAATTAAATCAAGTTATTATTGATGGTATACTTTCATATGAAAAAATTGTTTCACAAAAGGTGAATTAATAGGATAATGAAATGACGAAGGAAGAAGTAT
>NZ_BOQB01000120.1 GCF_018332475.1 Bacillus sanguinis | reverse complement strand
ATCATAAGCACTATCATTATGAAGCTAGTTCAGATTATTTCTTTCAATGCCCTTACTCCTTTTTTGCGAAAAATAAAACATGACAAAATAGGTAAAAGTAACAATGTACCTATTTTGTCCGTAGGTTGCTACATTTCAATCGATTACTTCAATTGAATCGGTTGTTGCTGTGTAACACAATGAATCATGCCACCATTTTTATAAAGTTCTCTCACATCAATCCCAATTACTTTACGATCTGGATATAACTTCTGAATCGTATCGTTTGCGATTTTATCATTTGGATCATTATAATTAGGCACCAATACCACTGTATTCCCAATATAATAATTGATATACGACCCCTTATAATCGAGAGCTTTTCCATTTTCTAAAGTAACTTTATCTTTACTAAGAGGTAAGTATTCATACTTATATTTCTTTCCTGATGCATTTTTTGCATCTAACAATGTATCCATATCTTTGTTTGACAAACCCCATTCGGCTAAGTCATCTTCTTTCATCGTTACAATGGTAGATTTACCATGGAATTTAGCAAATCCATCAATATGAAAGTCCGTAATATCTAAATTAGGTACTCCGTCTAACCAAATAAAGTTTGTTACCCCAAGGTCACTTATATATTTTTCAATTTCCTTTTCTGATAAATCAGGATTTCTATTTTTATTCGTTACAGCGCTCCGGGTTAATAACGCTGTACCATTGCTATCTAATTCAATCGCTCCGCCTTCAAGGACAAATTTCCCCCAATCAATTCTTTCAATCCCTGATTGTTTACTCACATTTTCACGTATACGAGCATCATTTTTATAAGGCGTTTTCTTTCCCCACCCATTAAATGCCGGGTCTAATATTTTCAAATTTTTATTATTGTCATAAACAAAAATCGGTCCACTATCTCGTGCCCACACATCATCAGTAGGAGCGATAAAGAAATCAATTTTATCCATATTCAGTCCTTCATCTTTTAAAAGCTTATTGATTCGCTCTTTCTCCTCCTCATCGTATGCAACAATATGGACTTTTTCCCCCTCAGTTAAAGCACTTGCCATCTTAACCCAAATCGGTTCAACTTCCTGCTTATATTCTTCACCATATGTGTATTCATGAGGCCATTGCAGCCATGTACCTTCATGTTTATCTTTTTCATCTGGCATCGTATATTTCCCAACGTTTTTCTGTACCTCTACTTTTTTTCTCTCTTTCCCTTTAGCATTTTCATTGTTCCCTTCAAAAGAACATCCACTAATAATCGCTGTAGATAATGTAGCTATTAAACAAAACTTTACTGCTTTTTTCATTTTTCTAACCTCCTGTTCGTTACTTCAATAATTTAAAGCTTCACATAGTGTGAAGCTCAAGTTTTTTATCGATGTAAAATTTCCCAATTGATTTTCCACATAAATTCAATACAAATAGATGAACTTCAGCAGTAACTTTCCTATATTTAACATCCATATCATTTAACTTCCTATACAAAATTATTCTAATATTACCCTTTCATAATTACTTCTTCAGCAAGCTGAACATCCCCAAACAAAAAAATCGGTATTGATAATTATATATCAATACCGATTTTCAAATTATTATTTTCCTTCTATTAAATCATTCGCCATTTTCCTAAACTCCTGATTAAACGTATCATTCACACCATTTTGTACGTTAGAGAATAATATGACAAACGTTCTTTTATCCCAATTAAAATTATTAAACGTATTCCAACCAGCTAATACACCGTGATTATGATAATAATCTGGGTTAGTATAGAAACTAAATCCATATTTTCTTGCAGGTGATGCAGTAAACATGTCTAATACACTTTGTTTAGATAGCAGCTTTCCATCCATAATAGCCTCATCTAATCTTTTCATATCTTCAACAGTCGTATACATTTCACCACACCCATACAACCAGTTCATTTTTAAGCGGGGTGCAGCTATTAACTCATTATCTTTTCTCGTATAACCTTCTGCTAAAAAAATATCTTCAGGGAGAGTTGCACCCATTCCAGATTCATGCATTTCAACAGGAGTAAAAATATTTTCTTTCACATATTCAGCAAGTGGTTTATTTGCTATCTTTTCTACAATATACGCAAGTACCATATAATTATAATCTGTATATCGCCATCCTGTCCCTGCAGGAAATTGCAATTTTTGCGCTCCAATCCACGTTACTAACTTTAATCTTGACGCCGCATCAACCCTACCTTGTCCCTGATCTGGTAACCCTGAAGTATGTGTTAACAAATTTCGCAACGTAATGTTTTTATCTGCTGGAAACGATGGAATATACTTATTTACATTGTCTTCAATATTTAATTTCCCTTTTTCTTTTAGCTGCATAATAGATATTGCAACGACTGTTTTCGTAATAGAACCAATGCGATATTTCGTTCTTGGCGTTGTTACTACTTTATCTTCCACATTCGCATATCCATAACCTTTTCGTAAAATCACATGATCTTTACTAGCTACAAGAACACTCCCATTAAATCCTTTATCTTTTAAATATTGATCTAGCTTTCCAGCTGCAACTTCATAGCGCTTTTTCTCATTTGCATCGACTTCCTGTATATCGCCCTTTTGCTTACTATTTACATTAGAAAATGCTTTTATATCATATTTCTTACCTTTATTAGCATGTATTAGTGCAACGACACTCCCACAAAAAATAGCAAAAATAAAGAAAACAATTAACCATTTCTTTAGCATAATAGGAACCCTCTTTTATCTAGTTTCACTTAACGCGCATCCATTCTATTCTATATCTATTAATTTTCAAATACTTTATATTATTATCTATCTATTATTCACCTAAGTGAACTAGATTCCTTTTTCTCATATTCAGTTTTTGACTACTCTCTATTGTATTTCTTTCTTGCAAAATTTCCACCTTACAATCGGATACACCCTACTATAATTTCAACATCTTATGTAACATTTGTTACACATTATCAAAAAGGAGCTATAAACATGAAAAATACTGATAAACGCAATCTTAGATGAAATGATGTTTCATTTTAGGGTAACAAAAAATAACATAGTTTTAATTGAATATTACGGAAAACAAATTATGATATTAAAAGGAAATGCTGCTGAAAAATTTTTAAACAAAATAAATCATGCACATAACGATACAGAAAAACAACTCCTTATGGCTAAAGTTACAGGCAATTTCAAAAGAGGCAATGAACACCAATGAAAACAAATCTCATTTGTATTTTGATTATACAACATATAAAAAAAGAAATGTCGCTCATTCGGCATTTCTTTAGACTTTCTTCATAATAAATTTACATTGCTAACTTTCTTTTATTTTTACGATATAAACTCACTGCTGAGATACTTAGTAATATCACTATACACAACCACGCATACGTATACCCTTTCTCATCGACAATATAACCAAATAAAACAGGTGCAACAATAATCGCAATTTGATTGAATGTAAGTGCCAAACTAACTGTTATTCCCACAGATTCTTCACTTGCCAATTCAGCAACTTCGGCTATAAAAAGACTAAACCAACCAATTGAAAAGAAGCCTAACAATGCACTTACACCATACAATACGCCACTTGTTACTGTATGTATGCTCATTACTAACAATAGAATTAAACCGATAGAAGTACAGACCGTAATAAATAAAGGTATGCGCCGATTCCCTTTATAAAACGTATCACTAATAGCTGCTAATGCAACACGGCCAATCATTCCAGAAAAGAACATCACTGAAAATACTGTTCCAGCTACAATAGATGTAATAGATTGTTCCCTTACTAAAAATTTCATGAAGTGCCCAACTAACACCATTTGCAATGAAATCATGCAAATACCCGTTATATATATTGGATACAACTCTTTTTTACATATCACTACTTTTAACTCAGTCCAAAAAGAAATTTTAATATGTTCTTTCTTTGCATCCTCTTGAACATATGGCTCTTTATAAAACATAAAAAATGATAATCCTCCAATTATACAAATGCATGCCATACTATTTATCGCGTAAGTCACATTATATTGTATCGTAAGAAATGGGATTAACACTCCCGCTAACGCACCACCAATCGGTATACCAGCTTGCCTTATTCCCATTGCTAATCCACGATTTTCTTTTGGGAACCATTTCAAAATCACTTTACTTCCTCCTGGCTGGGAAACACTATAGAACATTCCTACTAATAAAAGTACAAATAACAGACCATTAAATCCATTTACTATATTAGTTAGTAAAAACGAACCTCCTAGCAAAAATGAACTGATAGAAATCAACAACTTTTCATTATATTGATCGAGTAACCGCCCAACAAAAAGCATACAAAATAACGGTCCCACATTTACAACACTTACTAACAATCCACTCTCCATGTTCGTAAGCCCATATTCTTCTTTCCAAAATAAAGAGAAAGCTCCGACACCATATGTTATAAGTGTCGCTGTCGTTTGAGCAATCGTCGCAAACATTAACATAACCCACTTATGATTACTTTTCATCCTTTCTTCAATTAACACAATAATCCCTCCATCCCCTTCCATTGTATGAAAGTTCTGATATCATACAAAATAAAGATTCATCATATAATCCATCAAAAAAATTGATACCTTTTCGGAGGGATGATGCGTGGACATAAAAGATTTAACTGTATTTTACGAAGTTGCAAAAGAAAGCAATATTTCTCACGCAGCGAAAAATTTGAACTATGTACAATCAGGTGTAACAATGCGTATGAAACAACTAGAAAGCGAATTAGGTGTGCCTTTATTTTATCGTAACGGAAAAGGTGTAACTTTAACTTCTAACGGTGAGATTTTATTAGCATACGCCAATCAAATTATCCGCTTAATGGATCAATCTATAAAAGCGGTTCAAAGTAATGGAACCGACCCTAAAGGCACTTTGAAAATCGGATGTACAGAATCTACAACCGCGGTAAGGCTGCCATCTATATTAACGGCCTATTATGAGAAATACCGAGAAGTCGAATTAATTTTAGAAACAAATACGACCGAACAACTAATTAGGCTTGTGCTAGAACGAAAACTAGACGGAGCATTTATAGCAGGATCTACTCAACATACCGAACTACATACAAATGTATTTCGTGAAGAAGAATTAGTTCTCATTAGTAAAAAACCTTTATCCTCTATTAAAGACATAGGAGATATGAATTTACTCGCTTTTAGTCACGGTTGCTATTATAGAAGTTTATTAGAAGACTGGCTTCAAGAAGAAGGCATCTCACCTAAACGAGTATTAGAGTTCGGAACAATTGAAGCAATACTCGCCTGTGTGAAATCAAATATGGGCGTAGCAATTATGATGAAATCTATTTTAAATGATCCTACACATAACGTATCATTTAATCCTTTACCAAATAGATTCAAAAAAGTTCCTACTACTTTTATTACTCGAAAAGACATATATCACTCAGCTGCATTACAAAAATTTATGGAGGTGACTCACAATGCATGAAAAGAAAATACGTGGGATGAAACGAAAAACAAACGCTATGATAAAACGAATTGAGGAACATACAAAAACGTTCCCTTCTACTTTCTATAACGATGAATATTGGTATATGCCATTACCAGTTTCCCAAGCTTTTATCAATTCGTGTAAAACACCTAGAAAAGTAAAACGATTATGTATACAAACTCTATTAAATCAAGCAAATCATTTAATAAAAATAAAACCGAGCGAT
>NZ_BOQB01000119.1 GCF_018332475.1 Bacillus sanguinis | reverse complement strand
ATTGTCGATAGGTAAGTCTTTGAGGTTATCTCCAACTTTTCCCCCGATCCGCACGGTACGTGCCACTTTCACGGCATACCGCGGTCCACCTATATTGTAGTTTTCTTTTCATCTAATAATGATAAGCTCTAAGCAAACAACGCTAGTTGTTCATGTTCCATATCCACTTCATTTTGTGATTACATACAGATTTCCTCATTTTTGACTAATTTCCGCAATTTATTAAGTTTGCCTAACTGTTCCTCGTTGAGTTTTAATTTATTGAGGAATTGGTTTATGGTTTCTATATTGGTCGCGTGTATTAGTGTATGGACACTTGGCTTGATGATGGTAAGATTTTTGTAGCTGTCATCCCTTGTTTCACTCCATAATCGCTTATGGTGACAGTGGATGTCCCAAGGCGAGAGTTTCTCACCTGTTACACTGCATCTTCCTTTTTGTGCAATATAAAGAGAAATTCGATTATCATTGTATTCTATGGTTGCCCGTTCATTTATAACTGGGTTTTCTCTTAACCATTTCAGTTCCGCTTCGGTTATTTCTGCCAAGTTTTTGTGTATAAGGGCTCGTCCTTCTGCGGTGTATCTGTTAATAGATTGCTTTTTCATCATCGGTTTTTTGTGTTGAATATAGGAGATTGGTAAAATAGGACATTTCATGAGAAATCTCATCGCTTTTGACTTTAGGTATGGTTTAATACCTCTGTCTTTCCCTTTATATTTCCCTATATTCGTGTATCCGTTTGTGTTGCTTTTTCCTCTAATTTTTGACTTTGGGAATCTGTTATACATCATGTGACCAAGACTATGGTTCATTTTACTGAAATCCAGGGAAGCATGCGTTGCTATTTTATAATAGTTGTGCTTACCAATGACCATGCTGTTGTATATACTGATTCTCTTAATTGTTTCATTAGAGTTTGGGGTTCTCTGTATCCTTTTCACTTGTTTTGCTAAATCTTGTTTTGTTTTTTCCAGTGCTTTTGGAGAGATGTGTGTTACTGCAATGTATCGTGTGTTACCGTTCTTCTTACCTTTCTTTACAGCCTTAAGAGTGAAACCTAAGAATTCACTCTGTTGCTTTTTCAGATTGGTTACTTTAGACTTTTCGGTTGAGATAGGCAGTTTTAGACGTTCTTCTAACCACATTTGAGTTGCTTCGAAAATTTTCTCCGCATTCCTACGTGTATTTGTAAAGATTTTAAAATCATCTGCGTATCTTACGATATACATTGGTTTCATCTTGGATGTTTTGGATAGACAATATGTTACAGTGTCATTACTCCAAATCCCATCTTTCAATCTCGGCTTTACCTTCTTGGCTTTGAAAGTTTCCCATTGATTACTAATCCACCAGTCAAATTCGTTAAGGTTAACATTGGCGAGTAGTGGACTAAGGATACCACCTTGCGGGGTACCTTTGGTCGGAAATATCGTTTTGCCGTTAGGCAGTTGCACTGGCGCTTTCAATATTTTCCGGATAATGACTAGTAGTTGTTTGTCACGAATACCCAGTGTCCATAGTTGGCGCATGAGTTTGACGTGACTTACTTCGTCAAAGAATCCCTGAATGTCTATATCCACCACATATGTAAGGTTTTGCTGATTTACCCGTTTTGTTGCGTCTGCTATAGCATTTTCAGCACTTCTGTTTGGGCGAAATCCATGACTTCGGTTACAGAAGTGTGCTTCACAGATAGGCTCCATTACTTGTAAGATGCATTGTTGGATAATCCTATCCCACATACTTGGTATTCCCAGAGGTCTGGTTTTCCCATTGGGTTTCGGTATTTCCTTGCGCCTTACTTTCTGCGGTTGGTAGTTTTGAAAGCGTCTTTTTACTTCGTTCAAGAAATAGCTTTGTTCCATTCTCTCAATATCCTTAATGTTTACATTGTCACAAGCTGCTGTTTTACTCCCTTTGTTTCCTTTAATATTACGAAACGCGAGGAGTATATTTTCATCTGATATAATGATAGGCATTAAATTTTTAAAAGAATTTTTCTTTGTTGCCTTCTGGTATAAGTTATCTAAGAAAGTTTGGATACCGTAGTATTCGTTGTGTCTTAGTTTCTTATTCTTTGGCGTGGACTTAGTTCTATCATTCATGGTCTATCACCTACTCTCATATTGATTTGGTGACCTTTTGAGTCTTACCAGAATCCATGCAAGATTAGATGAAATTTCAGTTCCTACAAATAGGCTTGTGGCTGTTCCTCCAATTCCATTACAGAATCTTCAACGGTCGTGCCACTACTCTCACCACTATTAAGAATACTTCCCTCGGTTACCCGTTTCGTATTCAACTATATCCGCCGATAGAGTCATAGACCCAACGTTAGTGGCTTTCGACGTTCCGTTCAGACTATCGTTGTTTTAAAGATCTTTCAATCTCCGATTTAGGTGCTTGCTTTACCCCGTGTCTAGCTCCGTTGCCTGTAACAACGTTAGGATTGGTCACTATGCGATGTTTCCAATCCATTAGACAAGTCTTATTTTCAGACTCCGAATCATTTCTGACCCGTAAACCTATCGAGGTGTACATTCGCAAGTTCGTCAGTGTTTACACATTCTCACCTTGTCGGTTGACAGCATACGGTACTTAGTTAGTTCCAGCCGGTTTATTATTCCTGCTGGCTTTCGGTTATCCATATAGACACTACGAACCGTAACCGCATGTTTTACCCTGCTTCCAACATCTCACTCTGCCGAGTGTATGCAGTTGGGAATCTCACTGGGAGAGTTTCGGGGCGTTACTCCTTCATTCCTCTCACTCGCCTGAACAGTTATCCTACTCTTTATTGTTTTCGATGTTTCTACAATTAAGAATAGTCCTCGTTGTCGCCTATGCTCCCGCATTACTTACTCGAGAACGTCTCGCACCGTATACAATTTCTCTCCAAAATACAGGTACCATTCCTGCCAACAATATACTCGTAAGCGATCCTATACCAACCGGTACTTCATTTATCCAAAATAGCGTTACGATTAATAATGTATCTCAGCCAACTGCAAATCCAGAAACAGGTATTCAAATTCCAACACTTTCTCCTTCTGAATCAGCAACGATTTCTTTCCGCGTCCTAGTTACTTCAATTCCACCAAGCGGAGAAATCCAAAACCAAGGTAACGTTTCATTCCAATACCAACCAGATGCTACTAAACCACCGGTATCCGTTACTACGCCTACACCTACTACAATTACTCCTGTAAATGTCGGGACTATTAATCCGATAAAAACTGCTGATAAATCCATCGTTTCAGTAGGTGATACAATTACGTTTACTATCACATTCCAAAACGAAGGTACCATTCCTGTCACTGACATTTCTGTTACTGATTCACTTCCTGCAGGTACATCATTCATTCCAAACAGTGTCACAATTAACAACATTCCAGTTCCAAATGCAAATCCATCTACAGGAATTCTAGTTGGAACTCTTAATCCATTAGACTCAGTAACAATTTCATTCCAAGTACAGGTTATTACCCTTCCACCTAATAGAATGATTACAAATATCGCATCCATTACGTCTACTTCTCAACCAGACCCTACTAGACCACCCGTCACAACAACGATTACAACACCACCAATTACAGTAGAAGTAAACCCTAATGAGCCAAACACATTTATTAAGACTGCAAATGTAAATAGCGCCCATCTCGGCGATTTCATCACATATACACTTACCTTTACTAACAATGGTGCTATCTCAGCAAATAATGTACTCATTACCGATCCACTTCCACCTGAAGTTACTTTCTATCCGAATTCAGTAACAGTAAACGGAGTAGCACGTCCTGGAACTAACCCAACTATCGGTATTCTTATCGACACTGTTAATCCAGGTGAATCCGTTGTTATCCGTTTTATTGTCCAAGTAACAGCAGAGCCACGAGGTGGTCTAATTCGCAATACTGCTCGCATTCGCTATACACTAAGACCTGATCCTACTCAACCACCGATTTCTGTTGACGAAACTTCAGAGCCAAACATTATTCCGTTTATCGGTCCATTCGTATCACCAAATTTAACTTGCTTTTTTGATGGTACACGTTTTATACGTCGTGGCTGGGATAGAAGGTGTTAACAATATAAATAAAAAGACAGCGTCAAAAAACGCTGTCTTTTTATTTTATACATATACAGTTTTTAAGTTAGTTTCATATCTTTTTCATTATAAAAACCGTCTTCTTTTTCCATTTCCTTCTGTAATTTCGTAAAGGAACGGTACATCGCAATTCTCCATGATACAATCATCGCGAATGCAAGTAAGAAGAACATGCCACTAAGTTGTCCTAAATCAAGAGATTGACTTAAGTATGTTTTAAATACAATCCGCACGACAAGTAATCCAATTAATATAAAAACAAATGCTTTGGAACGCTTCAAATAAATCTCTTGTCCTCTAATTTCAAATTTAGATGTTTTAATAAGAAAAATGGAGAAAAACAAACCGACGCCAATTGCTTCTAACATTTCTGCTGGAGTTAATCGAAATTCTGGAAAAACAAACATCAATGCTCCCGTACTCATAAAAAATGGTGGAAGTATAATTTTTTTCAATGTTGCAGGTTTCTTAGCTGCTTTTAAACGAATAAACATCGCACCAACAGCCATACAAACAGCAACGATACTGGATAAAACAACTATGTTCATATTTTCTCATCCTTTTTTGTGGCTATATGCAAAATATACTTTCATTATATGCTTTTCCGTTAGTATTTCCAACATTTTCACAGAATAATACTAAAAACCGGTAAAACCACCAAATAAACTTGAGAAATATACGATAATTTTCGTCATCCAGTTAAAATACAGGAAGATACCCATGACAATCATAACGTATCCTCCAATTTTCATGAATTTCATACTATTTCTTTTAATCCAAGACATTTTCGTAATAAAGAATGATAGCACGAAAAATGGGATAGCAAATCCAAGTATGTATGCAATCATATAAATCATCGCTGATTCTGGATTTGTTGCTGCTAACCCAATAACAGATACTAAAATAGGTCCAGTACAAGGAGTCCAACCTGCAGCAAAGGCCAATCCAATTAGAACAGATCCAAAATAGCCACTCGGACGATTTTTAAACGTAAATTTACGGTCTTGCATTAAAAATTTCGGTTTAAACACACCGACAATAATAAGACCGAACACAATGATAAATATACCACCTAACTGTCTAATTAAATCTTTATAATTTGTAAAGATGCCTCCAATAAAGCTTGTACCAAATCCAATTGCAATAAATATAATTGAAAATCCAAGTAAGAAAAATGCTGTATGTATCATACTTCTCTTACGAAGCATTGCATTTTCTTCTTTCAACTCAGAAACCGACATACCTGTTATGTACGATAAAAATGCCGGATAAAGCGGTAAGCAACATGGGGAAATAAATGATAGAAACCCCGCGCCAAACGCTAAAAAAATACTAATATCTTGCATTGTTCCACTCCTCTCTTTACATATTGTAGCAAAAACATATAAAAATACTATGAACAATTCGTGAAATCACTTTTCCAACGTGATAATAAGAAAAACTACCTTTTCACACAGTTTCTAAAAAACGTTTTCATTTCCTTCTATTATATAGAAAAATCTCAATGGAACTACGAAACTTCTCTAATTGTTATTAACATAACAAAGGTAACAGAGTTTCTCAAATGATTAGCACGTTACGAGTATGTCTACATACATATTGATAAAAAAATATTTTTTTCAAATGCTATCTTTATACAACACGAAGCTGATTTTATAATACTTTTATTATTACTAATTTCAAGATTATGCATAAATATCATACTTTTATTATTATTCTATAAAATGTCGCACTTTTCTTTTATTTGACCCTTCATTTTTAATTTTGTATACTTCCCTCTAGTTATATATGTCCGTTACGGAACAAGTTCATATAGATGGGAGGAATTTTTCATGCTTCGCTATTCTCTATTAGTTTTATTAGGAGCGTGTAGTTATGGAATTTTAGCTATTTTTGTTAAACTTGCGTATGCAGAAGGTTTTTCACTTGGAGAGGTAATTGGCAGCCAATATTTGTTCGGTTGGATCATTTTGCTTACTATTACACTTCTATTTTCTAGACATCGTGTTCCATTAAAACAAGCGTTACTTTTATTCGTTGCAGGAACATCAGCAAGCTTCACTGGAATCTTTTATTATGCTTCATTAAAAACAGTACCAGCATCTATTGCAATTATTCTTTTATTCCAATTCGTTTGGGTCGGAATTATCATTGAGGCAGTAGCAACAAAAACGTTACCTTCAAGAGAAAAAGTGATTTCGGTTATTTTCTTACTTGCAGGTACATTCTTATCAAGTGGTTTATTAGAGAGCTCAGCAGGTGATTTCGATATGACTGGAATCATACTTGGTTTATTATCTGCTGTTACATTCGCAACATACATTTTCGTGAGCGGAAAAGTTGCTGTTGAAGTACCTTCATTACCGCGCGGTGTTCTCTTAATGGCTGGTGCTTTAACTTTAGTAATGATCGTATTCCCGCCAACATTTATTTTTAGCGGAGCTATTTCTCAAGGGCTTTGGAAATATGGATTAGGACTAGGGATATTTAGTATCGTTATCCCATCCATCGCCTTTACAATTGGTATTCCAAAAATCGGTTCTGGCTTAGCAACTATTCTTGGTGCCGCGGAACTACCAGTTACAACAATCATGTCTGTATTCGTTTTAAAAGAAGCTGTATTATCTTCACAATGGTTCGGTGTATCACTTATTTTAATCGGTATTGCAATTCCACAAATTGCATATGCAATGCGTGGTCGTTATCGTAAACATCATACACACAAAAAATTGGCAGCATAAAAAACAGGAGAGGATTTTCATTTGAGAATCCTCTCTTTTCTTATTGTATACTTAATGTAAATACTTTATTTAAGAAAGAGGGCATAATAAGTGGCAGCAAATCTAGAGCAATTAACTGAGATGCTAATTTCTATTCGTCGAACTTTACATGAGCAACCAGAACTATCATACGAAGAATTTGAAACGACGAAAGCTATAAAACATTGGTTAGAAGAGAAAAACATTACTATTATAAATTCAAGTTTAGAAACGGGCGTTATTGCTGAAATTTCAGGGGATAATAGTGGGCCAATTATAGCAATCCGTGCTGATATTGATGCCCTTCCTATTCAAGAAGAAACAAATTTGCCGTACGCTTCAAAAATTCACGGTATAATGCATGCTTGTGGGCATGATTTTCATACAGCTGCTATTATAGGTGCCGCTTATTTATTAAAAGAAAAAGAATCTTCTCTTAACGGTACTGTACGCTTTATCTTCCAGCCAGCTGAAGAAAGTAGCAATGGTGCTTGCAAAGTAATTGAAGCCGGACATTTACATGGCGTGCAGGCTATTTTCGGTATGCATAATAAACCTGATTTACCAGTAGGTACAATCGGTATTAAAGATGGTCCACTCATGGCCGGGGTTGATCGATTTGAAATTGAAATTCACGGAGTTGGTACACATGCAGCTGTACCAGATGCTGGGGTAGACCCTATTGTCGCGTCCTCTCAAATCGTGATGGCACTCCAAACAATTGTAAGCCGAAATATAAGCTCTTCACATAATGCCGTCGTCAGTGTCACAAACATCCATTCAGGAAATACGTGGAACGTAATTCCTGAAAAAGCAACGCTGGAAGGAACTGTACGTACATTCCAAACGGAAACACGTGAAAAAATCCCCGCACTAATGAAACGTATTATTCAAGGGGTTTCTGATGCATTAGGTGTAAAAACAGAATTTCGTTTTTATGCAGGCCCTCCTGCTGTTCATAACGATACATCTCTAACAAACTTATCGACTCAAGTTGCCGAAAAAATGAAGTTAAATATCATCTCTCCTACCCCGTCAATGGCCGGAGAAGATTTTTCTTTTTATCAACAAGAAATACCTGGTTCATTCGTCTTTATAGGAACGAGTGGCACACATGAATGGCATCATCCCGCTTTTACAGTAGACGAGCGAGCGTTACCTATAAGTGCAGAATACTTCGCTTTGTTAGCTGAAAAAGCACTTAAACAATTCGCATAAAAAAGAGCCGTTAAGAAATACTTAACGGCTCTTTTATTAAGTTAAATCACGTTTTAAAAATACGGTATAAGAAATGCTTAAAAATACAAATAAATACAGTAATAACATACATGAAGCAAACGGGAACGTTACTCCATCAATAAAACTGCCATTCTTTGAAATACTGTATAAATCTGTGTTTGCTGGCAATAAATATTTCGCCCAATCATATCTAGTAGCCGCTAGTAATGCGATGTTTCCAGATAAAGCAAGAAATAGTGAAATACCAATCGCACCTCCGCTAGATCTTGTTAGCACAGAAATCATAAATGCAAACGCTGCGTACACAATTGTCGGCAACCACGATAAAATATAATACTTACTAGCTTCTACAAAAATATTTTGTTTTATAATATTCCCATCTTGGAAAATAAACTCGCTCCATGCAGGCTGCTGGAATTTATAAATAACAAGTCCACATAAAGTGGAGAAAATCATATTAAATATAAACAATAATGCTGCAAATATCACAATTGCTAAAAATTTAGCTGTCAAAATTTTAAAGCGACTCGCTGGTCGTATCGTTAAAAATTTATATGTTCCCCAGCTATATTCATTCGCAAAAATTGTACTTGCATACACGAGGATAAACGGGAGCAATATTGGAAATACGATAAAACCTGTATCTCTCATGAAAGAAAGCGGAGAACTGCTTGCCGGTGCTGTATCTGTATCTAAGTACTTCATCTTAAGCTGATATTCCTTTACAAGCTCGTCCCCAGACCGTTCTGCTAAAATATCTTCTTTTTTCATGCCTAGCTTTTTCTCAATTTCTACAGTTCGTTCTGTATAATCGGCTTTCCATCCTTTTGTTTCCGGTTCTAAATACTTTACCGTAACCCATCCTAATCCAATTATTAATACTGCAATAACTGCAAATGGAATAATCGTTCGCTTTCGCTTAAATATTTTATACAGTTCGTTATACACTAAATTAAACAATATCTTTTCCCCCTGTTAATTCTAAAAATTGCTCTTCTAACGTTTTTCTTTCTTCATATACACGATACACTTGAATATTTTTCTCAAGCAATGTACGAATAACATTTGGGATTTCTTCATCTTTTACATGAATAAGTAAATCATTACCTTTTATTAAAACATCTTGATCTAACATTTCTGCAGCTTTATTCGCATCATCTACACGTATACGGATTGTCTCCATCTCTTCACTTTGATTATGCTGAATATTTTGCGTCGCCACATATTCTCCGTGCTGAATAATGATAACTCTATCACACATTAATTCCACTTCTGAAAGTAAGTGACTAGATACAAGTACCGCTTTTCCTTGTTCATGTGCAATTTTCTTTATGTACATTCTCATTTCATGTATTCCACTAGGGTCTAATCCATTCGTGGGTTCGTCTAATATCAATACATCTGGATCATGAATAAGCGCTTGAGCAATCCCTAATCGTTGTCTCATGCCGAGTGAATATGCTTTTACTTTGCGATCAATTACTTGTCCCATCCCTAGCAATTTCACTACTTCATCGATACGTTCTTCTGTCACGTTACCATTCATGCGTCCGAAATATGTTAAATTCTCATAGCCGCTCAAAAACGGATAAAATTCCGGTGTCTCAATTACTGCTCCAATTTTCGAAGCAGTACTTTCAAATTGCTGTTTTACAGATTGACCATCAATCCAAACTTCGCCCTCTGTCATACGAATCATGCCGACCATCATTCTCATTAAAGTCGTTTTTCCAGCGCCATTTGGTCCGAGCAATCCAACTACTTCACCCTTTTTAACTTCGAAACTAATATTTTCTACAAGTGTCTTTGAACCGATTCGCTTCGTTAATCGTTCAACCTTTACAATCGATTGTTCATTTGTCATTCTATACAACCTTTCCTTCCCATTCTTTGTCAGGTCTTTACACTGTAACATGATTATTTTTATGTGTAAAATAGGAAAAGGCATGATTTCTCATGCCTTTTCCTTGAAATGAAACGAATTTTTATCTTGTAAACTTTGAACAAATTGAAAACATTGCATCATCGATAACAGGACGATAACAATCATAATTATACTAACAACAACTATTGCATATATTGTAATCGGTGCACTATTTACACCTTGTATTCCTGCTATTTTCATAAAGATAATCGTAAATAACTTCAAAAATAACATCCCATTAACTAATCCAAAAACAAACGCTGCTCCATAAATAAATAATTGCTCCTGACATAATACACATAGTACATCATTTCTCTTCCTATTTTCTATTACGTAAGATTTAATTTCCGCTTTCCTCACTTGCAGAAGAGAAAACGTTATTTTATATGTAGTAAAAATACATATAAAAATGAATACAATAAACAGCGTATAAAAGCACATATGAAATAAAAGTGTAGTCTCTAATTCCCCAATAGCTCCTTCATTAAATTGGAGCGATATCATAAAAAATAAAACCATAGTACTCATAGCAACCCACATAAATTGCTTCATCCTTTTGGCAGCAAATGTTCTTATATTTTTTCTCACTAACTGACATAAAGACATATGTTCTTCCCCTACCTTACTTCATACCATACTCATTCTATAGTACTAGTGTATAAAAATATGACATTTTAAACATCGCACTACAATCTGAATTTGTTCTAAGTCTTTAGTCCTAGAAAATAAAATGGTAAAAAAATTATATTAAGAATATAATTGTAAAAAGGAGGGTATTGCATGCGTATAAAATTACTATCAATCTTGTTTTTATTATTTCTCACAAGTTGTAGCCCACTTAGAAACAATGAGATCGCGATTGTTGAGCCATACAAATTAACAGAAGAGCAATCTTCTATTTTGCAAATGACCCCTTTTCAAGAAGGAAATAGCATGTTTTATAGTGTTACACTGAAAAATGAAAAAGATGAAATACATGCTAAAATTGATTATTATCAAAATGGTAAAAAAACAAATGAAATTGTGAATACAGCTACCTCACATTTTCAAAAAAAGAAAGTAAGACTTTCTTTTTTACCACCTCAATCCCAACTCGATAAAGATATACAAGCGCAAAATCACTGGTATGTTAATATTGAAGGTAGTTCCATGCTCGTTCCTGAAGAAGCACCTCCAAGTATAAATAGCTCTGCATCTACTACTCTTCAATCTGCTATAAACTTAAAATATAATCAAAAAACGACTTTAGCGGCTATAATAAAAACAAATAAAGAAACGGTAAGAGTTCCAATGCTTGAAGAAACAACCGCTATTGACCAACTATTACAAGAAAATGAACATGTTTATCTCTTTAGTATAGAGCTAAAAAAAGCACAATAAAGCGGAAATGCAATTCCAGTGCATTTCCGCTTCGTTGTTTAACGAGGTGTACTTTTAAATGAATTAATTAATCTCATCCTCTACTTCTATTCTTTTCTTCTCTCTTGCAATTTTCAAAAACTCTAAAAGCTCTGGGTTAGTATTCATTTTCTTGTAAGCTACTGACATTTCTGCAACAAAATTAGAATCACATAATTCTTTATATACGACTTCTGTTTTATACAATTTATTTGCTGATACAGGTATTACCGTAATTCCGATTCCTGCCGCTACAAGTCCCATAACTGTTTGATATTCTGTTGCTTCTTGTACGATATGTGGACTAAACCCGACGTCGCGGCAAAGTGATAAAATCGTATCATATAACGCAGGCCATACCGGTCTCGTAATAAATACGAACGGTTCGTCTCTTAAATCTTCAATATGTATTTCATCCTTTTCAGCAAGTGGATGTGCCTTCGGTAAACATAACGTACAAGAAAGCCTTTGAATTGGTTCTAATTCTAGTAATTGCGTTGGAATTGGCGGACGTAAAAATCCAATATCAATACGGTTATCGTGAAGTGCATGCACCTGATCTGGTGTTGACAGTTCATGTAGTGCAACAGACACTCTCGGAAATTTCTTTCTATACTCCCTTACGATAGATGGTAAAATATCATATATCGCCGCACCTACAAAACCAATTGAAAGTGAGCCCACTTCTCCCCTTTGGGCACTTTGTGCAATCTCTACTGCTTTTTCAATTTGTTCGAACGCCTTTTTTACTTCTTTTAAAAACATCTCTCCAGCTTCTGTTAATTCAACCTTTCTCTTCGTTCTTGAAAATAACATAACTCCCATTTCTTTTTCTAATTGCTGAATTTGTTGACTAAGCGGTGGTTGTGTCATTTGTAAACGAGCAGCTGCTCGCCCAAAGTGTAACTCCTCTGCCACTACAACGAAATATTGCAAATGCCGTAATTCCATTTTGGACACCCTTTTCCATTTCAATTAATACGTCTAATATATTAATAACATATAATTTATATATTAGACAAATTTTTTGAATGAACGTATAGTAGAAATTGTTAATTCTTTTTTACAATTTTTATGTAAAAAAAGAAAGAGGTGGTTACTGTATGAAATGGTGGAAATTAAGCGGACAAATTTTACTATTATTTTGTTTCGCTTGGACAGGTGAATGGATTGCAAAACAGGCACACCTCCCAGTTCCAGGAAGTATTATCGGTATTTTTTTATTATTAATCTCATTAAAATTTAACCTAGTGAAAAAAGAGTGGATACAAGACGGTGCAGACTTTTTATTAAAAGAACTTATTTTATTTTTCATTCCTTCTGCAGTCGCTGTCATACGCTACAAAGATACACTATCACAATATGGAATCGATCTCATTTTAATTATTATGATTAGTACACTTTGTGTCACTCTCGTTACAGGACTCTTAACAGAATTGCTACTAAAGCGGAAAGGATCCGTGCAATGATCGGCTTTCTTTGTTTACTATTAACACTATTCACATATTGGATATCGAAGAAAATGTATCAACGCTGGAATTGGAGCTTACTTTCTCCTCTTCTCGTCTGTCCTATTATTTTAATCGCTTTATTACTCGGACTAGACACATCTTATGAAACGTATGAAACTGGAGGCCACTGGTTAACAGAATTATTAAAACCTGCAACAGTTGCTTTTGCATGGCCAATCTATAAATACTTTGATTTACTTAAGAAACATGGAATGGCTATTTTACTTAATGTCATTGTCGGTTCGTTTCTATCAGTTATTACTTCAGCACTACTAGCAAATTATTTTCAAATTGATTCATCGTTAGAACATAGTTTAGCACCTCATATTGTAACGACACCAATTGCAATGGCTATTTCAGAAATGATTGGTGGTATGTCACAATTAACAGCTGTATTTGTTGTTTTAACTGCGTTAACAGGGGCACTGCTCGGTCCTTCTCTCATACGCATATGTCGTATTAAAACAGCACTCGCAAAAGGCATTATGTTAGGCACGAGCGCAAATGGAACCGGTACATCAAAAGCATTCGAAATCGGTCCTGTAGAAGGAACGATTGCAAGTTTATCTATGCTTTTAACAGCGGGAGCTAGTTTAGTTATCGTTCCGCTTTTCTTATCGTGGATACATTAAAAAAGCAAGTGTTTAAACACTCGCTTTTTTATTTATATATTTATTTAAAATCTCATAATCCTCTGGGAAAGATAATGTTAATTCCTTCATTTCATCTATGCCCTTCCAGGCAATTTCATATATTAACTCATCAGGATCTTGGATTTTCATACTACCGCCTATTTTTTTAACGACATAATAATGAACGTGTACAGGAACCCCGTATGTAATACCTTCTTTTTCGTATATTTTATTTATTACTTCCACATTGTAGCCTGTTTCTTCCCAAACCTCTCGAATACAACATTCTTCTAGTGTTTCTCCCTTTTCAAGCTCGCCACTCGGAACAGACCACCTTTTTTCTTCACCCTTTTGTCCTTGTAACACCATTAGAACTTCATTTCTTTCGTTTACACATACTGCCGCACAACCTATCCATCTTCCCATATACATCCCTCCCCTACTACTATTCGTCTTCTTTCTTATTTTCTCCTTGAAAAAAGAGGAAAATAGTAAAACAATGACGAAAGATTACATCAACTTCATAGACAATCCCTTCTTAGAAATTTAAAACGGAAGGATGAAAGCATGATTTCTAAATATGTTGTGGAATGTGTCTTTTGTGAAGAAAATCGAAAACCTCGTCAAGCTATCGTCACAGTTCCTGCTACTACTCAGCTACTAGCCATCGAAAAAGTGCGTGCGGAATGTAAACGCCGTTTCGGAAAAGCCTTATTATTGCAAACAGAAATTAAAGAAGAAATTGTTTTTGAACAAAAAGAAAGCTGACCATAAATTGGCCAGCTTTCATATCCGATCATATTTTCACATGAAGATTAGGGGCATCCTCTTTAAGGATCGGGATTTTCCCATCATGTACGTTCCATAATGGTCATCGAACAATATATTTCTATCCAATTAAATATTGAATAGAATAGGGCAAAACTTGTTCGCATTTTTAGAAAAGGGATAGGGATATAATTCAAGTAGTACTTCGAATACTCGAACTTTACACTCATTATATTAAAGCAAATCCTTTTATATGGGAAATATGAATTACTTACATAATTCATTCGTAAAACATATTAGTTTGCTATATTATTTTTATTGCATCAATAACATACATCCAGCTAGAACTGGTGTCATAATCATAGAAAACTTCAAAAGTATGAAAAGCACCCTAAACGGATGCTTTTCATACTTTTCTATATTGATACTATGTACTTAATCTTGATTAATCAAAATAACCGCGGGGCCAGCGACTACCACTCCAGCTACTTCGATTTTTTCAAATTCCTTTACTGTAATAGATATAACGCCTTCTCTTTCCATCAATTCTTTACTCAGGACATCAGTCGGTATAGCTTTCACCGTCTTACCTCCTTTTCATTTATACAATATGACACGTTGAAACTTTAATCAGTAGAGGTTTGGTTTCGTTCACTCCGCTCTGATTATAACCGGGTTGCCGTTTATACGCGATAAAAACAACCCAATGCATATATATATGCATCACCTCCGCTTTCATTCCTTATTCCACACAATATCTTCCCCTCCCTTCCGTAACATATTGAAAAAATAAAAAAGCATTCGCAACAGCGAATGCTTTTTCATTATTTACTTTCTATTACTTTTAACATTCTATTAATAAATGCTGCCGATTCTCCACGCGTTGCAGAACCTTTCGGCATAAATTCATTATTTTCATTTCCTTTTACAATACCTAACCCATAAACACGTTGTACGGCTTGTTTATCATATGCTAAATCTTGATCCGAGAATGGTAACGGAACTAAATTACCTTTAATTTTTTTATATTGTAGTGCACGGTCAATCATGATAACAGCTTCATCTCGTTTAATCGTGTCATTTGGAGCAAATATCCCATTTCCTCTACCACTTATTATCCCAGCACTTGCTGCACGATTAATACCATCTATTAGTGATGGATGTGCTGTATTTAAATCATTAAAATTCGATGACCCTGCAGGTAACTGCAATGACCTTGAAATTAAATTCGCAAATTCACCACGTGTTACGAGACGCTCTGGCCAATAAGAACCTTTCCCGTCTCCAACCATAATGCCACGTTTATCTAGCTCACGAATGTCTGCTTCGTACCAACCACCTGTTATATCATCTTTATGGTTCGCATCATAATAAACTTTTGTTCCTTGTAAAAATGGTTCCCACGCATTATTTTTAATCATTATAGCTGGACAATTCTTTTTACTCCAAAATTGATGTTTCTTTACATTTTCTAAAGGAATATGTAATTCTCCCATTAAATAAGCTGTTAATTTACGAGCATTTTCAACAGCTTTATTATAATCACCATCTTCGTTTACAGCAATTTCAATCGCAATGGATTCTCGATTTCCAGTTCCTTCTGCTCCATCTCCAGCATGCCAACCATTTTCATTTAGTGGAAGATGTTGATAAATTTCTTTATCGTCTACCGTAAAATGCCAAGATGCTGAACGATCTTCCGTTCCTGTTGCTTGGTTATATAAATATATTGCATGGTTTCTAGCATTTGCCCCAGTACTGTAATTATCTGTCTCATGAATCGTAATATACTTCGGATTCATCGCATAACCTGGACGAATATTTTCATTTCCTTTCGGTACAATCATTTCTTTTAAAGTTACGCCATAAATATCTGTTGTCTTCTCTTCTACTGGCGCAGCATACGTAACTGCTGCACGTTTCGTACGTGTTGTTGCTGTGTCCTGAATAAGCGATGCCTTCGTTCCTTCGAATTTTGCTGAAGGGGAATAAATCCATTTCATCTCATTATTGATTTTTACTTGGAACCATTCTCCCGCCTGTTCAATTACTTGAATAATTTGCGGCTCCAATATACTTTCTTCTTTGTATGAAGTAAATGGTTCAGAGTATATAGAGGTTTCTTCATTAATTACTAACTTTTCACTTAATAAGGGGTGAACTTCTTTAATTTCTACATTCCCCTCACTATTTTGTATCCAGCCAGTTCCAGATGAAGTTTGAACATAGTAAGCGTTTCCTTTTCTCTTCTCAGCTTTTACGACTTGATTCGAAATATGATTCCCTGTCTCTTTTTGAAAATTACTAGAATCGTATAAAGGTACTTCTTTCACTATATGTACAAGAAACTCTCCTTGCACTTCATTTCTTACTCCTTTATCTTCCCCTCGACCATCTTCATCTTTCATATGGTTTTCAATACTTTTTAAAGCTTGTTCATCAGGTGAAACTGCTACTGTTTTTTCAAGCTCATTAGCATAGGAATAATTCGGAATCGTTGCCATCCCAAATACAATTGATGCAGCTAAAACATTATAAAATCTTTTTTTCATCATAATACTTAACACGCTCATAATTAAATTCGTGTTAATTTTCCCCTCCTCAACCAAAATATAGGAAATCTAGTAAACTATTAAACTACATAACCTTTTACAATATAACAGACTCATTCCGATTCGTATAGATAGGAATGACTACTATTTGCCTACATTTACTATATTGGAATATAAAAAAGAAGCTATAATATATAGCTTCTCTCTACGTTTCTTTAATCTCTATACACCTTATATTCCATAACTTTACCATCTCTATCAAATTGTAAAACAAGCTGTTCACTATCTATTGAAATAAAGCCACGTTCATTCCCAAGATAGTACGAAGTGATAATCCCTTCTTCTCCATTTCTCGTTTCAGTAGGCTTTCCTAATAATTTAGTGATTTCTTCATTTGATTTTCCTGTTAATTTATATTTTTGTATTAGATTATCTACCATATGTACCCGTTTCTCTTCAGCATGTAACCACCGATCTTGATTAAACTTTGAAGTGTATGTATTCATACTTAATTGTCCTGTGCACACTAACAATAGAATACAACCTACTATTATTACACCTACCATTTGCTTCTTTTCTGTATTACGATTTGCAGAAGTACGTAAGACGAACTTTTGAATCACGACTAATAAAACAAATGGCATGACTACTACAAACATACTTTTTACACTTACTGACATATGAACCGCATCAATTACAAAAATAAACGCAAGATACATTAGTATATACAAACAAAAATAAATGTACAAAATCCCCCTTAATATAGTACTCAGAAATCCCACCCCTTTTTAATTCATTTTATAATTCATTCGGTTAATGATTTCTCGAAGTTTTTCTAACTCTTGATCTGTATATATTACTTTCCCTGTTAAGATTTCATTTCTGAAGAACGTTACAATTTGTTCTCTATCTTTTAATCTCGCCGTTTTCTCTTCAGAAAGATCCAGCATTTCTTTCCCACTCTCATTATAAAAATATACAATCGGTGTTACGTTTTCCCTTACAATATCAACTTGCATTTCTTTCAAACAATTGTATAGAATATGAGATAGTCTCTTCGCTCTATATACTGGATTTCCTTCATTTTTCACTTGTATCGTTAATGAACCTTCACCTGTAACGCATTCAAACGTCTCTTCTTTCTCTATTTCTTGTTGATACTTGCCAATTCCATCAATCATAAATGAATATATACCAGCATTCTCTTTCGTTAAGCCATGAATTAATTTTCCTGTCCATTCTTTCGTCTCAAGTAGATACATACCCGTTTTACTTAAGACAAGATGATGAATTCGAAAATCATTTCCTCCATGCTGATTTCTAATAAAAACATTCGGCATAATATGAAATTCATTATCTAGTATTATGCCTTGCTCTACGAAGCCACGCTTCATATATTGTAATGTTTCATGTGTACTCACTTCAGCGCCAGTTTTCGTATACTCTCGCAAATCTACAATTAACTTTTGAAACATATGTATTTCGTTACTATGTTTTTCTTGTATTTCACTGCGTTCTTTACTATGTTGCACAGCTAATTGATTTTTCATCATACGCATATTTTCAAGTTCTCTAGCTGCACTTATTTGTAAATCATTGTATTTCTTCTGTTCCATATTTTTCAATGTATTTTGTTGTTCTTTATGCTCTGTAACCGTAGCTGCAATTTCAGTTTCATACGTTTCAATTGCTTGCTTCTTTTCAAATTCTACTTGCTTGCTCTCTGATTCTAACTGTTTATTTTTATAGAACAGCACGAATACTGCAGCTAATAATAATAAAATCACACCTATTAGCACATAATCCATATCTTTTCTCCTTTATTTCGTTCCCTACTATTTTCCATACACATTTCTACTACATTATACTATGTTATCCGTATATTTGTTTTAAAAATTTCACATGCAGTCAAAAGACCTTGTAATTTTACAAGGCCTTTTGTAAATTCCCTTTATTTTGTAGTAAATACATATTATAATACAACCCTTGCTCACTCAGTAATTCTTGATGTGTTCCTCTTTCTACTATTTCTCCATCATGCATAACAAAAATTTGATCTGCATCTTGAATGGTAGATAATCTGTGTGCAATTGCTATAGTCGTTCTCCCTTTTCGCATTTGCTGTAATGCTGTTTGGATCGCATCTTCTGTTTCTGTATCAATATTAGCTGTTGCTTCATCCAATACTAATACTTTCGGATTCGTTGCTATCGTTCTAGCAAAAGCAATTAATTGTCGTTGACCACTAGAAAATGCAGCTCCTCTTTCTACTACTTCAGTTTCATACTGCTCTGGTAATTTTTCAATAAACGTATTCGCTTGCACAAATTGTGCCGCTTCTTTTACTTCTTCATCCGTAATTTCTTCATTATACATACGAATATTTTGTTTTACATTTCCCGCAAATAAAAATGCATCTTGCAATACGAGTCCTATTTTCTTTCTAATTTCTCGTTCTTCAAATCCCTCTAAATCTACACCATCTATTACAATATTTCCGGACTTAATATTGTAAAATCGCATTAATAAATTCATAATGGTACTTTTTCCGCTACCAGTGTGCCCAACGAAAGCAACCGTTTGCCCTTGTTTCACGTGAAAAGATACATTTTTTAAAACATCACGTTTTCCATCATACGAAAAAGTAACATTATTAAATTCAATTTCTCCATTAACGATTTGAGGATTTCCATCCCCTTTTTGAACTGGCGCTAAATCTCTCTCATCCATTAAATGAAATACACGAGATGACGAAACTAGTGCCTGTTGGAAGAATGATAATTTCATCATCATCTCATTTACAGGCTGGAAGAAACGATGTATATAGTTAACAAACGCATATAAGACCCCTACTTCAACAGGACTCTTCAAAGCATCAATTCCAAATAAACCAAGTACTAACGCAATAGCTACAATATGAACTAAATCAGTTGCTGGACGTAAAAGTAACGCGTCTAGCTTTAACGTCCGTCGCCCTGCACTATAATGTTTATTATTCACTTCTTCAAACTCTTTTCTCATACGCTTTTCTTGTCTGAACACTTGAACAATATTCATTCCTTGAATGGACTCATTTAACTTTGCGTTTAACACGCTAAGTTGATTACGTACTTCTAAATAAAAAACTGCACTTTTCCGGCGATATAGCACCATAATTGCAAACATTATCGGAATTAATACAAGAGAAAATAGGGCTAGTTTTACATTTAATAAAAACATTGCTACTAAAATACCTATTAAAAAGACTACATTTTTGACAAATGTGGATAATACACTGACATAAAAATCTTTAATTGCTTCCGTATCATTCGTTATGCGCGATACGAGCGTACCAATCGGCGTACGGTCAAAGAAACTTAATGACAACTTTTGAACATGATCATATACTTCAACACGCATATCTTGAACAATTTTAAAAGCAATATTTTGAAAATACAATAAGTCTAAATAAGTAAATAATACTTTTAATAAGTGAGCAATAAGATACACTACAAATAGAGTAACAAGCGCTGATTGATCAAAGTTACGTGGTACTAAATGTTCATCAAGAAATTGTTTAATTAAAAAAGGACCCATCATTTCAGTGACAGTTGCACCAACTAAAAAAATAAATGCTAAAGATAGCAACCCTTTATATGGCTTCATATAAGAAAGTAATCTGCTTAAATCACTCCGCTTCTTCCCAGTCATCATACGCCTCCTTTCTCGACTAATGCTTCTAACTGCTGGCTTTCATACATGTCTTTATACCAACCGTTTTCTTCCATTAATTGTTCATGTGTACCTCTTTGCACAATTCTTCCTTCATCCACAACAAGAATAAGATTGGCATGTTGAATTGCACTTAAACGATGAGCAGTAATAATCGTTGTTTTCCCTGCTCTTTCTCTCTTTAATGCATTTAATATCGTTTCTTCTGTTTTTGCATCTACCGCTGATAAACAATCATCCAAAATTAAAATTTCCGCATTCGTTAATAAAGCACGTGCAATAGAGATTCTCTGTTTTTGGCCTCCAGATAACGAAACGCCTCTTTCTCCTACTACTGTTTCATACCCTTCTGAAAATTGGAGAATGTCATCATGAATACAAGCAATCTCTGCAGCGCGGGTAATTTCATTATATGTAGCATCCGCCTTTCCGAAGGCAATATTCTCTCCAATACTCGCTGAAAATAAAAAATGATCTTGCGGCACGTATGAAATAGCAGAACGGACACCGTAAAGTGTTACATCGCGAATATCCTGTTCCCCAACTTTTAATCCTCCATTAAAATGATCATACTCACGGATTAAGCATTTTAATAGTGTCGTTTTCCCTGCACCTGTACGTCCGACAACGCCTAGTGTTTCACCCTTCTTTAAATCAAAGTGAACGTCTACTAGCTGTAACAGTTCATTTTTCTTATATGAAAATGAATCAATTGTAAATGTAACATCACCGCTCGCTATTGTATGCACAGCATCTTCTCTATTTACTACATCTGATGTTTGCGAGAGAATTTTTTCTACACGGTCATATGAAGCACGCCCACGCTCCATAATGTTGAACAACCATCCAAAGGCTAACATTGGCCAAACTAGGGTACCTAAATACGTTGTAAATGTAACAAGCTCACCAACAGTTAGTTCACCCCTCACAACTAATACCGACCCGTAACATACTGCAATTAAAAAAGAAAATCCTACGATAAGAGAGATTGTCGGATCAAACAACGAATCAATACGTGCGACTAACATATTTTTATGTACGACATCTTCTGACTTTTTTCGAAATGCTTGTAAATCTTCTTTCTCTTGTCCAATTGATCGAATTACCTTCATTCCACTCATACTCTCTTGCACTTTATCATTGATTTCCGAAAACGATTGCTGGGCTTTATGAAACCTTTTATGTAATAACGTTCCATAATAATTTGTCGAAATCGCTACAATCGGCATTGGAATTAAGCTTAACAATGTTAACTTCCAACTAATTGTAAAGCCCATTGCTACGAGTACACATCCCCCAACGGCTAATGAGTCAACAAGCGTTAAAACGCCCGATCCAGCAGTTTGTTGAATTGCCTGAATGTCATTGGTCGCATGCGCCATCAAATCACCCGTACGACGTGATTGATAAAAAGATGGACTCATCTTTGTAAAATGTTCATATAAATTCTTTCGCAATTGACGGGCTAGTTTTAACGAAGATCCAAAAATCATAATACGCCATAAATAACGTAATATGTACATAGTAATCCCTACAACTACTAACAGAACAACCCACTTCAACAATTTTTCGGATGTTAATGTTCCATTATTAATTTCATCCACTACAATACCTAGTACTTTCGGGGCTACAAGTTCAAGAAGCGCGACACCAAATAACATAATAATTCCGATTATGTACGCTCGTTTTTCTTGTTTAAAAAACCAAGCTAAATTAATAAATACCTTCATTTTTATCCTCCTCCCTTAAAATGAGCGATGTTTTCAGCTTACCAAAAATACAGAATTTTTAAAAGTTTTAAATACTTTTTATATTCCAATAGGAAAGGGCACTCTTATCGAGTGCCCTTTAGCGCTTATTTTGTTTGTTGCTTGTTCATCGCGCTCATCATTTGATTGATTTTCTTTTGGGAAGGTTTTTGTCCCATTTGCATCATCATCATTTTTAACATTTGTTCATTAATTGGTGGATTTTTTTCTAAGTAGTTCATCATGTATTTGCGGGCAATGAAAAATCCTAACGCCACGCCTGCTACTAGTGCTACTACGCCCACTAGAATACCTAACCAAATTGGCATATATTTTCCTCCTTCATGTTGTCTACCTTACAGTGTACTAAAACCTTTTCAATAAGACAAGATACAATTCGACATTTTTTACACATATGTTCGTACTTGTTTTAAAGGATTCAGCCATCCGTACTTGGTATTTTCATAATCCATTGCTAAAAATGTTAATTCACACTTTCTCAACACCTCAAAGAAAGTCGTTTCCATAGAAACGTTTCCAGAGGTATTCATGCGAATATAGTGTGGTTTCACCATTATTTCGCCGTATTCCGCTCCTGTATAAAGTGTATGTGTATGATGTGTTCGATCATATTTACCAAGAACACGCAGAGCTTGTTCTAATTTATGATGAATTTTCATTACTTGTAATGGCATCGTTATATACATCATTTGTTTATATAACACTTTTTTCTCCGAAAGGGACCCAGATTCTGAAAATTGAGCAAATAAATCAAAAAACAAATATTCACGACCAAAGTAAGCTTTCGCAATATCCTCTTGAATTAAATACAATTCATACGTTTTCATGTTTCGCCTCCCAATCTGGACAACCTTTTCCCTTCATTATATAGAAGAAATTTTGCAATGATTGTCTGACTGCGGAGAGATAAAAAACTTTTTCTGTCGAAAAAACTCATTTACATAGAAAAACCTCTCCATGCCGGAGAGATTTTTCTAAAATCATTAAAGCATTTCTTTTACTTTACGAACAACGTTCTCTACAGTAAATCCATACTCTTCCATAATCTTCTCACCAGGAGCAGAAGCACCGAATGTATCAATGCCTAACACATCTCCGTCAAGACCTACGTAACGGTGCCATCCGAATGTAGCACCCATTTCGATTGCGAAACGTTTTGTTACTGCTTTTGGTAATACAGATTCTTTGTACTCAGCTGTTTGAGCTTCAAAGCGATCCATAGATGGCATGCTGACAACAGCTGCGTCAACGCCGTCTACTGCTAGAGCTTTTTGTGCTTCAACAGCTAGACTTACTTCAGATCCAGTTGCAAGTAAGATTACATCAGCTGTTTCTTTCTTGCTTGCAGAAACTACATATGCACCTTTTGCTACTTTTTCATACGTATCGTCTTTTGCACCTTCTAATGTTGGAAGATCTTGACGAGTTAATACTAAAGCAGTTGGTTTGTTTGTAGATTCTAGAGCTAGTCTCCAAGCTGCAACAGATTCGTTACCATCAGCTGGACGAATAACAGATACATTTGGCATTGCACGTAACGCTGCTAATTGCTCGATTGGTTCATGTGTTGGACCATCTTCACCAACAGCGATACTGTCGTGTGTGAATACATACGTTACTGGCAATTGCATTAATGCTGCAAGACGAATTGCTGGACGTAAGTAGTCAGAGAATACGAAGAACGTACCACCGTAAGTTTTTAAACCACCATGTAGTGCAATACCGTTCATTGCTGCACCCATCGCGAACTCACGAACACCGTACCAAATGTTTTTACCGCTGTAATCATCTCTTGTAAAGTCTTTTTCGTTATTCATGTATGTTTTGTTAGAACCAGCAAGGTCAGCAGATCCACCGAAGAACGATGGTACAGACTCTGCAATTGCATTAATTACAGCACCTGAAGAATTACGAGTTGCTGCTTTTGATCCTAATTCATAAGTTGGTAAGTTTTGCTCCCAACCTTCTGGAAGAAGACCATTCATTGCTGCTTGCAATTCGTTTGCTAATTCTGGATATGCTTGTGCATATTCACCTAGCATCGTGTTCCAAGCTGCTTGCGCTGTTTCACCAACATCTTGTACTGTTTTACGGAAGTTGTCATATACTTCTTCTGCTACATGGAAGTCTTGTTCAGCAGTCCAAGCGTATGCTTCTTTCGTTAATTTTGTTTCGTCTACACCAAGTGGAGAACCGTGTGAAGCTGATTTTCCTGATTTGTTTGGAGAACCGAAACCAATTGTCGTTCTTACTTCAATTAGCGTTGGGCGTTTTTCGTCAGCTTTCGCTTCTTCAATTGCTTTCGCGATTGCTTCAATATCGTTTCCATCCTCAACACGGATTACTTGCCATCCGTATGCTTTGTAACGATCTTCTACACTTTCAGAGAATGAACGATTTAAATCGCCATCTAATGAAATATCGTTTGAATCGTAAAGCACAACAAGACGACCTAATTGTAAATGAGCAGCTAATGAAGATGCTTCAGCAGAAACGCCTTCCATTAAATCTCCATCACCACAAATAGCGTATGTATGATGATCTACTACATTATACGCATCACGGTTATATTTAGCCGCTAAATGTCTTTCAGCCATTGCCATACCTACAGCAGTTGCAATACCTTGCCCAAGTGGACCAGTAGTTGCATCTACACCAGCTGTATGACCATACTCAGGATGTCCTGGAGTTTTGCTTCCCCATTGACGGAAGTTCTTTAAGTCATCCATTGTTACATCATAACCAGATAGGTGAAGTAGGCTGTATAATAACATTGAACCATGACCTGCAGATAATACGAAACGATCACGGTTAAACCACGTTGGGTTATTTGGATTGTGTTTCATAAATTGAGTCCATAATGTATAAGCCATTGGTGCTGCACCCATTGGCATTCCTGGGTGACCAGAGTTTGCTTTTTCAATCGCATCGATGGATAATGTGCGAATCGTGTTGATAGAAAGTTGTTCGATTGAATGTGACATGCTATTCTTCCCTTCGCTTATATTAGTAAACGTTTTATACATTTATATGATAGCTTCCCACGCAAGATTATACAACATGTATCGACAAATATGTTGATATTTTTTTGGTTTTTTATAAAAAAATCAATGATTCCGGGAATGTATGGGCATTCAATATGACATACTTTTTCATTGTTTTTATTTTAAAAAGAAAGGGAATTATCTGTATATTTATTCATCATTTTCAAATTCCATAATGCAAAATATATCCTTCCCCATTTTTTCACTTTGTGAAGCAAATGAATAAACGACTGTAAATCTTGGCATAATTTATCTCGATCAAATACGTACCTTTCATATTCTCCATCCGTATTCTTATCATTTCCCCATTGAAACTGCCCTGTCAGTTCGATTGTTTCTGGCGCTAAAGAAAACATGCTAATTAGCGAACAAAATAATTGTTCTGCTATCACTGCCCCTTGCTGTCCTATTTTCGTAATACCATTATAGTGAATTCCGAATCCTTCTGCTCTTTTCGCTGGATAATAGACCGGAATCCAATGGATGAAATCTAATAGATATACGATTATCTCATCACTCAATACAACACACTCATCTATCGTTGCCTCTGCTTTATATAAAAAAGCACCTTTTATAGGTGCTTAAAATAAATCATACAATTTTCTTCCGAATCGAACTTGAAATAAAATCAATGATAATGACCATTAAAATAATGCCCAATAAAATAATTCCCACGCGAGACCAATTACGTGAACTCAGCGCAAAAATTAGTGGCGTACCAATACCACCTGCTCCAATAACACCTAAAATGGCAGCGGATCGTACATTAATTTCGAACCTGTATAACGTATACGATAGAAAATCCGGTAATACTTGTGGCAATACTGCATACCAAAGTATTTGAAAGCGATTCGCGCCTGTAGCTATTAACGCTTCCGTCGGTCCTTTATCTATATTTTCAATTCCTTCTGAATATAATTTCCCTAACATTCCGATAGAGTGTAATCCTAAAGCTAGAACTCCGGCAAAAGATCCTGGTCCAACAGCTTTTATAAATAAAAGAGCCATAACTAATTCAGGAAATGTACGAACAAAACTAAGTACAAATTTCCCAGTTCCTGAAGTTAATTTTCCACTGCTCATATTCGTTGCCGCCCAAAAAGCGAATGGAACAGATAAAAAGGCAGAAATAAATGTACCTAATATCGCAATTGCCAACGTATCAATTAAACCATGTAATAAATCTTCACCATCTGGCAAAGATACATACGACCAATCTGGATTCAATACACCTGTCATAATTGCTTTTGTAATTTCTCCCGCCGTATCCTTTATTCCCTCTAGCGGTACTCCTGAAAAAGCCCAAACATATACAAATATAAGTGCTATAAAAATAAACCAGCGATACACACTCGGTTTCTTCGGTTTTGGTACAATTAACGTCGTTTTACTCATTATAATTTCTCCCGCAACAATGTACTTACATAATCAATTAACAATACAACAACGAGAGTATAGATAATAATAGATGCAGTTTGTTGATATTGTAAAAATCCAAGTGTACGATCATAATATAATCCAATACCGCCTGCCCCTACTAAACCTAAAACAGCTGCTGCACGTACGTTCACCTCAAATGTATAAAGAACATAGGAAACAAAATGTGCTTTCACTTGCGGAATTACCCCGTACACAATCCATTGCACTTTATTTGCTCCCACTGCTGTCATCGCCTCTAATGGACCTGGATCAATCGATTCCATTGACTCATACAACAATTTCGCCACGAGCCCAATTGAGAAAAAAGTAAGAGCCAAAATACCTGGAAGTGGTCCTATTCCAAAAATAGCTACGAAAATTGCCGCTAATAATAAATCTGGTATCGTTCGAATAAAATTTAAAACCAATCGAGCTGGACCATACAAAAATGCACTAGTAAACACATTACTTGCCGCAAATAGTGCCAGTGGAATAGCTAAAATCGCTCCTAAAGTCGTCCCAATAATCGCCATACGTATTGTATCTAACATCGCTGTTGTAATAACTTGAAAATAACTCCAGTCTGGCGGCACCATCTCTTTTAATAAATCCATCATATTAGGAAAACCAACTACTAGTTTTGAAAATGATGCGTCGACCTGTACACTACTTCCCCACAACAGTAAAATAACTAGAATAACAGTTAACATATGTTTCAACTTACTCGGCGGCTTCGGTATCGATTTCGAATATATCGTCACGTCATTCATTTAACTGCCACCTCTAATAATTCACTTTTCTGTGCTACGTCTCCATAAATTTCAGCAAATTTTTCATCCGTTGCCTCTTCTACTGAACCATCAAAAACAATTTCGCCTGCATGTAATCCAATAATGCGTGTCGCATACTGCCTCGCTAAATCAATAGAATGTAAGTTTACAATTGTTGTAATTCCAAAATCTTCATTAATTTTTTTCAAATCATCTAATACTTGCTTCGTTGTTAGCGGATCTAACGACGCAACAGGTTCATCTGCCAATATGATTTTTGCTTCTTGCGCCAACGCTCTAGCAATCGATACACGTTGCTGTTGGCCTCCTGATAATTCATCAGCTCGCGCATATGCTTTTTCTAAAATATTCACCCTTTTTAACGATTGAAAGGCAAGCTCCAAATCTTCTTTTGGAAATAGACCTAACGTTGTACGAAAAGTCGAATGGTATCCAACACGCCCAGCTAATACATTCTTCAATACCGTTGATCGCTTTACAAGGTTAAAACTTTGAAAAATCATACCAATATCCCGGCGCATGCGTCGTAATTCTCTTCCTTTCGCAGCAGTAATAGACTCACCTTCAATAATGATTTCTCCTTCTGTAATCTCATGAAGGCGATTTACCGATCTGAGAAGTGTAGACTTTCCAGCCCCGGACAGCCCTACCATTACTACAAACTCACCTTTTTGAATGTCCAAATTTATATTATTCAATCCTTTTGTACCATTCGGATACATTTTGGAAACATTTCGAAATTCTATCACACATCTTACCTACCTTCTATGTATTCAAAACGGCAAACTAACTGGAAACATAAACTTCCAGTTAGCTTCCATTTCCATATGTATTATTGCGTTTTTACTTTCTTTCCATATTCACGAACGATATCAAATTTACTATCATCAGATTTAACATATCCTTCATGTGAATATACTTCTTTAATGATTTTGTGACCTTCCTCATTCTTTCCTATTTCAATGAAAGCGTCCTGTAATTTCTTACTCCACTCTGCATCTAAATCAGAACGTACTGAAATCGTATCGTTTGGAATTTTCTCCGTAAATTTCACTATTTTCGTTTGTTCGAATATATTCGGATAATCTTTTTTTACAATATTACGAGCATCTTGGAATACAACAGCTGCATCTACATCACCATTTAAAAGAGCAATAAGTGACTGATCGTGACCTTTTAATGTAACAGGTTTCACATCCTTTAGCGGATCAACCCCCTCTTTTAACAATACAGCCGCAGGCCATACATACCCCGCTGATGATGTTACATCTTGATAACCAATTTTTTTACCTTTTAAATCTTTTACACTATTAATATTTGAATCTTTCTTAACTACAAACTCAGATTTATAAAAGTCTACTAAATCCTTTGTAGGAGCTCCCGTTTCATCATCTACTCCAAAACGTTGCGCTTGTAAAATTACGTTTGCTGCCTTTTTCTCATGCGCTAGCACATACGCTGTTGGAGGTAAAAACCCTACATCTACTTGCTTAGACGCCATCGCTTCTACAATTGTATTGTAATTCGTTGAAATACTTACTTTTACCGGAATATTTAATTTATCACTTAATAGCTTTTCCAATGGTTTTGCCTTTGCCTCTAACGTATCCGCATTTTGAGAAGGAACAAATTGAACATTTAAAGTCTTCGGTACATAACCTTTTTTCGTATCTTCAGTTTTACTTGCACTTGATTCTTTCGCTCCACAACCACTTAATAATCCCGCCGCTAGTACAACTGTCGTACTCATTGCAAAAACTTTTTTCAACATATTAATGCCTCCATTTTTGTTGTTATAAAATTAGCTTCCGTAAACATGAAGAAATATATCACACATTTTCACGTATAATTACTTATTTACAGAATCTTTACACATTCTATACATTCTCATTAAAATTCTCTTTATATATTTGATATGCTTAATTAGTAGATAACAATAGAAAAGGTGAATGATATTGAATCCAAATCAAATTGTAACTTTAAACATTTTATTAACAAGTGATATACATGGAACTGTTTATCCAATTCACTACCAAGATAACTCCAAAGCTGAAATTGGTTTAGCTAAAATTTCTACCCTTATAAAAAAAGAACGTTCCCAAAATAGAAACGTTCTTTTAATTGATAACGGTGACTTCATACAAGGAACACCCTTTACTTATCATTACGCTACATATGAAGAAAATAAGAAAAATCCAATGTCTTTATTAGCGAACTATTTGAATTATGATGCTGCAGTTATTGGGAATCATGAATTTAATTATGGAATGGATGTATTAAACAATGCTATTTCTACTGCAAACTTCCCGTACCTATCAGCAAATATTTTAGATAAAAACAGAAAAGAACCTTACTTCGGGAAACCATATATAATAAAACATATTGAATCAAATATAAAAATTGCTATTTTAGGGATGACAACGCATTACATTCCCAATTGGGAACAACCCCATCACATTCAAGATTTACAATTTGAAGATGCATTAGAAACAACAAAAAGGTGGGTTTCTTACATTCACGAACACGAGAAACCAGATTTATTAGTCGTAGCCTACCACGGGGGATTTGAACGCGATTTACAAACCGGGGTACCGACTGAAGTTTTAACAGGTGAAAACCAAGGATATGCAATGTGCCATGAAATTGAAGGTATAGATATTTTACTAACAGGTCACCAACATCGGGAAATCGCTCACACCGCAATAAATGGTGTAACAATTTTACAGACTGGATGCAATGGACATTCCCTTGGAAAAGTAACAGTATCATTCGAAAAAACAGAAAACAAATGGGTAAAAAAAGAGAGTCATTCACAATTATTGCCCGTACAAGGAATTGCGGCGGACCAACATATCCTTTCTTTAGTTACCGATTATGAAGAGAAAACACAAAATTGGCTCGATCAACCTATTGGATTAATCGATGGAGATATGCAAATTTCAGACGCTATGCAAACTCGTTTGCAAGACCATCCTTTTATTGAATTCATAAATAAGATACAGATGGATATAGCTAATGTTTCTATTTCTTGTACAAGCTTATTCCACAATACATCTCCAGGTTTCCCGAAATATGTCACAATGCGCGACATCGTTTCTAATTATATTTATCCAAATACATTAAAAGTAATTAGAATAACTGGAGCCGATATAAAAGATGCCCTTGAACTCTCTGCTTCTTATTTCACATTAAATGCAGATGGAGCTATCATCGTAAACCCTACCTTCATAGAACCAAAGCCGCAACACTATAATTACGATATGTGGGAAGGGATTTCGTACGTATTAAGCATTTCCAAACCAGTTGGTGAGAGAGTAGAATCTTTACAATATAAAGGGGCTCCTCTTAATATGAATGAAGAATATGACGTCGTTATGAATAATTATCGCGCAAGCGGCGGTGGAAACTTCTTTATGTTCCAAAATAAGCCCGTAATAAAAGACATACCAACAGATATGTCTGAACTGATCGCTAATTATATTTTGAAACACAAAAAGATAGAAGCAACATTTAATAACAACTGGAAAGTTATTAAATAACGGATATAATAAATAAAAAAGATGGGCTTCGCCCATCTTTTAGTTTAATTTTGCATTCTCTTGCTTTTTTAAAGCTTTTAATTTCGCCGGTGTAACATCAGTGCCTTGTTCGTTAACAACTTTAATTCCTTTAAGTTCGTTTAACATATTTTGACGAAATCCTTTTAAA
>NZ_BOQB01000118.1 GCF_018332475.1 Bacillus sanguinis | reverse complement strand
CAAGAACATAGTCTTTATATTCTCCCTCAACGATTTCTAATTGATGAATTGTAAAACCTAATTCTACATCTGAAGTATGTGGCTCTTTTTTTACATTACGATTTTCATATCTCATCGAAATCAATGGCATAGGTTTGTCTAATGTCGCTTCTGCTTTTACTTCTTCAAATACTGAAACAGTTACACCTTCAAAGTTCTTCAAAAAATCTGATGAGCTGAATGAGTTAGCTTCAAAAATTGTACAAGCTACAGCAGAACAAAAGCACATGATCCATTATGGGGTTTAAATGTAATACAAAAAATGCTTAGGATTTCTCCGAAGCATTTTTTGTATGTTACTAATAAATTTATTCCTTAACCATTTAGTCAACGCTTGAGCCTATGCCCCATCTTTTATAAGTGAGTGCCCTCCTATTAATCTAAATAAGCGTCTCCTTCCCAAGCTTCCAACTAAACCATCTCCCATGCCCTTCTGTTTCTCCAACCGTTTCACGATATTGGTTTCCGTTAATATAATAATCAATATGAAGGTCACGGTCCCACATGTTGTTATACAGGTGGAATACATCACGTTTTGCGCCGATTTCTTGCACTTGTTTCTCTAATTTATGTTTTACTTGTTCTGGCATTTGATTTGCGACGTGTGTATGAAAAATACAAATTACAGCATCTTCACTTATTTTTTCAATAATAGATGGTAATAGCTCAACACCGTCTCCTTCTATTAATTGGACAGATTCATTTTTTACTAAAGATGCTGCTTGGTCAAACATTTCAAGCCTTTCTTTATGTTCTGGCCAAATGAGTGCACGTAGCCATAAATAATCTTCATCACTATGTAAATCATTTACATGTAAGTCTAGTCCGATTCTTTCTACGACAGATGGACTTTCTTTTAGAAAATGTGGTACATTCTCCCCTCTTATTTCAGAAGTTACATGTACGTTCGAATTTATATTTCCGTATATTCCATCTGTTCCGTACGAATAGCTATATTGGTCCCAAAATAGTTGTAATCCAGAACTTGTCCCAATTTCGATTAACGCTAATGGCTTTTTCACTTTATTAAATATATAGCAGAAACTTGGGTATAAGTACGCACATCGCCTTACTTCATTCGTTTGAACGAGTTTCGTTTGTAACAAAGTAATGATTTCTTCTCGGTACTCTTTACAAAAGTCTTTAAAATGATCAAACGCTTGGTCTAAATTTGTATTCTTATTTTCAACTAAGCTACTATAATACGTTTTTAACTGATGTTCTTTCCCTGCAAGTAATAAATAATGTACGGCGCCTAATAATAAGTTTGGTACTGGTTGGCCTACTTGAGCGTAGGAAGATAGTGTAAGCACTTCCTCATCTTCAGCAATTTGTATTGATAAGTATTCATATAAGTCACTTGACCCTTTACATTCCTTTATTGAAAAGTTTCGAAATAAGTTTGCGATTTGTTCTTGTGTACGCATTGGTATCCCTCCTTTTATTTTTACAGAATAATCTTACTATTTATAGCGCAAAAATCCCATAAAAAGGTATCCTTTCTACCTACTTTACGATACGTAAGCTTTTTCGAGATAATTTCAAACTGTAATTTTTTTCTATTTACCACCTTAAAAGAGCTTGTTAAATAAGATTTTTGGCGAATAAAACGTTAAATAGTTTAAAATTATCAGATAACACTAGATATTTTAGTCTATTAATTATTATAATAGAGTATGAGATGGTTATACAATTGAGACAAAAAAGGTAAATACCTAGGTGGGGCCTAGGCGGTGTTTTCAATTTACGGCTTAGATATAAAAAACACCTACTCTTTTTTGCCAATATAGGGGATGGAGAGATTATCATGAGCAACATGCAGCAAAAAACAGACGTTATCTTAATTGGTGCAGGAATTATGAGTGCAACGTTAGGCTCATTACTAAAAGAATTAGCACCTGAATGGGAAATTAAAGTTTTTGAAAAACTCGCAAGTGCCGGGGAAGAAAGCTCTAACGAATGGAATAATGCAGGTACAGGGCATTCTGCGCTATGCGAACTGAACTATACTTCCGAAAAATCTGACGGATCTATAGATATTAGTAAGGCTGTAAAAGTGAATGAGCAATTTCAGCTTTCAAGACAATTTTGGGCATATCTTGTAAAAAGTAAATTAATTCGCAATCCACAAGATTTTATTATGCCTCTACCTCATATGAGTTTAGTACAAGGTGAAAAAAATGTTGAGTTTCTAAAAAACCGTTTTGAAGCGCTTTCAAAAAATCCGCTGTTTCAAGGTATGGAATTTTCCGATGCTCCTGAAACATTAAAAAAATGGCTTCCACTCATTATGGAAGGACGTACACCTAATGAACCGATGGCTGCAACGAAGATTGACTCTGGAACCGATGTTAACTTCGGTGCATTAACTCGTATGTTGTTTGATTACTTACAAACGAAAAATGTCGAGCTAAACTACAAACATAGCGTCGAAAATATTAAACGTACAAAGAATGGTTTGTGGGAAGTAAAAGTACACGATATGAATAGTGGTAAAATCGAACATCATACTGCAAAATTCGTCTTTATCGGCGGCGGTGGCGGTAGTCTACCTCTTCTACAAAAGACTGGTATCCCTGAATCAAAACATATCGGTGGATTCCCTGTAAGTGGACTATTTATGGTATGTAAAAATCAAAAAGTTGTAGAGCAACATCATGCGAAAGTATACGGTAAAGCTAAAGTTGGCGCTCCGCCAATGTCTGTACCTCACCTTGATACGAGATATATAGACAATAAAAAAGCTTTACTATTTGGACCGTTCGCAGGGTTCTCTCCTAAGTTCTTAAAAACTGGCTCAAACCTTGACTTAATTGGTTCTGTAAAACCGAATAACGTCTTAACGATGTTAGCAGCTGGTGTAAAAGAAATGGGATTAACAAAATACTTAATTCAGCAAGTTATGTTATCGCACGAAAAACGTATGGAAGAATTACGTGAATTCATTCCGAACGCGAAAAGTGAAGATTGGGATATCGTAGTTGCTGGGCAACGTGTACAAGTAATTAAAGATACTGATGCTGGCGGTAAAGGAACACTTCAATTCGGTACAGAAGTTGTAAGTGCAGCTGACGGTTCAATCGCTGCATTACTAGGTGCATCACCGGGTGCCTCTACTGCCGTTCATGTCATGCTTGAAGTGTTAGAAAAATGTTTCCCAAGCCGCATGGTAGAATGGGAAGGAAAAATAAAAGAAATGATCCCTTCTTACGGCATTTCACTAACTGAAAATCCAAGATTGTTCCAAGACCTTCACACTTCGACTGGTCGTACACTTGGATTAAATGAAAAAGAAACAGTTCATAATTAAAGAAGAAATTAAAAACGTCCGATACATTCGGACGTTTTTTCGTTACTAGAAATTATATTTATCAATATTATCCTTCGTAAATACGACTCGCTCTGGCAATACGATAATTCCGTTTCCTTCTGCCTCATAATCGTAACCTTGGATGGAGTTTGGCTCTACTTTCACTTTTCCGATTCCTTTTACTTCAAAGCTATCCCCAACTTTTAACTTCTTTCCTTTTACAACAATTTCATTTGCAACATACGTTGCGAGTGCACCTTGCTGTTTTACATCCCATAACCCAAATTGCGCTACTGTTCCTCGTTTTACGTAATCACGCATAACATTTGGTGTAGAGAAGCCAGTTACGACTACTTTTTTATCCATTTTCAAATTTTCAGCTGCTTGTGCCATTGCTGGAAGTGCCGTTGCATCTGGACAAATGACGGCGTTAATATCCGGATACGTTTTTAATATGTTCTCCCCTACAGACAAAGATTTTTGCGCATTATTTTCACCGTATTGCGTCGTTACAATTTCCCAGTTTGGATATTTCTTTTTAATAATTTCTTTCGCTTTCGTTACCCATTGGTTTTGATCCGTTACTGTTGGACTAGAATAAAAGAAGGCTACTTTTCCTTTATCTCCAATTTGTTTAGAGGTCATTTCTATTAATAAATTAGCAAGTTGGTCTGGTGTACCTTGGCTTATATAAAATGAACGGTCTTTCGGATTCACATCAGAGTCCCATGTTAACACCGTCATCCCTTTTTTCTTAGCACGTTGCAGTGATTGCGATAAACCATCAACTGACGTTGAAGAAACCATAAGTGCATCATAGTTTTGGTTAATGAAATTGTTTATATATTTTACTTGCCCAGAAACACTCGCTTCAGATGGTCCATCGTATTTCACTTTTACACCTAGCTTATCCCCCATCTCTTTTGCTCCTTCACCGCCCGATGTAAAGAAGCCAACTCCTGTTAATTTGGGGATAAATGCAAATTTCACATCATCCGCTTTTTTCTTATCTGCAGTTTGACTAGAACAGGCAATTAAACCGATTAAACAAATACATACAATGAATACAATCCCTAGTTTTCTTTTCATGACATTTCCCCCTTATGCAAATTCTTTCTTTTCCCCAGTGTGAATTGATGTAATTTAGAATGTCTCATAATAACTGAAAGTATAAGGATAATACCAATTACTACGTTGGATTGTTCATTTGTTAAACCCGTCATTTGCAAGCCATACTGCATAAGCCCAATGAAAATACTCGCCAGTACAGTACCGATAATGCTTCCTTTTCCCCCTGTAATAAGTGTCCCGCCTAATACAACTGCTGTAATGATTGGTAAAATTGTTTCACTTCCCATATCAGCACGTGCAGAACCGAAATAGGCAGTTAAGAAAGTCCCTCCTAATCCACCTCCTAACCCGGAAAGCATGTAAGCAATGATGACTACTTTTTTCGTTTTAATCCCGGTGTATTTTGCTGTATTTTCGTTCGCACCTGTTAATTTTACATGACGCCCGTATATAGTTCGGTGAAATACTACAGTACATAAAACTGTTAATACGATCAGTAGCCATAATAAATTCGGTATTCCTATAAAACTACCGTTTGCCAGTTGTATAAATGCGTCTGGTAAACCACTTATTCCTTCATACCCAGAAGCACCTGCCCCTCCTGAAATGACGAGTGCAATTCCTCCGTATAAAAACATCGTTCCAAGTGTAACGATGAGTGGTTCTACATCTGTCATTTTTATAATAAGTCCGTTTAAAGCGCCTGCTAAACAACTAATTATTAGGGCTATTATGACAGCAAACAAAATAGGTATTCCGTGCATCCAAAGTACACCAATCAAAATCGAAGTAAGCCCCATTATTGAGCCGACCGATACATCAATTCCTCCTGTTACTATAACGAAAGTCATTGGTATCGCCGCAATTGCGATAAATAGGAAATCATTTGTACTAAAAAGGAGATTACTAATATTTAAGAAATCACTATTGATTAAACTAAAGAGAATGAATTCTATAAGAAGCAATACAATTAGAACACCTTCCCATCTGTATACATACTTCATAGATTCATCCTCCTTTCTGCCTTCCACTTTTTCATAACACTATCCAGTATGATGATAAGTAATAATAAAAAACCTGAAATAGCATTATTCCAAAATGCTGGTATTTTTAAAAAGACGAGTGAACTGCTTATTGTTTCTAAAAATAATGCTCCTAATGCAGCTCCAAATAAAGATCCTGTTCCTCCTTTTAAATGAATTCCTCCTAGTACAGCGGCTGCGATTACTTGTAATTCTAATCCTGTACCAGTTTGATTTGGAATGAACCCGATATTCATAACAAATATGCAACCAGCGAGCGCAGCACTTATGCCTGAAATCATAAACGCATATATCTTCACTTTATTAACAGGTATACCAATAAGTCTCGCGCCATCTTCATTATCACCTACCACATAAAAGTATCTTCCAAATGGCACTTTCCTTAAAAAGAAGTATAGTAGTAGTAAAATAATAAGAACGAACCATACAGTTATAGGTAAACCAAGAATGACGATAGATGACAGCTGCTTAAAATCGTTTGGAATATCTTCAATCCACTTCCCGCCTGTGAAAATTAACATCGCACCTCTAATAATTCCTAACATGCCTAATGTCATAATAATGGCTGGTACCCGAAACTTCGCAACGCCAATCCCGTTTACGAAACCGATAATAGCGCCAAGTGTAATAGCAGCAAATATCGACAAGGATGCACTATATTCATTCGTTAACATCATTCCGCAAACTGCTGCACTTAACCCCATGCTTGAACCAACTGATACATCTATATTTTTCGTAAATAAGACGAACGATTGGCCAATTGCTAGCACGACTAAAATAACACTTGATTTCACCATGAAAGATAACGAGTTAAATTGAATAAAACTAGGGTTTATCATTCCGACAATAGCTATATAAATTAGTAGTAACGTTATGATAGACGTTTCGTGCATTTTTAACATGCGTTTCATTCCGCTACACCTCCGTATGCAAGGCGTGTAACTTCATTCACACTCAGTTGTTCTTTTTCCATATGAGAAACAAATCGTCCATTTCTCATTACATATACACGGTTTACTAATTGAACAATTTCTTCAACATCTGAAGAGATTAATAAAATTGCGAGTCCTTCCCTTTTCATTTTTTCTATCGTCTCATACACCTCAAGCCTCGCTTTCGCATCAATTCCGCGAGTCGGCTCATCAAGAATAATAATTTTAGGATTACATGCGAGATACTTTGCAAGCACGACCTTCTGCTGATTACCTCCTGATAAAGATGCCAGTTCTTCATTCATATTCTGTACAACAATTCGGAACTGTTCTATAAACGAATTAACTAAAGCGCTTTCTTTTTCTTGATTTATAAAAAAACGATTATTTTGCTGTAAACTTGCTGCTGCAATATTTTCTTTAACAGAAGCAATTGAGAAAATTCCATTCCTCGCCCTATCCTCTGGCACATAAACTAATCCTTCGTCTAGCCTTTTATGCAAAGAGCATGTATCAATTGATTTTCCATCTAATAAAATAGACCCTGTTTTTACAGGTTTCAATCCAAATATCGCTTCTGCTAATTCCGTTCTGCCCGATCCAACAATGCCAGCAATACCTACAATCTCACCAGCATGTACAGTGAATGATATATTTTCGAATGCGTGACCATTTATTTCAATCACTTCTAATATTTTTTTCGTCCTTGCTGTCTCTTGAACTACTTCTATTTTCTCTTTCTGTTTATACCCTTTTGGCAATAGTCCCTCCATCAGCATGTCATATGTATAGTATCTCCTTGACTTACAATCATTCCATCTCGTAATATTGCTACTTTGTTAGCAATTTCAAAGATTTCTGGAAAACGATGCGTAATATAAATCATCCCAATTCCTTTTTCTTGTAAACTTTTCATCAACACAAAAAGACTCTTAATTTCGTGAGTTGTTAATGTCGATGTTGGCTCATCTAGAATAAGAATCTCGGCTTCTCGTATTAATCCTCTAACAATTTCTACTAACTGTTGTTGCGCAATCGATAATGATCCTCCTAGTTCATTAAGGTCAATACCCCATCCTAGGCTGCTAATCAATTGCTGAATTTGTACTCTTAATTTCTTTTTCTTTTCTTTTAACCCGATACATATATTTTCTTCAATAGTCATATGTGGAAAAATGAGCGGTTCTTGCGGTATTAAATAAATACCTTTTCGGTGTGCTTCTGACGGATTTGAAAACTGTTGCTTCGTTCCTTTTACATACATTTCTCCATCATCATACGAATATAAACCCGTTAATATTTTCATTAATGTTGATTTCCCGGCACCATTCCCTCCAACTAAAGCATATATATCTCCGCGCTCTACTTGAATATTCACTTCTTTTAATACAAGTTGATTTGAAAACGCCTTACTCATTTTTTTCACTTGTAATAAAGATGCGTTCTCCACATGATGTCACCTGCCTTTATACAGAACATTTTTTGAGAAAATGATTATTTGTTCTACTTGTTTTGTAGCATTGTATATTCCTTTTTTTATATCTAGAACACTTTTTTCTACGTACTATTAATCGTTTCAACTGGAATAAACAAAATATACGGCACATATGTTTAAGCATTGGTCAATTGTTGAAAGGGATGACGAGTATGACACAGCTGAACTTTGAAGAGAATTTATTAACGAAAATAGCTTGGTACTACTATAAAGATCAATTAACTCAACAGGAGATCGCTTCACTTCTTCATATTTCTAGAAATAAAGTCGTCCGGTTATTAGATAAGGCACGTAGTGAAGGTATCGTTACCTTTCACGTAAAAGGTACTGGTTTGCACTGTTTAAGTATTGAGCGTGACCTAATGAAAAAATTCCACTTAAAAGATGCTTTTATTATCCCGCCCCCAGTAAACAATTATCACGATTCTCTCGGAAAAGCTGCTGCGCAATATTTAGAAACTCAGCTTCAACAAGGTGATTTACTTGGCATTGGCTGGGGTGAAACCATTAGTAAAATGCTAGAAAACATTCATTTTGAAAGCTCTATTAATCTTTCAATCGTAACGTTAACAGGCGGAGTAAACCACTATCTCCCGAGAAAACAAAACTATTTACACTACATGCATGGCGACCTTCACATTATCCCTACGCCGTTTCTAGCATCTACAACCGAAATGGCACAAAGTATTTTATCAGAACCAGGTGTAAAAGATATGCTTCATGTCGCTTCACTTGCTCAAACAGCAGTTGTCGGTATTGGCGGTTTATCTCAAGATGCCACTATTGTAAAAGAAGAAAAACTTACACTTCGTGAAATGACATATATTCGCAATCAAAATGGCGCTGGAGATATTTTAGGTCAGTTTTATAATACAAATGGCGATTTATTAGAGCTCCCGCATCACAATCGCCTAATTGGCACACCTCTCTCTATTTTGCGCAATATGAGGCATGTCGTTGGTGTTGCTGGAGGTACAGAAAAGATAAATGCAATTTTTGGTGCTTTAAAAGGAAGGTTCATTCATACATTAATTACCGATGAGGAAACGGCCCTCTCCTTATTACGAAAGGATGGTGATTTTTAATGTCTCATTTATTAGCTTTTGATGCTGGTACAGGAAGCATTCGAGCTGTTCTTTTTGATTTACATGGTAGTCAAATTGCAGTAAGTCAAAAAGAATGGATTCATAAATCTGACCCTCGTTACCCAGGTTCTATGAATTTTGATGTAATAGAAAACTGGCAGCTTGTACAACAGTGCACGAAAGAAGTTCTACAAAAAAGCAATACTCCCGCCTCTTCTATTCTTGCTATTAGCGCGACAAGTATGCGAGAAGGTTTTGTTTTATACGATAAGGATGGGCAAGAAATATGGGCTTGCGCAAATGTTGATGGGCGCGCATCTGCTGAAGTTAGTGAACTAAAAGAAATTCGGTCACATCTTGAAGAAGATTTATATACAAGATCTGGTCAAACTTTTTCATTAGGTGCTTTACCACGCCTACTTTGGATTAAAAAACATGAGCCAGATGTCTATAGCAATATTCATTCTTTTACGATGTTAAACGATTGGATTTTATATAAATTAAGCGGCGTACTACAAATCGACCCCTCAAACGGATGTACGTCCGGTATTTTTGACTTACAAAATAGAGTGTGGGATAACGATGTCGCTAAAGAATGCGGTCTAACTTTACCATTTGTACCAACAGTAAATGAAGCTGGTACAGTAATTGGCAACGTTACAAAAGAGTGTGCCACATTAACTGGATTACGTGAAGGAATTCCTGTCGTCGCCGGGGGCGGAGATGCACAAATGGCATCACTCGGAACTGGAGTAGTTAAACGTAATCAAACATTAATATGCGGAGGAAGTTTTTGGCAGCAAGAAGTGAATGTTACTGAGCCAATTACGGATCCACATGCTTCAATTCGTGTAAATTGTCACGTCGCACCTAACCTATGGCAATATGAAACGATAGCCTTTTTCCCAGGCCTTGTTATGCGCTGGTTTCGAGACGCTTTTTGCCAAGAGGAAAAGAAACTTGCTGACAAACTCGGTGTAGATGCTTATGAATTATTAGAAGAACAAGCGAAAGACGTACCGGTCGGTTCACATGGCATTATCCCTACTTTTTCAAACGTTATGAACTATATTTCTTGGCGTCATGCTGCACCTTCTTTTTTAAATTTAAGTTTAGACGCTGACAAATGTGGCAAAAAAGAACTGTTCCGCGCTATTGAGGAAAATGCCGCCTTTGTTACACTTGGCAACTTAAAATTAATAGAAAATCTCACAGGAACATTCCCTTCTGAAGTCGTGTTTGCTGGCGGTGCTGCTAAAGGGAAACTATGGCCACAAATTCTATCAGACGTACTCGGAATACCTGTAAAAGTACCAGTTGTGAAAGAAGCAGCTGCTTTAGGAACTGTGATTGCTGCTGGAGTTGGTGCTGGCATTTATTCATCTATGGAAGAAACTGCTGAACAGTTTGTACAGTGGGAAAACACATACGAACCAGTTACTGAAAATCACGAACTATATAAAGAGTTCTATGAAACATGGAAAACCGTATATGACAGTCAGCTCTCTTTAGCTGATAAAGGGCTCACCTCACATATGTGGATTGCGCCTGGTGCACTGTAACAGATTACATAAGGGAGTGAAAAGTATGTTAAAAGCGAATGAAAATGACTTCTCCTATCGCTTCGGTGATAACGGGCCGAAATATTTAATACAAGGTCCGAATATTGATCTTGGCCTTGTTGTCATTCAGCCTGGGCAGGAGTTTCAAAATCACTATCATACGACGTGCGAAGAAGTCTTTTATGCATTAGAAGGTGAAATAGATTTCTATGTAAATAATGAAAGAGTTCCGATCAAACAAGGCGATGTCCTGCAAGTTCGCCCTCATGAATCTCACTATCTTATTAACCATTCTGACAAACCTTTTAAAGCAGTTTTTATTAAGTCACCGCATTTACCAAATAAAGATACAGTACAAACGGAAAATCCAACATTAACGAAGGAGTGATTTCAAATGACTTGGGGATTTAAAAATCGATTAAATACAATTTTACCTGATGGCAGAGCGGTTATGTTAGCGATAGATCACGGCTACTTTTTAGGGCCAATTCACGGGCTAGAACAACCACTTGAAACAGTTAAAAACTTACTTCCTTATACGGATTCCCTCTTTTTAACGCGCGGTGTACTTAGCTCCTGTATTCCTGAAAACTGCAGCACACCGATGGTTATGCGTGTTTCAGGCGGAGCTACTGTCGTCGGTAAAGACTTAGCGAATGAAACAATTGTTACCCCTGTAAAAGAAGCAGTGAAACAAAACGCAATTGGCGTCGGCGTTTCTGTTTTCGTCGGATCAGACTATGAAACACAAACAGTTTCAAATCTCGCAAATGTAGTTTCAGAAGCTCACGATTACGGTTTGCCAGTACTCGGCATTACTGCTGTTGCGAAAGAATTACAAAAACGTGAAGCTCGCTTTCTTGCACTCGCTTCCCGCGTATGCGTTGAAATGGGTGCTGACATTATTAAAACGTATTACTGCGAAGGATTCGAAAAAATCACCAGCACTTGCCCTGCCCCAGTCGTAATCGCTGGTGGTCCAAAACTAGATTCCATTGAAGACGCATTAAACATTACGTACAATGCACTGCAAGAAGGCGCAATCGGCGTAGATATGGGCCGAAACATATGGCAATCTGAACATCCTGCTGCTATGATTCAGGCGATACATGGTATTGTGAAGAATGGATTGAGTGTGAAAGAGGCGCTGGAATTATATGATGATGTGAAAAATTAAAGTAAAAGATAGACTATTACACTTAAATATATACAAAATCAATATTTACTATAAGGAAAAGCCCCTATGTTAGATTACTGAATAACCTAACATAGGGGCTTTCTTTTACCTTTTTTCGTTCCAGATTTGGTCAGGTCTCTACAGATCACGTACGTTCCAAACAATCTCACCACGTTCACCAAACGTACTGTGATGCCGCTTAAACCCTATCTTTTCTAATACCCGGAAAGACGCCGTATTCCAAGCACCTACAGTAGACCAAAGTCTATGGCGACCCGTAGCAATCGCAGCCTCCAGCACGGCTGATGCTGCCTCTGTCGCATAACCATTACGATGAACACTTTGGAACAATTCGTATGCAATCTCCGGCTCCTCAAGCGTGGCACGCCCAATAATTAAGCCACAGTATCCGATGAAATCCCCTTCTTCTCGCCTACGTATAGTAAGAAGAGAAATACCATTTTCAGTTGCTTTCTTGCGCATTTCGATAAGACTGCTACGAACAGAGTCCAGGGATGGCATGTCTACACCACGTTCACCAACTAATTTTCTAAGCCAAACTGCATCGGATTCCTCCCACATATTCAGGTCGAGTCGTTCCGTTTTTAACTGGAACGCCATATCTTTAAATACAGCTGTCATAGCGGTAACCTCCTATTTATATCACTGTACTACTTATAATAGTTTCGTACTGTACCATATGGGAAACCTGCTTGATTCTCTAGATTTTCTTGCATTAGGATACATTATTATTATTATTATTTTATACATAATTAATTTCTCTGCAAAATAGACCGGGTTATGAAACTTCATTTTAAATCTACAATATTTGATTTATGAATATCTTTAGGTTTTCACTTAATTTTTACATTAAAAAATATATCGTCCTTTCTTATTTGTTAAAATAAAGAAAAGGAGGAATGATTATGAAACGAATGGGTTTTGAACGCCCTACTGATTATTACGATGAAAGATTATATACTATCGATGAAAAAATTTGTGCCCTATTAAAAGAACGAAAAGAACTTTCAGATGGTGATCCAGGTTTTCCACATGATGAAGCGATTTATAAATGGGCAAAACAATACGGATTTTATCCAGACTATCTAAATTCATTATTCTCTTCCATGATGGACGAAGGTGAATTTAAACCTCGTGTCGAACCAACTACATTCAAAAAACATATACCTGTTTTTAAATCTTATGAACATAATGGTATCATGTATACCGTAACTTTTATTCGGCAATATGCAAATGCTAGTGTAGTTTATTTATATAGCGATTGGGATTCCACTGATGAAATTTTTAATGAAAATAAGCCTCATAGTTTCTTCCAATTATCAATAGATGATACATATGACTGCTGGTCAGAAGGTGGCGGTGGCACTGATGGACATTTTAGTCATCATTTCGTTATATCTCCTGCCCTTCCTGATAATTTGTCTGGAATAAGCTTACGATTTAAAGAACTCAATATGCCGTTTCGGAAGGATCAAGCTGTGTTTGAATTTGAAATTAAGATAGATTAATAAAGAAGCTGTCTCACAAGCCATTTTCCTGACTAAAATCCGTTTATTTTTACTTTTATGTCCCTTAAAATAATCAAGCCCCTTTCCAAACTGGATAAGGGGCTTGATTTATATCTGCAAACAATTACTCTTGTTAATCGCTATTGAACTTTCTTACCGTCTTTATAGTCAAGGCAGGACACTTCAATTAATAACCCATTAAACATTGAAAAATAAAAACCATAACTACTACCTCTCATAGAATACGGTGCCTTTTCTATTTCAATGCCACCAGCTACTAAACGATTATATGCTTGATCAACTTCATTTGAAGTATCCACTAAAAAACCAATATGAAAAGCTTCTGAATACATCACTTCCTTATTCCCCTTAAATGCTTTGGGGTCGCTTAGCACAAGTATAAATCCACTCTCATCACTCAATACTACTAGCGCTTTTCCCTTTTGCTCCAAAAATTGAAAATCAAAAAATGTTTCAAAGAAATGTCTCGCTTCTGATAAATCATCAACACATAGATTTAAATGATTTAACTTCATTCATCTCCTTTTAAGCAGAGGGTATGTAGACTACTTAAATATGTGGGGAAAGATATTCAAGCGTTTAGTCTAAGGCTATGCTTTATAGTCTAATACTTTTTTCTATAGCCTAGAACGCTTTTTTTATAAATGCAATTACATGAACCAGTCGACGTGATATATTAATGTACCTATATAAAATAGCCACATTATTTACTTTTTAAATTGTGTAAAACCCACTCAATCAAAAAATTGCTGAAGAGGTACGCTCTGTCGTAGCACCTAAAAATAGTTTATGAAGTAATGCCTCCAAATGGATTGGTTTATTAGGCAACACTTGAATATACCTTAAAACAGATCCGGCTGGCGGTACTGGCTTATTATTAATAGCCCATATCCCTTCTATCAATGTCCAAGTTGACGTATGAACTATGTATGAAGCTTTTAACTCATCATTTCCTTTCAAAGCAGACTGAGTTTTAATTAATGAACTATGCAACCAATGAGATATGCCCTTTACTTTGTCGCTAGAAACACGATAGTTTTCAAATTCATATGCAGCTATTTCCTTTAACTTTTTCAACTCATTGCTTCTATCAAACAAAATTTCTCCTTCTGAAAATGAGTATAGTTCCATCGGATTGTTTTTAAAGTTTACTTGAATTTGATTAAAATCTGCACTCTTATATTCGACTAAAATACCTTCTCTCGTTTCAGAATGAAATTTTTTCTTTTGTCCTTCTTCTAAAAGAATATAGAAATCTAAATCCGAATCAGGATATGCATCGCCTCTTGCGACAGATCCAATTAGCATGAATCCATGTACCTTTTCCATAGATAAGGTTTCCGCTACTATTGTTTGCACTAATTTTTCATGTTGTTCATGTTTAATAAATATTTGTGCTGCTAACATTTGTAACCTCCAAACATATTATTATGACGTTATTCGTTACCTAAAAACATTGTACTTCTCTTATATCTTTATCTATATACTTATTTAACAATTGTCAGTTCATATACAATTGCGTCTTCACTACTTTTTGTTTGATCTTGAATCGTTACAATATCTCCACCTTTGATTTTCGAAGCATTCATTACTTTTACCATCTCTGGTGGAACAACACCTCCATCGTTCTCTTTATTTAGCGGTAACCACTTTACTGATTTATCAGTCACTTCTAAAATTTTATATTTAATTTTGCCATCATATTTTATTTCACCAACAAGATCTTTTACTAATGTTGGTGTATATTTACCCTCTTCTTTTTTCAAAGAGATATAATCACCTATATCTAGGATACCGTTTCTTTTAGGCGCCTTCCATTTTGTTGGGTTTAAATCATTTAAACTTACTTTCACACTATCTTCTTTATTTGAGCTATCATCTTTTAGAAATATTTCATTATAATTCTTATCAAGAATAATATACTCCTTCTGCTCTACTATTTTTGCACTGCTTTCACGTTTTTCTTCCTCATTCTTAGATACTTCTTCTTTCACATTATTATTACTACACGCTGATAATAATGACGTTGCAAAAGCTGCCATTAGTAATATTCTCTTCACTTCATTTACCTCCATTTATAACGAAACAATTAAACATATATCACATCCATATTTTACTATAAATCGAAAAAAGAGGATATTTGTTTATTAATAAACAAATATCCTCTAACTTTAACTATATATTACGACTGTTGATAAGCCGCTTTCGATGATTTTACATAATAAACTGCGTGATCAACGTTAATGATATGATCTGGTTTTGGTTTGCCACGGCTCGCTCTATGTCCTGCTAAATGCTCTTCACTTGTTTCCCATTTTTTCCAAGCATCTTCAGATTCCCAGCGAATCATAACGACTACTTCTTCATCTCCACGTCTTACTTTTTTCACAAGAACACTCAAGTCGATAAAGCCTTCAAATTTTTCAATAATACCTTCTCCAGTAAAACGTTCTACAACTATATTTGATGTACCTTCTTTTACTGTAAATGTTTTCGTTTCGATAAACATATATCCCACTCCCTCTTTGTAATACAAATACGACTATTCTTCTATTATAGTTGATTATGATAATTATTTTCAATTAAAAAGTTATAATTATTTGAATTATGCTGTCTTCTCTTCTATCGCCTCATCTAAAAATTTGAAATATGGAAGGAATAATCCTATTAAAGAAGTAACACATATAATCGCACCAATTATAAAGTATAGTGCTCTTATCCCCCACATTTCACTTAGTATGCCTCCTAATAACACACCTAACGGCATAGCAGATCGTATGAAAAATAAACGCACTGAAAACACTTGTCCTATCATATTATTTGGGACGGTTTGTTGGCATATCGTTGTGTTATAAACATTGAAAAAGGCAATACAAATCCCTGCTATTACTTCAATTATTATTGCAATGATAATGCTATGATTGAACCCTAGCGAAATGTATGTAAGTCCCCCTATAAACAATCCTCCAAGCATAAGTATACGCCGACTTTTATATGTTACTTTTCCGACTAGTATAGATCCAACTACATAGCCAAGTGGGAATCCGGCCATAAAATAACCATATTCCGCATATCCCGCTGACAGCTCGTCTTTTATGTAAGGAAGATTTGTGACCATCGTTACTCCTACTCCAAATTGAACGAAAGTTAGAAATATACCGAGCCAAACGATGATTGGTTTTGTGAAAAAATATGTAAAACCGTGAAGAAATTGTTCTAGCCACGTTTTCCGAATGGGTTGCGACGTTCTATTTTCTTTTATATAAAGTAAGAAAGTGCCACTAACAAATAAACAAATGCATACGAAAGATAATGTAAGTTCTGTTCCAATCAAATGAATGACTACTCCCCCTAATACGGGTCCAAGAAACATCATCAGACGGGCCATTCCATCAATATACGCATTCGCGTCTTGAAGCTGTTCTTTACTTACAATACTCAGTGTAATTGCTTGACTTGCAGGTGTATACAGCGGCGTAATAAGTCCTATTATTATTTGGACGACATATATGTGCCAAATTTCTATACTGCTAGTAAGTAACATAACTAACGGTAGTAAGAAAACCAAAGCTCGCACCCATTGTGAAAAAATCATAATCCACTTCCGGCTCCATTTATCAATAAATGGACCACTTATTAGTTGTAGTATAAGTGACGGGATAAAATATAATAACCACATACTACTTAATGCTGTTTTTGACCCTGTTAATTCGTAAACAAGAATTGAATTACATAACGTTCCGAATCCCCCTCCTAATTCTGATATTGCACTACCAATCCACATAAAAAAGAACGAACGATTTTTCAATACATTTTTCAATTTCATACACCAACTTTTCTTTTATATTCCTCCCTTTATGTACATTCTCGTTGTTAATTATCTATTCAAAAACATATCTAATTCTTTCGCTAACGATTGTACTGCTTTCTTTCTTAATACATATTTCCCGTCATGTATATCAACTAACTTCGCTGCACGTAACAATTTCAAATGGTGGTGTACTGTCGACTTACCGAGTTGCAGTCTTTCTGTAATTTCCTGTAATGTTCGTTCTTTTTCGAACAACATTTTTACAATGCGTAATCTCGCTTCATCTCCAAGCGCTTTATGTTTTTGAACTAAAAAATAATTCGGTTCATATGGATCTTCAGGATGGATACTTTCGTTTGCGACTGGATAATGAAATACTTTCGTATCTTCAATATCCGCCTCAATATTCCACGGCCTGTACGTCATTTGCGGGATAAGAAGTACATTATGAACACTTGGCTCTGGCATATAGTTCACACCTCCAGTCGCCCACTCGACAAACTCTTCTGGTTTCATCTTTTTATTCATTTCATTTTTCGCTTCATAATCTCGTTTTAATATTGTTAGTATTTGCTCTTCCTCTTTCTGAATAACACTCTCATACCAACCTGTCATAACAGCAATTAAATGGGATTTTAGCACTTGTACATCAACATCACATATAAAACGAATATACGTAGAAAAAAACGGATGTTCTTGTGTCAGTTCTATTAGTTCATGTATTGCAGTTATATCTCCACTTGCTGCTAAATGTCTTTGCCCTTCATACTTCTCACCTAAAAAGGGTAAACATATATACTTCAAATCTACTTCTGAAAGCGAATCGATTTTAGCATGAAACTGTGATACGTCCTGAAACTCTTCCTTATACAACAACTGAAGCAACGCTTTCCACGTATTATGTTCTTCTACAAACTGTAATTGCTCTCTCATCGCTTTTGTTAATGATTGTCTAGTCTCTTCCCATTCACTTTGAGACTTTTCAAGTGTATCAATTAACCTTTTATGAGTAATCGCTGCAATGCCAAGTGCACATTCGAAAAGTATCGAATATTTTACTTGAACGTTATAAGTTTCCCTCTTTCTACTCGTTATGTGATAAACCTCCATTTTTATCCCTCCTTGTTTGCTATATATTAAATTCTATTTTTATCGAATTTATCCTTCTATATTTTTAGAATTCATAAAATTTAAGTTGAAATACACTCATTCTAAATTAAGAAGAATAGGAGCTTTTTTATATACAAATAATAATCTTCAAGGAGTTGTTGATATGCACTTTATATTAAATATGTTAGGAATTTTCGTAGTCATATTAATCGTTTACTTATGTTCGCCTAATAAAAAACATATAAAATGGAGACCAATCGTAATCCTCATCATACTGGAGCTTTTTATTACGTGGTTTATGTTAGGCACAAAGCTAGGCAGTATTATCATTAATAAAATAGCGTCATTTTTCAGTTGGCTACTGGCATGTGCAAATGAAGGAATTCGATTTGCATTTCCTTCTGCTATGGAAAATCAAACAATTGATTTCTTCTTTAGCGCATTACTTCCTATCATTTTTGTTATCACGTTCTTTGATATTCTTTCTTACTTTGGAATCTTAACCTGGATTATTGATAAAGTAGGTGCAATTATTTCAAAGATTTCTCGTTTACCAAAGTTAGAAAGCTTCTTTTCGATTCAAATGATGTTTTTAGGAAACACGGAAGCACTTGCGGTTGTCCGTGATCAATTATCCGTTTTAAAAGAAAATCGTTTATTAACTTTTGGAATTATGAGTATGAGTAGCGTTAGCGGATCCATTCTTGGCGCTTATTTATCGATGGTTCCAGCTACATATATTTTCAGCGCAATCCCTTTAAACTGTATTAACGCATTAATTTTAGCCAATGTCTTAAACCCTGTTGAAGTCCCGAAAGAAGAAGATGTTGTTTACACACCTTCCAAACATGAAAAAAAGGATTTCTTTTCTACTATTTCAAACAGTATGTTAGTCGGTATGAATATGGTTATCGTTATTTTAGCTATGGTAATTGGTTATGTAGCATTAACTGCATGTTTAAACGGGATATTAAGCTTTTTCGTAACAGGTTTAACAATTGAAAAAATATTCTCCATTATCTTTAGTCCTTTTGCGTTTTTACTCGGCTTATCAGGCAGTGATGCTATGTATGTAGCTGAATTAATGGGGATTAAAATAACGACGAATGAATTTGTCGCAATGATGGATTTAAAATCAAACTTAAAGTCTTTACAACCGCATACGGTTGCGGTAGCAACAACATTTCTAGCATCTTTCGCTAACTTTAGTACAGTAGGTATGATTTACGGAACTTACAATTCATTATTTGGCGGCGAAAAATCAGCCATAATCGGTAAAAATGTTTGGAAGCTTCTTGTTAGCGGAATGGCAGTTTCCTTATTAAGTGCTATGCTCGTTGGGCTTTTTGTATGGTAAATAATTTTTAAAATAAAAGACACCCAAACAAATTGAGTGTCTTTTATTTTTATTTTCGAATTTGTCCATTTCCACGAATGACGTATTTTGTAGAAGTTAATGCAGGAAGCCCCATTGGTCCCCTTACGTGTAGCTTTTGTGTACTGATGCCAATCTCAGCTCCGAATCCGAATTCAGATCCATCAGTAAAACGAGTTGATGCATTGTGATACAGCGCAGCAGCATCAACAGATACGAAAAATTTGCTGACGATTTCCTCGTTTTCTGAAATAATCGCTTCAGAATGCATAGATCCATACGTATTTATGTGATGAATCGCTTCTTCTATAGAAGAAACTACTTTCACTGCCAGCGTGAGTGCTAAAAATTCTGTACCCCAATCTTCTTCTGCAGCAAGTACGATTGATGAATCAATTGCCAATGCTTTTTGATCACCACGTAACTCCACTCCTTTTTCCTTCAAAGTTGAAAACAACTCGCTACCATATTGCTCTGCCCACTTCTCATGAAGTACAATCGTTTCAATTGCATTACATACAGATGGACGCTGCGTTTTTGCATTTATAATAATATCAAATGCCATTTGTTTATCCGCTGTTTCATCAATGAAAACATGACAGTTTCCCGCACCTGTTTCAAGTACTGGAACAGACGCTTCCCTCACAACAGTATCGATTAATTGTTTGCCACCTCTTGGAATAAGAACGTCTAGATAATCATTCATTGTAAACAACTGCTTTGCGCTATCTCGCGTTGTATCTTCTATAAGCTGTACACATTCTGGAGGCAAGCTTGTTTCTTTAAGCGCTCGGTGAATAACGGAAACGATGGCTTTGTTAGAATGAATAGCAGAAGAACTTCCACGTAATATAACTGCGTTTCCTGTTTTCAAACAAATTGTAGCAGCATCTACTGTTACATTTGGCCTTGCCTCATAAATCATGCCAACAACACCAAGTGGTACACGCATCACCTGAATAGATAATCCATTTAGCCTTTCCCATGCACTTACACATTCTCCTACAGGATCACGTAATTCAATTAGCTGCTTAATCCCTTCTGTCATATCAACAATACGCTGTTCATTCAGCATAAGGCGATCAAGGAGAGAATCAGAAAACCCTTTTGCCTTACCTTCTTCAATATCCCTCTTATTTTCTTCTAAAATATAAGCTGTTTCTAATATTAACTGATGAGCTATTGCGGAAAGTGCTTCGTTTTTTTGCTCTGTAGATTTAAGCACAAGCTCTCTAGCGATCTCTTTCGCCTTCTTTCCCTTTGCCAACACTTCATTCATTTTTATTTCCTCCTTTTTAATCCCTCTTCTTAAAATGAAACCCAATAATCCCTATGGATGACTTCATAACTATGCCTTTCGCCTCTTGCTTGAATATGTTGGCTTTGCATACCTTTTACATCTCTTAGCTCCTCTGCGCTATATGTGCATTGTCCTTTTCCAATCACGCGTCCTTGTTGCGTCATTACTTCTACGACTTCGCCCACTTGGAAAAACCCTGAAACATTAGTAACACCAGCAGGAAGAAGACTCTTGCCATGCTGAATGATAGCTGTAGCTGCTCCAGCGTCTATTTCAATTCGTCCGCTAACAACCGAATGCAAAGCGATCCATTGCTTATTCATCTTCATTTCTTTTTGAGGGGCATTTCCGACATATGTACCATCACCTTTGCCCTTCAAAACATCTACAAACTTCTCTTGTCCACGTCCTGTTCCGATAAATACACTCGCGCCAAGAGAGAGTGCTGTCTTTGCAGCATCGATTTTTGATTTCATTCCGCCAGTCCCAAGTTTTGAGCCAGCATCTCCTGCAAGAGAAGCGATTTCTTCTGTAACTTCAGGAAGGAAATAATATTTTTTCGCATCCTCGTTTTTTTGAGGATTTTTGTCATATAAACCGTTCACATCCGTAAAAACCATCAGCATATCCGCCGAAACAAGTCCGCTTACTAAAGCTGACAGCATATCATTATCACCAAACGTTAGCTCCTCTAAAGAGATGGAATCATTTTCATTAATGATTGGAAGAGCAGAACGGTTTAGTAACTCTCCTAAAGTAGCGTAAGCGTTGCTATATTGTTCTTTTCTAGAAAAATCACTTCTCGTCAGCAATAGTTGCGCAGTAACGATACCATATTTACGGAATTCCTCCGTGTACGCCTGCATTAACAAACTTTGTCCGACAGCTGCAGCTGCCTGTTTTCCTTTAATTGTTACAGGTCTGCTAGGATATCCTAGCGCTGAAAATCCTGCAGCGACGGCCCCAGATGTAATTAACAAAACTTCATGCCCTTCCTCTTTCAATCGAGCTAATGCGGCAACGTGATCTGAAAGCTGTTCTTTAGAAATGCCTCCGTGACTATCTGCCAAAGAACTACTTCCAATCTTTACAACAATGCGTTGTTTTTTCACTTTTGTATCCCCCAAGTCTAAAATCAAAGTTTTTTATACATTACACTTCTATTCTCATCAGTGCTGTATCTAGCCTATTTCAGAGCAAAATAAAAATGACCGATTCGCCCTTAATAAAATAAAAAGGACGAAACGGTCATTGTTCCGCGGTACCACCTTAATTGATATACATAGATATCCACTTGGCGCCTATAACGCAGGCGAACGCCTAAACTTTCATTTAAGACTCAGGGATAGGTTCGATATATTCTATACGAGGAATCTTTCAGCCGGTGAATTCCACTCTCTTTCGCAAGAAGACATATGTACTATTTCCCTTCAACGATTTTCGGTTTAATTTTTTTATATTATGCGATATAGTTTGTTTTTGTGTCAAGAGGTATTTTATAAAATAAATAGAGCGACAAGTTCTTGTATGAAATGATTGCCCTAATGAATGAAAATACAAATCGATATAAGTTTAACACATATACTTAAATATAAAACCTCAAATTATAGTGTATATATTTACAGAATATCGAATATAATTGATTTTTATCTTTTACTGTTGCAAAAAGATATATATTCTCTTAGAATGTTTCTTTATATTGCACGGAGATGTTATTGTTATTTTAAGATAACAATTTCGAATTGATATAATTTATGATAAAAGGAGCAAGATTGAGTAACTATGGACAAACAAATTGGATTTATCGGATGCGGAAATATGGGGATGGCTATCATTGGCGGGATGCTAAATAAATATATAGTGTCTTCAAATAAAATCATTTGTTCAGATTTAAACACGACGAATTTAGAAAATGCTAGTGAAAAGTATGGGATATCTATAACTACTGACAACAATGAAGTCGCTAAAAATGCTGATATTTTAATTTTATCAATTAAACCAGACTTATACACAGCAGTAATTAACGAAATTAAAGAAGTGATAAAAAACGATGTTATTATCGTAACAATCGCTGCTGGAAAAAGCATCAAAAGTACAGAGGATTCTTTTAATAAGAAGCTAAAAATTGTACGAGTAATGCCTAATACACCTGCTCTTGTTGGAGAAGGAATGTCTGCATTATGCCCGAATGAAATGGTGACAGAAAAAGATTTAGAAGATGTGCTAAACATTTTCAATAGTTTTGGTCAATCAGAAATTGTAAGTGAAAAATTAATGGATGTTGTAACATCTGTAAGTGGTTCTTCACCAGCATACATATATATGATTATAGAAGCGATGGCAGACGCTGCTGTACTAGATGGTATGCCAAGAAATCAAGCATATAAATTCGCTGCTCAAGCTGTGTTAGGCTCTGCAAAAATGGTACTAGAAACAGGAATACATCCAGGTGAATTGAAAGATATGGTTTGTTCTCCTGGCGGAACAACGATAGAAGCTGTAGCAACTTTAGAGGAAAAAGGTTTACGCACAGCCATCATTTCAGCGATGCAGCGCTGTACACAAAAGTCTGTTGAACTATCTGGTCAAACGAAAAAGTAAAACTATATAAGAAATCATACTAACTATGAATTTAATTAGAAATACACTACATGATAAACGGCCAAACGCATATATACTTGAGTTTGGCCGTTCCAACTTTTAATTATATTAAAATAACTTTACTTATTCCTTCCCTTCTATACTTGTGTAATTTTATTAGAAACAAGTAATTTTTCAATACATTTCGGTAACATATCTAATAGTGTTTCAAATGCGTAATTTACATCTAGACGTTCTGTCCATTGATGGGCATCTTTTCCTACTGGCCCCATATTTAATACTGGAACGTCAAACTCTTCTAGTTCCTTTAGTGGAATCGAATAGCCTTTATCCCATAATGGCATATTGTCTACAAGTGAACTCATTGAATGTAGTGGATTCTGTAAGCCCACATAGCTCAAATCTGAAATTCCTCCAAAATAGTTTTGGTTTTCAAATGTAATATTATGATTGAAATGTGCATACTTCTCCATTTCTCCAACTACTTCTTTAATTAACTGATTGTTGCGTGAACTTACAGCTGGGTAGTACGGCGGTGCAAAGAATATCACAATCATCGGTGCCTTTTCTTTACATAAAATAGCTAGTTTATCTACTAAATCAATTGTTACTGCACGATCATCTTTATCTTCTCTATTTTTTATTATACTAGATTGAATATCATCTATTTTCTCTTGCCCATGTTGTTCAATGGCATAAGCAATAAGCTCTTCATACGTTAATACATTTACTTTCATATTAGGCGGTATAAAGGGGTTATATTTAGAAAAACGATATGCTTGCTTTTCATATGATTCTTCTATTTTCTCTGCTACTTTCGTTACTTTTTGACGTAACAATGAAACGACATCTGTCATTGATTTTTCTAGTAAAAACAAATTAAATAATGTAACGGCACGATGCGGAATTTGGACAGAATAATCCTCTTTTAAGTCTCTTTGAAGTAAGTTAGTTGGCGGAGGACTCGCTTCCCCTTCTACAATATCACAAAGGTCTGTATTCAACTCTAATTCTGCTGTTATTAATGAAGCCATATAACTCCCATTTAAGCCTGCAAAAGGTTCACCTACATGTGTCTCTTTTCCGTAGCAAAGAAATCCAGGTAACACTTTACCAATAGTACCAGTATAAATATACTTATTTTGGTCACCAGGGTGTCGTGAAAACATAGGCTCTGAATTTAATACCGTTTTATAATCCAAGTTGTGTTCTCTTGCTAACTCTAGTAGTCTTGGCACAGCAGCTCTCATCCCGACAGAATTTACTTCTTCATCTGGAACAGCTAGTAAAAGAACATTCCCATCAAATCTTCCTTCGCAAGCTTGCTCAATCATTGCCATTTGTAAAGCTAGACCGCATTTCATATCCATTGTTCCTCTACCAAACAGCCAATCCCCTCGTTCTATATCTTCACGTACATGGTCTGGTAGTTCATCTTTATGAGAATAAAACATAGACGTTAACTTTTTAGGATTGAATGCATCTTCTTTCCACACTCCGTAATCTTGTACATCTACAACATCAAAATGACTAACTAGAATTACTGTATTTTTTGTACGATCGCTTTTCTTTACGAGGGCTGTAACAAAATATCGTCCGTCCCCCGTCGGATTTTTTTGCAAATGATGCGGGTTTTCTTTGAAGTACTGTAAATCAGATAATTGTTCCACAACAAAGTCTGGCAATATTACTTCAGCTTCTGTACCTGTAATACTAGGAATTTCAACAAGACTGCTTAATAATTGAATCAATTGTTCTTTTGATTGCCACTTTGACATATAAATCCCCCTGTTTTTCCGTATTATGAAAATGAATTCCAGTATATGAATAAAAAATGACGACAGCTATCAAAATTATAGTTCTGATGTACTGCCGATTTTTATTGATATTTCATGTGCTGCTTGTTTTACCTTACTAATAAGAAAAGATAGTCGATCATCATTAATGCGATGACTAATTAATCCAACACTTAATGCTCCTACTACTTTATGATTAAATCCAATAATAGGTGCAGCTACTGAAGCTGTTCCTTCTGTTTTTTCTCCATAACTGACAGCATATCCTTCGTTTCTTATTTGCTTTATTTGTTCAAGAAGAACTTGCTTTTGTTCTGGTAAAGCAGAAAGTAGCTGTTCAACAATATATTCCATTTCACTCTCTTTCATATTGGCAAGCATCGTTTTATTTGCGGCACCAATCGAAAGAGGAATCTGTTCCCCTAAGTTATCGATAACTCGAATTTTTAAAGGGCTATCAATTCTTTCAATGATAATAGAATGTGTTCCATTTGGAATGTTCAAATACACACTTTCTTCCACTTCATAGGCCAATCTCTTCATTACTTCTCTTGCGACTGATCTGTAGTCAACCTTCTCCAATTGTCGTAATCCTATTTCCATCCACATTGGTCCAATTTTGTACTGTTTCGTCTCTGAAATTTGCGTAACTAACCCATGCTCAATTAGAGAGTTAAGTAATCTATGTACTGTACTAACTGGGAGATGTGTTCTGTCCGCTATATCAGAAATGGCCCAATACTCTTTTTCATTAGTAGAATTTAATAACTTTATAATACTTATCGCTCGATCAATGGACTGTACCATAACTCACCTCTACTTGACTTGTAATATGTTAGTGCGCTCAATTACCTATCAATTTAACAAAAATTCAAAATGAAATCAATCTATTTATTTAATTTTCTAAAAATAAAAAT
>NZ_BOQB01000117.1 GCF_018332475.1 Bacillus sanguinis | reverse complement strand
TTTGCTTTTCGTTGTTTTTAGATATAAGAAATTATATCGACTTACCGACGAATAATGACATTTCAGCACTATAAAAACAGCAAAGCATCCAGTGCTTTGCCGCTTATCAAATTACTTTTTACGTATGAAACAACTTTCCTTCTACCGCCTTAATATATCTTTCAGCAGAACGTTCAACTGCCTCATTTGCATTTTCTTTTACTACTCGATGAAAAGCGTTGTATAAACGATTAAACCGTAACGGCTTCACTCGATTCACCATTTCTTCCACTTTTCTCGCTGGTAATGGAATTAAGTTTGGATAGCTGTACATGAAGCTTACCCATCTTTCATCCGCTACAACTTGAATAATATCACCTGTTAACAAAATTCCTTTTCCATCATTACCTTCTTCCCAATGTAAGACAGATCCTCCTTTGAAATGGCCTCCTAAACGATGAATGACCAAGCCATCCGCTAATTGTAAAGACTCACCAGACCAGTAAATAATACGGCTACTCGGGCGCATCACCCACTCTTTATCATCTTCGTGTATATAAATTGGAACATCAAATGTCTCCGCCCATTCTACTTGTGTTGAATAATAATGAGGATGAGACAATGCAATCGCATCTAATCCGCCAAGCTCTTTTATTTTCGCAATTGTCGTTTCTTCTAAATAAGTAATACAGTCCCATAGTAAACGATATGATTCTGTTTTCACTACAAATGCCGTTTGCCCGATTGCAAACCCTGGTTTTGTCGTAATACTATAAAGCCCATTTTCTTCTTCAATTATTTCATTTTTGTATGTATCATCTGTTTGCAAGTTTTCTAAAGTCGTCCAAGACTGCCCTTTCGGATTCACATATTGCCTCTCTTCATCACAAATATGACAACTCACCGGTTCCTCTACACTTGCTGCATACTGCACACCACACGTTGTACAAACGAAATTTTTCATCATAATTCCCCCTATCCCTATATTTTTATTAAGCTGATTTTTGTTGGTAATGATCTGCTTTTTTATTTTCAATTAACAAACTTATAAAAGTAAGGAAATAAACAACTGTAACCGATAAGGGAATGACAGTAAATCCTTTTTCTGCAAAAAGAATCCCGCAAACTGACGTTACGAATACAGTCCCTACTGACAATAAACCATAACTTTTACTTTCATAAATCCATACGTACAGGATAAAATGAACCCCTATTAACATCGCTACTACAAAAGGTAACCATTCTGGAAATTGAAAATAGGCAAGTAATACAAGCGGAATATTCAATACATTTATTCCACCAATTAATCCTGCCAAAACCCCTAACGGATTTCCTTTCGCAAACATATCAATTTTTAATATAGTCGCTATCATTAAGCCCAAAGGAAACACACAACCCATACCAATTAAATACACCCACACAACTTGCTTTTCTGAAAGAAGAACACCAGTTACACTCGCTACAATCCAAAATAAAATACCAGCTATTATAACTGGAAATCCTCTTTTCGTTCTTTGTGCCAAATCTCTTTTTGCTTCTGTTATGTTCATTTCACTATCTCCCCCAAACTATTTGTACTATAAAGCTGGCTTAATTTCTCTCATCCAATAACGCCAAGCTGCTAAATAATCTTCTAAATCTTTCGGGTGGTGCCGTAAACATGTATCTATACGCAAATATAATCCTATGACTATTTCTTCATATAAATCACTTTCTTTTTTATGAAATACACACTGTTTCATCGCATAATGAATTGTTTCTTTTGTTACATCTTCCGGGGTTGAACAGAATGCATAAATTAAATCGTATATAGGATCTCCTAACACTGGTAAAGGATCAATTACACCATGCAGCTTATTCTCTTGAAATATAAAATTATGGAATCCAAGATCACCCTGTAATAAAAACGGCTGATTTATTCCAGCGTCCCTATTTGCTAACTTAAGAACCATTCTATACTCTTCTTCACTTATGTAACGTTTTACATTTCCATGAGCTTCCATTACATTTGTCGTTAAAAATTCATGCCAAGATTGAACCGGACTTTCTTTCCATCCCCAGACATCTACATCTGAAACTATTTCATACTTATTAATAACTTCTTTTACAAGTGTACGAAGCGTACTTCGTTTATGCCCTTGTTCGCAAGAAGTACTACCTTCAAGAAAAGAATACACAATATACGTATGGAAAGGTTCCTTATACAAAAACTTCGAAAACAACTTATTCCCCTCATAAAAAGAAAGAAAATTAGCTTCTTCCCGTATTACTTCCGCTTCATTCAGCTTTACAACATATTCTTCATCCAGCAAATACACTGTACTTGTCGTTCCTCCGTTCAATACTTTTATGCTATTTGGATAATATGAAATAACTTTCTCCTTAACTAGTTGTGCAGCGATTATTGAAATGTCCATTCCCTCACCCTTTAATTCAAAAGACAACTTTACTATTATTTGACAAACAAATAGTAAATACCTTCCAAAATCATAATATATCAAAAATTCATTCACTTTTAAATTTCATAAATAAGGAAATACTAACAATAACGTTACATACATATAGGAGGACAATATGAAACCTGAATTTTTAAAAGCTGTACATGATGCCATCGGAAATGTCGAACACATTCATATAGAGGAAAGCGGTGCTGACAGCTTACTTATCCATCATGATGATGCACAGCAGTTACAACAAGTCGCTAAAACATTAGAAAACAACAATTTCCGCTCTGCTTTAAGAACAACTGGAGATGCTTCGTATATTGAAGTATTGAACAGATAATGAAAGTCCGGATGTATGCCGGGCTTTCTTTTTTATCCCACTATTCGCTGGGCAGCCCGATTGGTGAGGGCTGATAATCAGTGGGGATGCCCCCCACTGATTAAAGTTTCACTTTATATTAAAACTTCAAATTCTTTCACATATACCGCTGTTCCAGCAATATCTATTTGTAACTTCTCATTTTCTACATCTTTCGTTACATATACCGTTACACGACCATCTTTATGTATTTCTTGACCTTGTTCAACGATTAACTCCATTTCATGGTCAAAATCTTTTTCCAAATACGTCGCATAATACGCTCCCATTACACCTGAAGCTGTCCCTGTCACTGGGTCTTCTATCGTTCCAGCGTAAGCTGATGAAAAATGCCGGCCGTGCATTTGTGCTAGTTCATCATAAGTTTCTAGACAAATTGGGTGAATAGAAGCGTTAGGTATTTCTTTTAATACGGATGGAAACACCTCATTGTTAGGTTTCATTCTCTCACATACATCTAGATTTTTAACCGGTACAAGTACGGTCCAGTTCCCCGTACTTCCATATACAATCGGCAAACTTACATCTACATCATTTACTTCTAAACCGATACTATGAGCTAATTCTTCTTTTGAACCGGCAAATTCTTTAAACTGAGGTGTTGCCTGCCTCATTTTTATAAAGGTTTCGCCCTTTTCATTTACACCTATTTGTATCGGTAAAATCCCAGCGTTCGTTTCAATCGTAAGGTTACTTTTCTCTTCTAATAAACCTCTTTCACGCAAGGCAAATATTGTTCCAACTGTCCCATGACCACATAAATCCATTTCAAAACCAGGTGTAAAAAAGCGCATTCTTATATGTGCTACTTCTGAAGAAAGAACAAAAGTTGTTTCGTTAAATCCAACTTTTTCAGCAATACGCTGCATTTCCTCTGCTGTTAATCCATCTGCATCTAATACAATACCTGCTGGATTCCCCATATTCGGTTTATTCGTAAATGCGTCGTAATGAAATACGTTTATAGTCTTCATTCTCATTTCCCCTAACCTTCTTTAAAAATTTTATAATAAAGCTCTATCTCCGTTTTCACCGAACAATTATTTCTCCAAAATATCCTCTGCATCTTTTCATTTGAAGTATGTGTGCTTCCGATATAATAAGTAGCGCCCATTTCCTTTAACATATGTAACGATTGAAGATGTAGTTGGGAAGAGATTCCTTTCCCGCGATAATAAGGCATTACTCCAAAATAAAATAACCGTCCTTCACTTTCTGTTCCAGGTTCTATATGCGGTATGGACATACCAATCGGCTCATTTTTATCATAAAAAACAATACATGACTTTTCCCAGCCTTTACCTAACTCTGTTTGCACTGAATAAAAATGATCATCGATAGTTAAAATTGAAGTTTGATTCCCTGAACCCGACATACATTGTTCCCAAATATATTTAAATTCTTTTTCCGATAACGTTTCTTCTGCTATTGATCGATATGTATATTGTCTTTCAAGCTCTTCTATATTGTTCAATTCTCTACATACTTCTATCTTTGCTGCGTGCAAAGAAAAACCGGCATCAAGTAACACTTTTGCACTTGTGTTATAACCACTAAACCGTTTGTTTAATACAATACTCGCTCTTTTTAACTCCCAGTTAAAACAAACCTCTTCAAATCTACTTATCTTTTCTTTATATGTTTGTACGTTATAAAAAACATCTTCTTCTGTTTCTTCAATTGTTACTGCATTTGGTAAGCCATTTAATACTTTTTTAGAGGGACCAAACAGATTCTGAATGATTGCAAGATTGTATATTACCACTTTATTTCACCTACACCTGGCTCAATAAACTTCCCTGAAACATCCTCATTTGAATCTATTACCCAATCATATATATTTTTTGCTCCTTCAGCCGGGGTCATATTCGCATCAAAAGCACCAATTTCAGTCTTTAATTTTCCAGGATGAATGGCAGTTACACTTATTCCTTTATTCTCAAACTCTTGTTGTAAGCAGAGTGTTAGCATATTTTGTGCAGCTTTAGCAATTCGATATGAATATGAGAAATGGCCTTGCGGAAACTCTTTGTTGGCCATTTTATGCAATGAACCTAACCGAGAGGACACATTTATTATTCTCGGATGATCCGATTTAGCTAAAGCCACATATGTACCTTTTACAGCTCGAATTACACCTAAACAATGAATATTAAATACGTCCGTTAATTCTTCTGAATTCGTATGTAAAACCTCAGTCTCCTTTCCAGTAATTCCAGCGTTATTTATAACTAGATCAATATACTCTGTATATTCCTCAAGCTGTTTCTTAATTTGCTCCGTACTCTCATTAATCGATAAGTCTGCTAATATAGGAAAACATCTACAACTAAACATTTGCTTCAATTGCGTTACCGCAACCTCAGTTCTAACTAATGGATAAACAATATGCCCATTTTCATGAAATACTTTTACTAACTGTAACCCTAATCCGCGATTTCCACCTGTAATTAGAACTCTCATATATTCATCTCCTTATTTTTAAAATAAATAAGAAAATCCATCCACTCACCATTCTCCAAAGAAAACGCCTCTCTCTTGCATTCAAAAGAAAAACCTGCTCTTTCCGCGAGACGAACGGATGGTTCATTATCAACACGTATATGTAACTCGATTCTATGAAAATGAAGACGATTAAAAAATAACGGTAACGCGGCTTTTACACTTTCTATCCCATATCCATTTTTCCAATATTGATTATGAATAGAGTAGTCCATCATTGCCCACTGATAATCCATACGTAAAATTTTTATAAGCTCTAGCTTACCAATATTAGCCCCGTCTTCTTTACGAAAAATACCTAATACGTACATCTCATCTCGATGTGCTGCTTCATCAAAGCCTCTTATCCATTCCGTGAACCATTCTTTTGTTGATGATGCCATAACTTGATAGCCATCGTCATCTTTATACTGGGATGGTAACCTCTTATTAAATCCATCTAACCAACTTTCATAATCATCATTTTGGAACGGACGGATCATAAGCCTCTCTGTCTCTACCTGTAATAGCGGCAGCTTCATTTACATCTCTTCCTTTAATAGTTAATTGAATATTCTTTATCATCTTACACAAAATACAAAATCTAGTAAATTTTTATGTCTTTAATAAACAAGTTCTATTAAAATACAAAAGGAAACCCTGTTCTGAAGGGTTCCCTTTTGTAATCATACTACCAATCTTATCTGTAATTTAAAACCTTGTATTCTGTCTTTAATATTCCATACACATCAACATCTTCATATGTATTTAATAAAAGTCTATTTTGTCTTAATGTACCTTCTTTACGTAAGCCCGACTTCTCTAACACTTTAATCGATGATCGGTTTCTAGAAATGGCAGATGCCCAAATTTTATTTAAACCTAATTCGATAAAGCCAAAATGAATCATTCTATTTACAGCCTCGGTTGCAAAACCCTTGCCCCAATAATTCTTACCAATCCAATAACCAAGCTCACCTCTATTGTTACCTTTGTCAATTCTTAGTGTAATTGTACCTACAATTTCTCTTGATTCTTTAGAAATGATTCCTAAAGGATATTCGATTCCTTGCCTTATAAGTTCTGGTTGTATATCAACCCAATCTTGCGCGAACTCCAATTTATATGGGTGTGGGAGCCCAAGAATATTGGCTAATTCCTTGTCATTAGCCAATTCTTTAATTCTACATACATCATCATTGGTAAAAGGTTCTATACATAAATGCTCAGTTTCTAATTTTATAGCCATATTTTCTCCCCCTTGTACGGAAATGAATGAACTTCCTTTATTTTCAATATTACACTAGAAATAAACAAAAAGTTCCAAATATTAATAATATCCGCTAACAGAATCATAAACAAAAAATCCAGTTATGCTTTGTACATAACTGGATTCCTCATCATCTAATCAATTTTCATTTTACAAGTACATTCTTCCCTTAATTCCCTCTTCAACACTTTACCTAAAGCATTTTTAGGTAATTTGTCCATAAATACAACTTCTGGTATTTTATAGCTTGCTAGTTTTTCTTTACAATGCTGTATAATTTCTTCTTCTGTTAAAGACGTTTGCATATCTTTTACAATATACGCTGTCGGAACCTCTCCCCAAAAGTCATCTGGAACTCCAACTACTGCAACTTCTAAAACACCATGTATTTCATGAATAACATCTTCTACTTGATCTGGATATACGTTGTCACCACCGCGTATGATAACGTCTTTATATCTTCCCATAATATGCAAGAATCCATCGTCATCTAACATGCCAGCATCGCCCATGTTAAACCAATTATCTTTTACTACCTTCTTTGTCGCCTTTTCATTATTCCAATATCCTTTAAACATGTATGGACTTCTTACGTGAATCTCCCCGACTTCATTAGTTGTTAGTTCATGTCCTGTTTCTGGATGAACAATTTTCACCTCTACATTTTTCAAGGTTTTCCCTACAGAAGACATCTTTTCTTTTCCCATCATTGGATGCCATGAAGTTACAACCCAACCTTCTGTACTACCATAGCCTTGCACCATATAGATTCCTTTTTCCATATATTTTTGGATAAGCGTTTCTGGCACTTTTGTTCCACCGCTTTGTGCTACTTTAAAGGTTGAAATGTTACGCTCTTTTTTATTTAGTTCATCAAGCATGTAGCTATAAACAGCCGGGAATGCAAGCATTGTCGTAATTTTCTCTTCTTCAATTTTATCCCAAATGAAAGTAGGATTCGAATCAGCTAAGAAAATCATCGTAACGCCATGATAAATACAATTTAAAATAGAAAGCACGCCACTCATATGAAACAATGGATGCACGGATAAAAAGCGTTCACCTGCTGGGATTTCTCTTTGTCCTGCAATTTCAGCAAAATAATGATGTAAATTTTTATGTCCAATTACACATGCTTTCGCCTGTCCAGTCGTTCCTGAAGTAAATAAGTAAATGGCATCGTCTTCTTCATGAACTTCTACATTCGGTTCTGTCGTTGGCTGTTTTTGCAACTCTAATTCAAATGAACCAAAGCCTTCTTTTGTCGTTTCAATTACATAAGGAATTTCTTTAACAGCATCAATCTTTAATAACACTTCACTAAATTCTTCATCAATAACTAATACTTTTAATTTCGCTTCTTTTATAATCGTTTCTAATTCATAAACAGTAAGCTGATGATTTAGCGGAATAAATACCGCTCCAATTTTTAAACTTGCCATCATAATGCTTGGAAACGGATGATTATTTTTGCATAGTATTCCAATACGATCTTCTCTTTGCACACCGTTTTGTAACAAATAATGTGCAAGCTGATTTACTCGTTCATTATACTGCTGAAACGAATACCTTTTCTCTCCCCCTACAAGCGCTTCCAAATTTGGTGATTGCATTGCTCTTTTTTGTAATAATTGTCGCATCGTTCTCAAGTAAAACTCCCCTTTATATATGTTAGGTTTTTTATTTTACCAGATTAACTATTAATTTACTAAAGATTACACTTAGTGAATATAAAACAAACAAAAAAACAGCCATCTACTTAACAAGTAGATGGCTGTTTCTCCTTATATATTAGAATACTTCTTGTTCATCACATATTGCACATACTCAGGCGCACTTTTATCAATCTCTTCATCACTTAGTTTATATTCCGCACCATATAAATAAAATGATGGTATAAATTCCATACCTGTATATAGGCATGTAGCTTGGAATGGTTTCGTCAACTCATCCATCGTAATTCCGCTATTTTCATAATCTTTTTCTAATCCACCTATAGAGATAGCCACACCAAATTCTTTCCCTTTCACTTTATCCCCTTTTGATCCGTACGCAAATCCATATGTTAATACATCGTCAAACCATTTTTTTAATAATGGTGGGGAACTGTACCAGTAAAGCGGAAATTGGAATATATATCTGTCATGTTCTACTAATAACTTTTGCTCTTCTTCAATATTAAACTCCCAATTCGGTGCCACTTTATATAATTCATGCACCGTAATTTCATCCGAATGTTTCTCAAGTTCTTCTATCCATCTTTTATTAATTTGTGATTTTTCAATATCAGGGTGTGCTACAATTACAAGTGTTCTCATCATTTTCCATCCCCTTTATAAATTAATCAATCCTTTACGTATTAGTATGAATGAGTTACATATAATTGAAAAGTACGTACTTTCAGGTACTATAGGAACCTTGAGGTACCTTTGGAGGTGTTATATGAATCAAAATGATGACTGCCCAATTGCAACGACACTCGATGTAATCGGCGGAAAGTGGAAAGTTTATATTTTATGTGTTTTGATGGATGGAAAAATGAGAACAAATGAAATTAAACGAGAAATTCCAAACCTTACACAAAAAGTTCTTACACAACAACTTCGGCAACTTGAAGCTGATGGGATTATCCATCGTAACGTATATCAAGAAGTACCACCAAAGGTTGAGTACACACTAAGTGAGCACGGAAAATCTTTAATGAAAATTATGGATGAACTATTTGAATGGGGAAAAGGTCATCAAATCAAAAGATTACATGACTAACAAAATATTACCGTCTGTATTAAATCTTCTACATTCATATTAGTATTTTAATATTTCTACTGAAATTTTAAAATAGAGATACTCCAACAGCTCGTAATTTAGAATCCCAAATCTTTCAGAAGTAAAAATCAATAACATTCATCTATAGATACTCTTTATAACAAAAGTATCCTATAATTTTCACCTGATATTTAATTCAGACACTTTTATTGATCATCGCTAATCTTTTAAAATATCCCCCTATGGATGTATCCTTTTGCGAATTATAGCAACAACAAATAAAAGGTACCGGTATAATAATCTGAAGGGGAATGTGCACAAATATCGGGACTTTCTTCAATCCTAGTTCTAGATGCTCCATATAATTAGCCGTAATCATAAGCGATAAAGGGACTCCACTCGTGTGCGAATTCAAGAAAACCTAAACCACCTATCCCCTAAAGAATTTAGGGAATAGATGGTTTAGGTTTTTTGATATGTGTCCTGTTTTCGGGATTCACTTTATATAAAGTAACATCTTTAATAATGATTATTTTAATACCACTCTTTATCTTAACTGTCACCCTAGTAACTGGGCGATGGAGTTTCTTTTTTTGGGAGCTTACTGCCTAGTTTTATAAGTCGGATAACAACTTCCATCGCTTTTTTTTAATTACTACAGTAGACAAAACACTTTGCAAAGAGTGCCTATATAAGGCGTTTTTTCACATATATTTACCAAATGGCGTTTTTATTAAAAAACTTCTCACATTTAAATTGGACAAGCATATTTTATTATATAGGGAATCCCTACTCATAGAAAACTATCTTTCTAATCTAAGAGCACGCATATATGTGTGCTCTTAGACTGTTTACAATGAAATAAAGAATTTATTAATTCACTATTGGAAAAGCACCCATAATAATATCTTTATACTTATCTAATGTTTTTCGATTTTTTATAAAACTATATTATTTTGGAGTTGGTTAATACGTTGCAAAAAACTGACCGTGTAATCATTATGGTCCCTCCATTTTCACAAGTGTTTGTTACATTTTACTCATCATCAGGAGAACTTCTTTCATCAAAAGTCTTATCTAATACCTCTCCCTCCCCTGTATCAATGTATGCACTTAATGAAATTGAAAGCGAATTATTTGAAATCGAGTTAAAACCACTACTACGTCATTAAAACTACGAATAGTGGAACAAACACAACAACTACTGCTATATTAGGTGATGTTATTTTAGAAGATATACCAGATACTCCATTTTTATCTACTTCTAATATAAATGGGATATTAATGATGGTACCTATTACACCTAATATATTTCGTTTTGCAATTGTTGATCCTAAGAATCAGGCAATACCCGTTCATGTTGCTGTTACAGAAAAGGAGTTTATAGATAGTATTTATAGTATTACAGGTGAACATATTCAAATTAAGAGCACATTATGGCTTTCTCGTTTTGGCAATGCAACCAAACTAGCAAATACTTATCAACATAAGCGTGTATTTTTAGCAGGTGATGCAGCACATATTCATTTCCCTGCTGGAGGACAAGGCTTGAATGTAGGTCTACAAGATGCTTTTAATATAGGATGGAAATTAGGACTCGCAATAAAACACAAAAAATATGAAAGTCTATTAAAAAGTTATCATATTGAACGACATGCTTTGGGAAAACAATTTTTCAAAGAAGTACAAGCGCAAGAACAATTAATGATAAACTTTTCAAACGCAGGAATGGAATTAAGAGAGTTATTTTCGCACTTACTTACATACCCCGAGATAAATAACGATTTATCTGAAAGAGTAAGTGGTTTAGGGGTTAGGTATTCGTCGATGCACGATATAGAAAGGCATCCATTGATAGGAAAGAGATGTACAAATCTCACTATTTCTTCTCAAAATAAGAAAAGTTATAAACTCTTTGAATTAATGCAGGATGGTAAATTGATTCGCACATAAAGGTGATAGTAGGAGAAATACAAGATTCCAAGTTACAAAATATAGATACCGTTTTGATTCGACCGGATGGTCACATAGCCACCATTGAATATACCAAGATAGATAACTGCGAATAGTCCGGAAAAATAATTATACATTGTATTAGTGATACAAAATAAATTCATCTTTATAAAACGAAAAGAATCCTATTTATTTAAGATTCTTTTCGTTTTGCCCATCTCACTATTTATAAAAACATGTCTACAAGGTAAGAAACACTAAATTTACAGGTAACTATAAAATTTCGTTCCGAAGGACTACAAAAAAAACCCACCTATATACTCCCATGTTCAACAATATTTGTCTCTATTTCATATAAAGTAATATAAGCATCCAAAAAGATAAAACACCAAGTATAGCAAGCACTATACGAGTAGATAGTACCCTTACTTCAAAATTGGTTTTCTTGGATGGTTCAGGATATGCAATTACATAAATCCCTTTTAGTAGTGCGAGCCATGCAATAAGTGTAATGAGTCCCTGCCAATTAAGTGTCCAAACATTATGCAGGATAACAGTACCTAATCCTAGGAAAATTGATAGAAAGCCATACATAATTCCAAATCCCCTGTCTTCTACCACTAATTTTTTCAGTTCACGTAGTACAGATGGTCGCACAAAAAGTATTCCTGTGATGATAACCGTTACCCATCCCCAAAAAAAACCTAAAAAAAGGCTTACCTCCATTATTATTCCACTCCTTTCAATTACATTTATATTTCAGTTATTTTCCCTTTAGTATTAGATCTATAGATGAAAAAACTAAAAATGTAACTTTGGAGTAAAGTCGTACTCTTTATAAAATATTTCATGTGTACATAAATGAACCTTCATCTTACTAATTTTT